>JBFHME010000112.1:0-11335 GCA_041594435.1 Acidimicrobiales bacterium
CGGTGGCTGCGGTCCACACCGCCCGCTATCTGGACTTTCTTCAAGATGCCTATCGTGAGTGGTCGGTGCTGCCCGGGTCGAAGGCCGGCGAGGTCGTGGCCAATATTCATCCGTCACGGGATCCGGTCGGCTATCCGAGTGGCATCGTGGGTCGGGCCGGGTGGCACATGACCGACACCGCCTGCCCTATCGGTCCCCACACCTATTGGGCGGCGCTGGCCTCGGTCAACTCAGCGGTGTCGGCGGCCGCAGCCGTCGCAGGCGGTGATCGGTTCGCCTACGGGCTCTGCCGTCCATCCGGTCACCATGCATTCGCCGATATGGCGGGCGGGTTCTGCTTTCTCAACAACTCCGCGATCGCCGCCCACTGGCTCTGCGGCCACCATGATCGGGTTGCCGTCCTCGACGTCGATGTCCATCACGGAAACGGTACCCAGGACATCTTCTACCGCCGGTCCGATGTGTTGACCGTCTCGCTCCACCGCGACCCCACCGACTACTACCCGTTCTTCTGGGGCTACGCCGATCAGACCGGGCTCGATGAGGGCGAGGGCTACAACCTCAACATCCCGCTGGCCGAAGGCTCGGGGGACGCCGCGTTCCTCGACGCGGTCGACGTCGCCCGCAGCCGCATTCAGGATTTCGCCCCCGGCGCACTGGTCGTCGCCCTCGGCCTCGACACAGCCGAGGACGATCCGCTTCGAGGTCTGCGGGTCACCACCCCCGGTTTCTCCCGTATCGGTCGAGCCATCGCCGAACTCGGCCTGCCCACGGTGCTGGTCCAGGAGGGCGGCTACCTCTGCGACGCTCTCACCGAGAACATCGCCTCGTTTCTCACCGGGTTCCTGGACGCCGAGCCGTAGCGGCTTTCGCGCCGGCCGCCGGTACTACCGTCGGCTCAGGCGGCCCGATCGGTTGGCCGGGGCGAAGACGACCTGGGTCCCGGAGCGGGCCATGACGGCCCGAAACCAAACGAATCCGACTGCGAGGGTTGCCGTCGTTGTCAGGGGGCCGAGAACCGATTTGACCAGAACGAAGGTCGTCGGGGAATGATTCAGTAGCACCCAGAGCGTGATGGAGAAGTTCACCGCACTGGTGAACGCCCACCACAGCGAGAGATGGGCAAGAAAGCGCCGCAAGTCCGGGTGGGCCCGGGTTTCGTCGTCGACCGGGCAGACGTCGGCCATCAACCGTTCGGCCAGGGGTCGGCCGACGACGACGGATGCGGCGAAGGTGAGCCCGACCAGCGCAGTGGTGATGGTGGGTTGCAGAAAGTAGACGAGAAGACTCCCGGTGGCCAGTGCCGCAACGGTCCTGGCCAGGAGACCGACGGTCGTCAGGATCAGGATGCCGGTGACCTCCTCGCGGCGGAGCCGGCGCCGAGCCAGCGCCCCGAACGAAAAGATCAACGTGCCGATCAGCGCCGGAGCGGTTCCCGCAACCTGCAGCAGGATCACGAAAAGCACCACCGGGATCACCTTGCCTTCGACCATGTTCGGTACGGCGTGGCGAATGGTGTCGCGCAGGTTGGGGAGCGTCAGTTGCGGCGAAGCGTGAAAGGAACTCAGAGCGTCGGTCTTCGATGGACGAGGGCGGCCACGAAACGTCCGCACCGGTATCTTTAGAATAGCGGACTAACGTCGTTATCCGCCACTTGGAGATCTGCCCACTCGATATCGAGCTCGTCGACGATGAGGCCCACCACCCCCTCGTCCACCAGCCGTCGACCGCGCTCGAGGGTGTCGACCGCCCAGGTGAACAAGACCGGAGTTCGGCGCCGCACGATCTCGATCGTCTCGCGGTCGAGCAGCCGGTTGTGGGCAACCACCCCGACCCGGTCGCCGAGCCCGGGAACCTTGGTGACCGCTCGGAGTTGGAACCGGTTTCCGCAGCTACGGAGCAGCACGGTCCGCGGGCGATCACGAAACACCGACAGCACCCACCAGCTCCGGCACGAGACCAGCAGCGGCCGGTCCTCGGGAACCGTGCGTCGAATCCGCCGTGCGGCCCGACGGGTGAAACACTTGAGGTCGAGTAACACCACCACATTCGAAGGCACGTGTTCGAGGATCGCGTCGAGCGGCGGGGCCGTTGTGCCGCGCGGAAGGAGATACCACCGTTCCCACAACAGCGAGGTCGGCCGTAGGACCTTCTCGTGCCGGACCTCGACCCGCCCGCGGTTCAGATGAACGTCGCACTCCACACCATCGGCTCGTCGAAGTGCCGCCGCGACGGTGCTCGGCTGGTTGCCGGCACGGTGGGCGATGACCATCGGCGCCACCGCTCACTGCTTCCCGAGGCCGGTCACGGTCTCCATCACGCCCTGGGGGCTGACCGGCGAGCGCCGGGTCGACAGCCGTCGTCACTCATCGGTTTCGTACCCGTTTCATCAGCTGTCGACTCTAGTCGGAAGAGGAATCGGCAAGGTTGGTCGGGGATGTCCCGTAACTTGATGGGCGGTTGCCGATCGTGCATGCTGCAGTGGTGAATCCGACATCGCCGGTCACCGGTGTTGGGCCTGCATCGTTGGGCAGGCGTATCGGCCGGAACTCGAACGCCGCGAACGGCTCGCCGGCCGGCGACGATCCCGTTGACGGCGAAGGGGAGGCCTGATCGTGGGTGATCCGAACAGCGTCGAGATCGGTGACGTGCTGTGGGAACCGGGGCCCGACGCTCGACGAACCAGCCGAATCGGTCGCTATCTCGACTGGCTGGAATCGGAACGCGGATTCACCTTCGACGGCTACGACGCGCTGTGGCACTGGTCGGTCACCGACCTCGACACGTTCTGGCGGACGATCTGGGACTACTTCGACGTCCAGTCGACGACGCCGGTCACCGAGGTGCTCACCGATCGGACGATGCCCGGTGCCACCTGGTTCCCCGGCACACACGTCAACTACGCGGGCGAGATCCTGCGACGGATCGCGGCGCGGCCCGACGACGTGGCCATCGTGGGGCTGTCGCAGACCCGGGACACCGTCAAGGTCGGCAATCGAGAGCTGACCGATCTGATCGGTCGGATCCGTGAGGGTCTCCGGGCCCTCGGTCTCACCCGCAACGACCGGGTCGTTGCCTACATGCCCAACATTCCCGAGACGGTTGCCGCGTACCTGGCCTGCGCCAGCCTCGGCCTGATCTGGGCGTCGGCCGCCCCCGAGTTCGGACCGAGGGCCGTCACCGACCGCTTCGCCCAACTGGAGCCAACCGTTCTCCTGGTCGTCGACGGCTACCGGTACGGCGACCGCGACGTCGATGTCCGTGAGCGAGTGGCCGCCATTCGAGCCGCCCTACCGTCGCTGACCCACACCGTCGCCCTGTCCTACAACGGGCGGTCGGTTCCCGACACCGTGTCCTGGGACGAGTTCACGGCCGCGCCGCCCGACGGGCCCGTGGAAGCCGACCCGCTGCCCTTCGATCATCCGCTCTGCGTGCTGTTCTCGTCGGGAACCACCGGCCTGCCAAAACCGATCGTGCACGGCCATGGCGGCCACATCGTCGAGAGCTACAAGAACCATGTGCTGAGCTGGGATCTCGGCGAGGGTGACCGGCTGATGTGGTTCTCGACCACGGCTTGGATGATCTGGAACGCCCTGGTGGCCACCATCATGACCGGCGGCTCGATCGTCTGTATCGACGGCAACCCAGCCCACCCCGATAGCACCGCCCTCTGGCGGATGGCCGAGGAGGCGAAACCCACGATGCTCGGGCTGAGCCCTGCGTTCATCATGGGTTGCGCCAAGCAGGGGATGCAGCCGACCGACGACTTCGACCTGACGTCGATCCGCATCCTGAGCGCCGCCGGATCGCCGCTGCCGCCCGACGGATTCGTCTGGCTCAACGAGCAGTTCGGTGGCGACGTACCCCTGCTCATCGGCAGCGGCGGAACCGACGTCTGCACCGGAATCGTGCAGGGCTATCCGATCCTTCCCGTCTACGCCGGGGAGATGGCGGCCAAGTGCCTCGGAGTGTCCGTGTTCGCCTACGACGACGACGGCCGACCCGTCGTCGGTGAGCTCGGTGAGATGGTGATCACCGAACCGATGCCGTCGATGCCGGTCGCGTTCTGGGGTGATGACGGCATGGCGCGCTACCGGTCGACCTACTTCGAACTGTTTCCCGGCGTGATGCGGTTCGGTGACTGGGTTCGATTCAGCGAGCGGGGTTCGAGCATCATCACCGGTCGTTCCGACGCCACCCTCAACCGGGCCGGTGTTCGCATCGGCACGGCCGAAATCTACCAAGTCGTCGAGCGGCTGGCCGACGTGGACGACAGCCTGGTCGTGCACCTCGAGGATTCCGACGGCGGGATGGGTGAGTTGATGCTGTTCGTGGTGTCACCCGGGCGGGACCTGGATGACGGCTTCGAGCGGGAGCTTCGCAGTGCGCTGCGATCGCAGCTCTCTCCCCGCCACGTGCCCGACACGATCGCCTCGGTGCCCGGCGTGCCGCGAAGTCTCACCGGCAAGAAGCTCGAGCTTCCGGTGAAACGGATCCTGGCCGGCGCCGACCCCGATTCGGTGGTGTCACGTCAAGCCCTGGCCGATCCCACAGCCCTCGATTCCTACATCGAACTGGCCGAGGCTCGACGGTGACCTCGACGGGGACGGCTGCGGCAACCCCCGAACTTTTGCGGGCTGGTGACCCCTCTGGAGGTCGCCAACCAGCGAAAGTTGACAGATGGCGGGTCCCCAACCAACAAAAGTTGGGAAGGGGGGAGCGTTGCGACGAGGCAGGATCGGGTTCGACTAGCGGAGCACCCGACCCGACATCGACGTCGGTTCGATGCGAACCCACATCGGTCGCCACTCGGCTTTGGCCCACGGAATGAGCCCGAGCTGGTCGAGCTGTGCCTCCTCGGCCCAGTTATCGACCTCGCGGGCGACCCCCTGGACGACGACGCTCCAACCCGAGCGCGATCCGGCGTCCCACTGGTCGACCTCGAAGCACACATTCTGATGATTGGCGGCCGCCGACAGCTTGAGGCCGTCGAGGGTGCGGAAGACGACGGTGCCCTCGTGCCACCGGAAGTTGACGGGAAGCGCCAGGATCTCATCATCGACCATGAACGCAACGCGACCGATCGGCGTTGTTTCCATGAGCCTGATGCATTCGTCGTCGTCGATCACGCCCATCTTGGAGGTGATGTCGATCGCGATCGGTTCTGGATCTCTGGTTGGGCTCACGCGCTCGTCCTTTCTGGTGATCGACCTTCATTGAACCCCGGACGGTTCGGGTCGACCAGGGGCCTTTGGCCCTACGGCGGAAGCGCAGCTACCGGTAGTGTCCGCATCGGTTGGCTGCCGTCGCGATACGTCGGCATCCGTACCGACAGCATCGTGGCCCGCAAGGAGTGGAATGGCCGAAACGACCGTAACGACCGGCCCGGCGACATCAACCGGATCCATCACCGTCGACGGCAACGAGGCCGCGGCTCGAATCGCCCATCGGGTCTCGGAGGTGATCGCCATCTACCCGATCACCCCGGCCTCCCCGATGGGCGAGTTGGCCGACGCCTGGTCCCATGCCGGGAAACCGAACCTGTGGGGCTCGGTGCCGGAGGTGGTGGCGATGCAGAGCGAGGCGGGCGCCGCCGGGGCCCTTCACGGTGCGCTCCAGGCCGGGGCCATGACCACGACGTTCACCGCGTCACAGGGCCTGCTGTTGATGATCCCCAACCTCTACAAGCTTGCCGGTGAGTTGCTGCCGTCGGTGATTCACGTCGCGGCCCGCTCGGTGGCGACCCACGCCCTCAGCATCTTCGGCGACCACAGCGACGTGATGGCCGTCCGCCAGACCGGGATGGCCCTGCTGGCCTCCGGCTCTGTCCAGGAGGCCCATGACTTCGCTCTTGTGGCCCACGCCTCGACGCTTCGCTCCCGAGTACCGTTCCTGCACTTCTTCGACGGCTTCCGCACCAGCCACGAGGTGGCCAGGATCGAGTCGATCGACGACGCCACGCTCCGGGCCATGATCGACGACTCACTGGTCGGGGCCCATCGTCTGCGGGCGCTCGACCCTGACACGCCGGTGATCCGGGGCACGGCGCAGAACCCCGATGTGTTCTTCCAGGCCCGGGAGGCGGCCAATCCCTACCATCTGGCCGTGCCCGAGATCGTGCAGGCCGACCTCGACCGGTTCGCCGAACACACCGGCCGCCGATACCGGCTATTCGACTACGACGGCCACCCCGAGGCCACCGACGTCGTGGTCATCATGGGATCTGCGGCCGGAACCACGGTGGAGGCGGTCGACCGTCTGGTCGACGACGGGCGCCGGGTCGGTGTCGTCACCGTGCGGCTCTACCGCCCCTTCGACGTCGCCTCATTCGTGGCTGCCCTTCCGCCCACCACACGTCGGATCGCGGTGCTCGACCGGACCAAGGAGCCCGGCTCGGTCGGTGAACCCCTCCATCTCGATGTCGTGGCCGCGCTGGCCAAGGCCTGGACGCCTGCGACCGGGAAGACAGAGCTTCCATTGGTCATCGGCGGTCGGTACGGTCTGTCGTCGAAGGAGTTCACACCCGCCATGGCGACCTCGGTCTTCGACCACCTCGGGGGCGATCAACCGAAGTCGGAATTCACCGTCGGTATCATCGACGATGTCACCGGGCTGAGCCTGCCGCCGGCCGAGCCGTGGCACGAGCCGCCGTCGGTCCGTCGAGCGGTGTTCTACGGCCTCGGCTCCGACGGAACGGTCGGTGCCAACAAGAACACCGTGAAGATCGTGGGGGAGCGAAGCGACCTTCAGGCCCAGGGCTATTTCGTGTACGACTCGAAGAAGTCGGGATCGACGACCGTCTCCCATCTTCGGTTCAGCCCCGACCCGATCCGGTCGGCCTATCTCGTCAACGAGGCCGACTTCGTCGGTGTCCACTACTTCGGTGCGTTCGATCGCTACGCGGTGCTCGACGTTGCCGCCCAGGGGGCGACGCTGCTGATCAATTCCCCGTTCGGTGCGGCCGAAACCTGGGAGCGACTCAACCGGGACACCCAACAGGCGATCATTGACAAGGAGCTGACCGTCCATGTGGTCAACGCGTCGAAGGTTGCGGCCGACAACGGGCTCGGTCGCCGGGTCAACACGGTCCTCCAGACCTGCCACTTCCATCTGTCGGATCTGCTTCCGCCCGGCGAGGCCGTCGAGGCGATCAAGGCGTCGATCGCCAAGACCTACGGGAAGCGGGGCCGCCTGATACTCGAACGCAACAACGCCGCCGTCGACGCCGCCGTGGCCGCCCTGGAGGAGATGACGGTGCCCGAGGCGGTGACCGCCGAACGCGGGCGGCCCCCGATCCTGTCGGCCGAGGCGCCGGAGTTCGTCCAGCGGGTCACCGGGGCCATGATGGCCGGCAACGGCGATCTGCTGCCTGTCAGCGCGCTACCGGTCGACGGCTCCTTCCCGCTTGGCACGACCCGGTGGGAGAAACGATCGATCGCCTCGACCATCCCGATCTGGGACCCGGAGATCTGTATCGACTGCGCCCGCTGCGCGCTCGTCTGCCCACATGCCGCCATCCGCCTCAAGGTGGTGGGCGCTGAGGAGTTGGCCGACGCCCCGGCGTCCTTCCAGTCGAAACCGTGGAAGGACAAGGCGGCGGCCGCCGCCGGGATCGAGACCCGTGCCATCATCCAGGTCGCACCCGACGACTGCACCGGCTGTGGCGTCTGTGTGAACATCTGCCCGGCGAAGAGCAAGGAGCAGGTGAAACACAAGGCGATCAACATGGAACCGCTCACCGAGCACCTCGAACCGGAGCGGGCGAACTTCGACTACTTCCTGTCGTTGCCCGAGCACGACCGGACGACGCTTCGGCTCGACACCCTCAAGGGGTCGCAACTGGCCCAGCCACTGTTCGAGTTCTCGGGGGCCTGTTCGGGCTGTGGTGAGACCCCCTACGTGAAGCTGCTCAGCCAGCTCCTCGGCGATCGGATGGTGGTGGCCAATGCCACCGGATGTTCGTCGATCTACGGCGGAAACCTCCCGACGACACCGTGGACCACCAACGCCGAAGGTCAGGGTCCGGCCTGGGCCAACTCACTGTTCGAGGACAACGCCGAGTTCGGTCTCGGACTACGTCTCGGGATCGACAGCCACGAGGCGGCGGCCCGCCGTCTGCTCGGCGAACTGGCCGCCGCCATCGAGGCCGACGTCCACGCGGGAACGGCGGGCCTGGTCGACGAACTCCTCTCCAATCCCCAGGCCACCGAAGCCGACGTGGCCCGGCAGCGCGAGTCGATGCAACAACTCGAGCGCTGGCTGGAGGACAACCCGGGGCCGGTGGCCGACCGGTTGTCGTCCTTGATCCGGTACCTGGTGCGACGCTCCGTGTGGCTGATCGGTGGTGACGGCTGGGCCTACGACATCGGCTTTGGCGGCGTCGACCATGTGCTGGCTTCGGGCCGTGACGTCAACATCCTCGTGCTCGACACCGAGGTGTACTCCAACACCGGCGGCCAGACCTCGAAGTCGACCCCCCGGGGTGCGATCGCCAAGTTCTCGGCCGGGGGTAAGACGACGGCCAAGAAGGACATCGGGATGATCGCCATGGCCTACGGCAACGTCTACGTGGCCCACGTGGCGATGGGGGCCAACATGACCCAAACGGTGAAAGCCTTCACCGAGGCGGCGGCCCACCCCGGTCCGTCGATCATCATCGCCTACAGCCCCTGCATCGCCCACGGCATCGACATGGCCGACATGATGGGCCACCAGAAGATGGCGGCGGAGAGCGGCTACTGGCCCCTCTACCGGTTCGACCCCAATCGGGAGGCGGCCGGCGACCGTGCCCTGTATCTCGACAGCCGAAAACCGACGATTCCGTTCAAGGAGTTCGCCATGACCGAGGCGCGGTTCTCCATGCTGACCAGGGTCAACCCCGACGTGGCCGACCAGCTCATGACCTCGGCCCAGCAGGATATCGACGACCGCTGGCACCTCTACGAGCAGATGGTCGAGGTGGAGCGCACCGCCCGCTTCGGAATACTCGACGACTCCGACGCCGACGACTCGGATGAAGCCGATGCGCCTGCGCCGGATGGGGGAATCGAGACGAATGGAGGGGCATCACATGGAAAGGAGATCCAGCCATGAATCAGGTGCGAACCGATTTGACCACCGACTACCTCGGGCTGCGGCTCCGCAATCCGCTGGTGGCCTCCGCATCGCCGCTCACCGGTTCAATCGAGGCACTCGGCGCCCTCGAGGATGCCGGAATCGGGGCGGTTGTGCTCCCGTCGCTGTTCGAGGAACAGGTGGTGCACGAGGCGATGGAGTTCGGCTACCACCAGACGGACGACGCGGCGTTCAACGCCGAGGCCCACGACGGGTACTTCCCGGCGATGGACGACTACAACAGCGGCGCCGACCGCTACCTGGATCTGCTCGTGTCGGCCAAGCGGGAACTGTCGGTGCCGGTCATCGCCAGCCTCAACGGCACCTCCGACGGAGGCTGGACCCACTATGCCGATGCGTTGGAGGGGGAAGGCGCCGACGCCGTCGAGCTGAACATCTACCATCTGGCCGCCGACCCCGACCGGACGGCGGCGGAGGTCGAGGACCGTTACCTCCGCCTGGTCGAAAAGGTCAGATCGGAAATCAGCGTTCCCCTGGCGGTCAAGGTCGGCCCGTTCTTCAGTTCGCCCGGGAACATGGCCCGGCGGCTGGCGTCGGCCGGTGCCGATGGCCTGGTGTTGTTCAACCGCTTCTACCAGCCGGACATCGACCTGGAGACCTTCGATGTCGCACCGGATCTGGAGCTGAGCACACCGGCCGACATGCGTCTCGTGCTTCGTTGGATTGCCATCCTCCGGGGACGGGTGGATGCTCACCTGGCCGCCACCACCGGTGTTCACGACGGAGCCGGAGCGGTCAAGATGGTGCTGGTCGGGGCCGACGTGGTGATGATGGCCTCGGCGTTGCTCCGCCACGGGCCTGGCCACGTGGCCACGGTGCTGGCCGACCTGAGCCGCTGGTTCGACGAGCGGTCCTATGAGTCGGTGTCACAGGCCAGAGGCAGTGTGAGCCAGGCCTCGGTGCCGGATCCGTCCGCCTTCGAGCGGGCCAACTACGTCAAGACGATCTCGTCGTACAATCCCGACGTCTGAGCGCCGTCGACAAGGACGGCTGGTACCTGTCCGCTACTGTGGTCGAGTGAAACGAAGTAGCACCGCAGCCGATGACCACTTGGCCGCCATCGAGGATCCGTCGATCAGGGAGACCATGATCGCGCTCGACAACATCGTGGTCGATTCCATGCCGAATCGGGAACGCGTTCTCTGGGAAGGCGTGTTCTGGGGCGGAACGTTCCAGTCGATCATCGGCTACGGGCGAATCGCCCAGCCCAGAGTTCTCGGTGATGATCGGGACTGGTTTCTCATTGGACTGGCCCGGCAGAAACGGCACTACAGCATCTACGTCAACGCCGTTCACGACGGCCTCTACCTCAGCCGGTCATACGCCGATCGCCTGGGCGGTGTCGAACTCGGATCGGGCTGCATCCGTTTTCGGCGGATCGATGATCTGGACCTCGACGTCCTGGCGGAGATGCTGCGTCAAGCGGACCAGACCACTCCAGCCGACCCTTAGTCCCCCGACGTTCGAGCGGCCCGCTCGGTCAGTGCGCGTGGTCAGCGTGCGTTTCGAAGTAGGGTCTTCAGATTCGTGTCGGGGTCGACGAGATCGTCGACGTCGGGGCGGCTCCGGGCGGCGATCATCTTCTCGGCCGCCCGCACGTCCTTGGCCACTGCGGCGCCGGTGCCGACGGCGGCCACGGCCACCAGCCGACGATCGTCGTCGAGTCCGAACAGCACCGACACCCCGTCGGGTCGCCGGCGGGTGCAGGTGGTGGAGGCGGCGTCGAAGAGCCCGGCCAGCTGCAGGCCGAGGTCGTACTGGTCCGACCAGAACCAGGGCACGGCGGTATTGGCCTCGCTGTCGCCGATCATGTTGACCGCGGCGACATCGGCCTGGTCGTAGGCGTTACGCCAGCTCTCGAGGCGGATCGGGCGGCCGTCGAACAGCTCATGCCGGGCGTTGCAGCAGTCGCCTGCGGCGTAGACGGCCGGGTCCGACGTCTGCAGGTGGGCGTCGACGACGATGCCGTCGTCGCACTCGAGACCGGCTCCGGCGGCCAGCGCCACGTTGGGGGATGCGCCGACCCCGGCGACGACGACATCGGCCGCGAGCGGTTCGTCGCCCTCGGCCAGGAACACGCGGAAGCCATCGCCATCCCGCTCGATACCGGTGGTTCGAACATCGAATCGGATGTCGACCCCCTCGTCGACATGACGCTGGACGAGCACATCGGCGATCTCGGCGGGCACCGCCCGGGCCA
>JBFHME010000113.1:0-11270 GCA_041594435.1 Acidimicrobiales bacterium
ACTCGCCTCGGTGGTGTCTGGGCTCGACGTGGGGGCGTGCGAACCTCACGAGTTGGAGACGTTGATCGCCGGAGTCCGGGAGGGTCAGCAGGCGCTTGATCGGCTGGTTCTGCTGAGCGGTGTTGCCGCGGAACGGCATGGTGCCGAGTCGAAGGGTCGAGGAGCACACGGCACGTTGTTGGGTGACGGCCGCCGGGTTCGGGGTCGCACCGCTCGACGCGAGACCGACCGGGCCCGTGCGGTGGCGACCCTCGGCAGGGTGGGCGCAGCCGTTGACGATGGCCGGATCGGGGCGGCTCAGGTCGACGCCATTGCCACGGCGCTCAACGGGTTGTCCGACGACGAGCAGCAGCTGCTGAACACCGATGAACTGGTCGACGCGGCCGCTTCGCTGTCCGCCGACACGTTTGCGAAGCACGCCCGTCGGGAGGCGGAGCGAATCAAGGGCGATGGGGGATTGGCCGACACGAGGCAGCGGCAGGCCCGATCCTCGTGGAAGCACTGGTTCGACGAGCGCACCGGGATGGGCCACGTTCACGGTGAGTTCGATCCGGAGCGATACGAGGCGATCATCGGGTCGGTCGAGCGTGAGCTCACGCGTTTGGCCAATGAAGGTGGTGTCTCGAAGGACGGCCGGTTGGCGGCCGATGCAGCCCACGGATTGCTGACCGGCGTGGCGAATCGACATGGCCCCGGACGGCCCCACATCGGTGTCGTGGTCGACTGGGAGACGTTCACTCGAGGCCCTCACGATGCGTCGGTCCGGGAGACGGCCGACGGTCACCGGTTGCCGCCCGAGTCGATGGCACGGCTGGCATGTGATGCGGTTCTGCAGCGGGTGCTGCTCGATGCCAACGGGATTCCCGTCAATGTCGGCCGGCGGTATCGCACGGCCACCGACGCCCAATGGCAGGCGAGTCGGGCGATGTACCGAACGTGTGCCTGGCATGGCTGTGACCGACCGATTGCCTGGTGTCAGCTGCACCATGTTCACGAGTGGGACCACGGTGGGCTGTCCGACCTGTGCAATCTCGTCCCACTGTGCAGCCGTCATCATCATCACGTTCACGAGGGCGGCTGTCGGTGGGACTGCATCCGGAGACCCGTCGATTCGACATTCACACGCCGGATGGCAGCCACCACGCAACCACGTGGCCCGACCGAATCCGTCCATCAACGGCTCGTGGTTCACCGATCGCGGCATAGCTGTTCGAGGCCCGATTTCATGGGCCACTGTTCCTTGACAACTGAAGACGGAGCCGGGCGAAGCGACCGGCCGGTTTGGCGACGGACTACCGCCGGTTGCTACTGATCGCGCTGTTCCCGGTAGCGGCGGATGATGACCGTGGCGTCCCGGCGGTTGTCGCCGGCGTCCTGGCTCTCGGCGAGGTACTTCCGGGTCATTGCGGTGAGGGGGGTCGGCGCGCCGATGGTCTCGGCTTCGTCGGCCACCAGGCCGAGGTCCTTGGCCATCCAGTCCACGGCGAAACCGAAGTCGAACTCGTCGGCCAGCATGGTCTCGGCCCGGTTCGACAGGTACCACGAACCGGCGGCTCCCTGCGAGACGGCGTTGAACACCAGGTTCATGTCGAGTCCGGCCTGCTCCCCGAACGCCAACGCCTCGGCCGCACCCTGGATCGCTCCGGCGCAGAGGATCTGGTTCACCATCTTGGTGAGCTGCCCCGAACCGGCCGGTCCGACGAGCGTGATCGCCTTGGCATAGGCGTCGATGACCGGTTCGGCTCTGGCGAAGTCGTCGGGGTCGCCGCCGCACATCACGCTCAGCTGGCCGGCTTCGGCTCCCGCCTGGCCGCCGGAGATTGGGGCGTCGATGAATCCCACCCCGACCGCCCGACACGCCTCGTCGAGCTCCCGGGCCAGCTTCGCCGATGCCGTGGTGTGATCGACGATGATCGCTCCAGGGGCGAGGGCCGCGAGCGCCCCATCGTTGCCCGTGACCACGGACCGCACGTCGTCGTCACCCCCGACGCAGACGAACACGAAGTCGGCGCCGGTGGCGGCCTCCGCCGGTGTGGCGTGGGCCGAGGCCGAACCGCCGGAATCCGATCCGTACTCCTCCAGCCAGCGTTCCGCCACGGAAGCGGTGCGGTTGTAGACCCGCACGTCGTGTCCGGCGGCCAACAGATGTCCGGCCATGGGGAACCCCATGTTGCCCAGGCCGATGAACGCACACGTCGAAGAATCACTCATGGTTCAAGAATTGCAGGAATGGGCGGCGACGTGTTGCGTCCGATGACGAAAAGTCGGGGATGCTCACGCCGCCGTTCGGGTGGGGCCGGTTCCTAGGCTGCTTCGCACGTGTCGGGATCGAGGAGGATCACCAGCGAGTCGGTACCGACGGTGAGATACAACGCTTCCACCACCCGGGTGGTTGCGGTGCCCGCGCCGTCACCGGTGGCGGGGATCTCGATGGGGATGGAGCCGATGACCTGGGCGCCGTCGGGTAGCTCGGCCAGGGTCGCGCACCTGGCCGAGTCGGGATTCCGCCACGGCAGATCGAGTTGGGCCAGCAACTCGTCGCTCGTGGGCACGGACGTGAAGCGAGCCACCGGTTCGTCGCCGAAGAAACCCTCCTCGGCGAGGTCCTGAATGGTCGGACCGGAGTCGGCATCGGCGGCGGCCGATTCCTCTGCCACCGCCTCATCCTCCGCATCCCGGGCGAAGTCGTCCTCGGCGTCCGCCCTCATGGCTTCGCTGGCGATGGCCGCCCCGTCGCCACCGTCGTCCGCAGCGCCCATGTCGGCGTCGGCCCCGGTGTCCTCGTTTGCCGGAGCCAGTTGGGCTTCGGCCGACTCGGTTGCCGCGGTCTCGGCAGCCGGTACATCGCCTGCGAACTCGGCATCGTCACCGCCGTTGTCGACCTGGCTCACGAGGAAGACGGCGCCGGCGGTGAACACGAGCACGCCGGCCACCGCCGACAGCCAGCGCATTCGGCCGGCGGCCTCCGATTCGCGCTGCTCACGCCGAGCGCGTCGGGCTCGAAGATCGATCACCGGACCGGCTGCCGGTTCCGCCGCGTGCTGCGTCGACTGGTCGACCGCCATCACGCCTGGTCGCCGGTCGGCCGCGTCGAACGCCGCCAGTGCGGCGGCCAGCTGATCCTCCTTCAGCCGCATCGAAGGCGGCGGAACGGGAGTTCGCACCGCGGCTTGCGCCAGCCGCAGTTCCTCGACCCGAGCGAGGAGTGCCGGGTCGCCCTCGATCAAGGCCACCTCGTCGGGGGTGGCCTCTCCATCCAGGAAACTGGATGCAAGGAGATCGAGTTCGTCGTCGGTCATCGGATTGCGGTGTCTCGAATCGTTTACTGGTTCTTACGGTTTCGGGTCTTCTCTATGACGACGGCGAGGCGGTGCTGGTTCCCGTCGTCGGTGGAAATGTCATTCCAACTTGGATATTCCTGCGCCGGAGGAGTCGGACTGGGTCAAAATGCCTGCCAGGTGACGGCGACCCCGGGCGATGCGGGATCGGACCGTACCGGGCGGAATGTCGAGGGACAGGGCGATCTCCGCGTAGTCGAGACCGCCGACGTCACGCATCACCACGGGCACCCGGAACTCGTCCGGCAGCTGCCGGAGCGCGGCGTCGAGCCGGTCGTTCTCGGTGAAGCGATCCTCGAACGACGGCTCATCGGTCGACAGCTCGGGCGCATCGTCGGTGTCGACGGCGAGCGGTCGACGCTTCCGGCGGCGGAGCTCATCCAGGGTGGCGTTGGTGGCGACGCGGTAGCTCCAGGTCTTGAACGACGACCGGCCGTCGAACCGCGGGAGGCCGCGCACGATCGCCAGGAGTGCCTCCTGACAGGCGTCCGCCGCGTCGGCGTCGTTTCCGGCAACGCGACGACAGACGGCGTACAGCCTGTCATAGTGGCGTCGAAGGAGTTCGTCAACCGCTTCCCTCGCACCCGCCTGAGCCTGAGCGACGAGCTCGGAGTCGGATCGTTCGATGGGGCGAAGCATAGCTTGCCGTCGGTCGGCTCTGGAGCCACACTGGCTCCATGAACGTGGGACTGGAGAGCAACGTGACAACCCGGCACAGGGCCCATCGGATCGTGGCCGAGGTCATGATCCCCGGACGGGGTGAACCGGTCGAGCAGGCAACGGTGTGCATCGACGGCCCCACGATCACCTACGCCGGTCCCACGGCAGGCGCCCCCGCTCGCGATACCGACGAGTCGGTCACCGAGGTCCACACCACGATGCCGGGTCTGTGGGACTGCCACGTCCACTTCGTCGGACTGCCAAGCGTCGATCTCGAAGCCCTGGGCACCACGCACACGGTAACGGCAACGGCCCGCGCCGCGGCCGATGTCACCGCCACCGTGCGAGGAGGCGTGACCTCGGTGCGCGACGTGGGCGGACTCGGTCTGCGAATGGCGCCGGCGGTCGACGAGGGCCGGCTTCTCGGACCGAGGATCCACGCCGCCGGGGCGATCCTGTCGACAACCGGCGGTCACGCCGACATCCACGCCTATCCGCTCGATTTCGTGCACGCCATCAACTGCTCCGCCGACTTCGCCATCCTGTGCGACGGCGTGCCGGAGGTCCTGCGAGCCGTGCGGACGAACCTGCGGTCCAACGCCAAACTCATCAAGATCTGCGCGTCGGGTGGGGTGATGTCGGAGATCGACCATCCGATCCATCAGCAGTTCTCCGACGAGGAACTGGCCGCCATCGTCGCCGAGGCCGGTCGAGCCGAGCGGATCGTGGCCGCCCACTGCCACGGCAAACCGGGGATCATGGCCGCCCTGCGGGCCGGGGCCCACACCATCGAGCACGGCTCGTACCTCGACGAGGAGGCGGCCGATCTGATGGTGGAGACCGGTGCGATGCTGGTGCCCACCCGCTTCGTCGTCGACAAGCTGCTCGGCATGGAGGACCTGCTGCCCCGCTACGCCTACGAGAAGGGCAAGGCGATCGCCGATGTGCACGAACAGGCCATGAAGATCGCCGTGGCCAAAGGGGTCCGGATCGCGGCCGGGTGCGACATCTTCGTCAGCGGCTCACCGTTCTACGGGCAGAACGGCGAGGAGATCCGCCATCTGATCAACGCCGGGTTGACCGACCTGGAGGCGATCGAGGCGGCCACTGCCAACGGGCCCGAAACCCTCGGTCCGCAGGCCCCACGGTCGGGTCAGCTGGTACCGGGCTACGACGCCGATGTCATCGCCTTCGACACGAACCCGCTCGACGACCGGTCGGTGTGGGGGAATCCCGACCGGCTGACCCACATCTGGAAGGCCGGCCGGGCGATCGACTGATCCGTCGAACACAGGAAACCCGCCGTCATCGGGCTAGGGCCTCGGCCCCCACGGCGCGCTCCTCAGGAGCTGCACATCCTGTTTCTGGATCAGCGGACGGATCTTTGCGGCAAAGGCCGTGAACGCCTCGTCGGCGAACAGCCGCTTCCAGAAGTCGCGCCGGGCCGCGTCGTCGTCGAACCGCCAGAGGTGGACGAGCTGATGGAGGGTGCCGGTGTCGCTGATGAAGTAACCGATCAGGTTGTTGTCAAAGCCTCCAGCCTGCAGTACCGGCCAGCCCTCCGACCGGTAGAGGCTGACCACCTGACCGATCGCCGCCGGTCCGGTGTCGTAGGTACGTTTCTCGTAGATGGGCATCGTGCGAGTGTAGGAGCTTCGGCACGGACCCATCGAGGAGCACGTCGCCGACCACCTTCGTGCCTCGGCTCAGGCGGGAGGGTGATGTCGAGGGCCCCGCCGGTAGGCGGCGGCGACGCCACGTATCGGCCGTGTGACACCGCAGGCGTATCACGGCGGGTTGAACTAGCGTCAGTAGTGCATGTGGAACGACGACTGGGACGAACGAGGGGCGCCCTGGGAGTATGATCCCGGACCGCCCCGCAACCGAAGCTGGGCTCGGCTGTTCGCCGAGACCCCCAATTACCGAGCGCTGGGCAAGGCGGTCACCGGTCGGGAGGAATTCCGCTGGCACTTCGGCCCGATGTTCTACCGCGGCCGATTGAGGGACAACGAGGTCAAGGTTCTGATCATCGGTCAGGAGGGTGCACAGGACGAGTCGCTCAGCCATCGGTCGTTCACGGGGGGCACCGGTGGGCGGATGCAGAACCTGCTCAACCATCTCGGCATCACCCGGTCGTATCTGTTCATGAACACCTTCGTCTACCCGATCTTCGGGCAGTATGACGGCCACAATGCGGTGCTGGCCCAACACCCGGACTCGCCGATCCGCCTCCATCGGGAGGAGGTGTTCGACTATGTCCTGGCCCGCAACGACCACCTGCATCTCGTGATCGCGGTCGGCTCGGCGGCCAAGGAGTCCATCGCGTCGTGGATTCGATCGCACGGTGGTAGCGCGGATCCGTCGAAGCTTCATCTGGCCGACGCCTCGGTGATCGCTCCGAAGCTGCGGACCATCGGGGTACTGCATCCCGGTGGCGCGTCGAAGGGCGGTGCCGTAACGGCCATCAAGAACTCGTTCGTCGCCGCCATCGGAAATGTGGAGCGATGGTCGGACGATGATCCCGCGTGGTTGCCCATCGATCCCGACGGGGTTCGCTCTCCGGCCGGCGACTACAAATACACATCGGATCCGATCCCGTTCCGCGACTTCCCGTTCGGGACCAACTGGCGGCTCGGACGCAAGGCCACATCGTCCAACCGCAAGGACGACCAGAAGTCGATCCAGTTGTTCGCCGAGGGGGGCCGTTACCGCAACGACGGCCACCGTCTGAGCTATCTGCGCAACCTCGACGGTGCCGGCGGCGAGAACAGCGACGACGGCTACTCGGCCGATCCCGGTGATCTGCCGTATGAACCGCCGAAGGATCGGTACCTCGACTACGACAAGGGCCCGGACCGCACGTTCGCCCGCCTCCTCCAGGGCGGCCGTGGCGGCCTCGACTGGCCCGACTTCACCACGTTCGGATTGGCGGCCAATCCGTCTCTGGGGTTCGGTCCGATCTACCGTGGCCGCCTCCGGCGACCGAGCGTGCTGGTCCTCGCCGACCAGCAGTCGCACGACGACCTGTTCACCGGCCGGGCGCTCACCGGCGACGCCGGTCAACATCTCCAGGCGTTCCTGGCCGCCGCCGGGCTCACCCGGCGCTACGGCATCCTCCGCGTGTTGCCGATCGACACGCTCGACGACGACCAGTCGAAGGTCCGGGATGCCGTCGACTCCGACGAGGTTCGGGCCCTCTACCGTGATGCCGTCGATCGGGCCAATCCGACGGTGCTGGTGGCGATGGGACCGAATGCCCGCCGGCTGGCGGGCCACGTCAACCCCGACAACAAGCCGGTGGTGTTCATCCGCTCGTTCCTCCAGACCGGGGTGAACGCCAACTGGCGACAGGGCCTGGCCGAGCTGCAGGCGTTGACCTACCCGAAGGACATCGCATCGCCGAGCTTCGACTACTCGGGAGAAAGGCTGCAGATACCCCGCTACGACCTGCCGTTCGGCACCCTGCGGTGGCAGGGGTCGAGCGGTGACCGGGCCCAGCAACCGAAAAAGGGCTCGACGTTCACCTATGACTACTACAAGATCTCGATGCCGATGTGGGCGTCGGATCTCGACCCCTCGCCGCTGTCGAGCACCGAGCAGCGAGCCGCCGACACCCTCCGAGCGGACCTCTGATGAGCACCGACACGGCGCACCTCGAACTGCAGGGTCGGCTGGTGCCGCTTGCCGCCGACGATCCTGATGCCCACTTCATCGGGCGGGTCCGTTTCGGTTCAGGTGGGATCGCCCAGGTCGTCGATCAGGTCAAGGCCCGGCGGGCCGCTCCGCCCGACGGGGAGAATGTGCGCCAGGTCGACGTCGGTGACGCCTACGTCTATCCGGGACTCACCGACCTCCACTCCCACCTCGGCTTCGCCACCCTGCCGATGTGGGAGGACCAGCACCGCAAGGAGAGCGGCCGCCCGTGGTTGCACCGTGACCTGTGGCCCGGGGCCGACTCCTACAAGCCGAACGTCAGCTGGCCGGCCTATGCCTACCTGAAGGGGGCGCCCGAAGCGCTGCTGGCCTACGCCCAGGTTCGGGCGTTGGCCGGTGGCACCACAACCATCCAGGGCTGGCCCCCGGCGAAGGGCACGCCGGTCAACCGGCTCGTCCGATCCGTCGACGATGACATCGACCGCGACGCCATCCGCTGCTCCGTGATCAACCTCCGTCCTGCCGAACTCGACGACCGCCGCCAACACCTGGATGAGAACAGGGCGCTCGTGTACCACTTGTCCGAGGGCCAGCGCGACTCCAAGGTGGCGCGGGAGTTCGCCGAAACGGCAACAGCCGGCTGTCTCCGTCACCGGCTCATCGCCATCCACTGCAGCGCCGTCGGGCCCGACGAGTTCAAACAATGGCGGCTCCACGCCGAGCTGGCCGGCGAGCCCGCACCGGGCGGTGTGGTGTGGTCGCCGCTGTCGAACCTCTGGCTCTACGGTGAGACCACCGACGTGCCGTCGGCCATGGACGAGAACATCACGGTGTGTCTCGGCTCCGACTGGGGGCCGTCGGGCAGCCGCAACCTCCTCGGTGAGATGAAGGCCGCCATACGCTGGATTCAACATGCCGGGTTGGCCATCACCCCGTTCGAGCTGGCGCAGATGGTGACCAGCAATCCCGGTGATCTGCTGGTGCGGGCCTGGGGGATCGGACCCGGTCGGTTCGAACCTGGTCGCATGGCCGACGCCGTGGTGATCGAACGCCGCCACGACGACCCGTGGGTCAATCTTGCATTGGCCCGTGAGAGCGACGTGAAACTCGTGGTGGCCGACGGGCGGGCGGTCTACGGCGACCGGGACCTGATGCGGTCGGCGGGGGAGCGGTCGACGACGGCGCTGCGTTTCCAACGCCGGTCGAAACACGTTCCACTGCGCCGCCCCGAGGATCCGACGAAGCGGTGGACGTGGACCGCGGTGATGAAGGACCTGAAGCGGGTGCAGGCCGATCCGATCACCGCCATCGACCGGGCCCTGGCGGCCGAGGCGATGTGGTTCGATGACGCCGAGGGTGGCGAACCGCCGGCGCTGATCCTCGAATCCGACATGCCGGGTGGGCCCGACAGCGTGGCCGGCCCACCCCCGCCCGGCCAGACCTTCGACGCCCCGCCGATCCCCTCGGTGGTGCACGATCGGAGCTGGTACCGGAGTCTGCGCGCCGGCGGCTGGCAGGGTGAGCTGTTCGACGACCTCGACGAGCTGTTCGATGCCGAGGCGGTCTGGTCATGAGAGCTGCGTCCGAATCACTCGCCGGGGTCCATACGGCTCCGGCCGCCAAGTACACGCCCGAGGGCAAAGCCAAAGCGCCGACCAAACGACAGACGGAACACGAACTCGAGGGCTTCGCCCGCTCCGAGATCGAGACCGGATTGACCGAGGCCGCGGTCGCCGGCCCGGCCGACCGCCACGAGATCATCGACGAGCTGATTCGCATCATCCACGGCATCTACGTCCACCTGCCGCTCAAGCAGGCCATGTACGGGATCGACCCGTTGCAGCAACTCCGCCGGCTGAAGGAGCGGGCTGCTTCGGACGAGCTGACCCATGGCCGGTTCCACGCCGAGATCGGGCGGATCCTGGGCGAGTTGCGAGACGCCCACACGAACTACATCGGGCCGATGGCCATCGAGGGCTGGGTTGCCCGCCTCCCGTTTCTCATCGAGCAGTTCGGCCCCGAGACCGCACCCCGGTTTCTCGTCTCGAAGACCATTCCCGAACTGATCGGCGACCCCGGGTTCCGCCCCGGCATCGAGGTGCTGACGTGGAACGGCGCGCCGATCGCGGAGGCCGTCCGAGCGCACGGCGACGTCGTGCGGGGCGGCCGACCCGACAGCGCCATGGCCCGAGCCGTCGACTCGATGACGTTTCGCCCGCTCGGCTACCTGCCGATCCCGATCGAGCACTGGGTGCTGATCGGCTACCGAACCGTGGATGGCGACGAGGGTGAGACCCGGCTCGACTGGCGCTTCATCCGGCCCGGTGAGGGACCGACGCCGACCCGGCCGACCGAGGCTGCGGCCAGCGCCGAAGCCGTACACCCCGACCGGTCGTTGATCCGGCGGGCCAAGAAGCTGTCGTTCAACGCCGAGCTGTGGCGCCAGGAGTCGGTCGACCGGGCCCAGCAGCGTGACCCGCTCCCCACCGATCGGGCCGACGTCCCGGTCGGCGAGTGGATCACCGGCCGGTTCCAGGACAACGTGTCGGCCAAGATCGTCGAGGTGGCCGGCACCCGGGTCGGCTACCTCCGGCTCTGGAGTTTCAGCCTGACCGACGACGACGGCTTCATCGACGAGATCGTCCAGTTGTTGCGGCTGTTGCCCCAGGACGGCTTGATCGTCGACCTGCGGGGCAATCCCGGCGGTCTCATCTGGGCGGCCGAGCGGATGCTGCAGCTTTTCACCCCCCGCCCGGTCGAGCCGACCCGCTTCTCGCTGCTGGCCACCGATCTCACCAGGGCCATCGCCGACGCACCGCAGAACCGGAGGATGCTGAGCCCGTGGCGTCGCAGTCTCTTCGATGCCATGGGAACCGGCGAGCTGTATTCGCAGGGCATCCCGATCACGCCGGTCGAGCGGTGCAACGACCGGGGCCAGGTCTACGGCGGCACCGTCATCGCGGTGGTCGACGCCACCACCTACTCGGCCGGTGATCTGTTCGCGGCCGGTTTCGCCGACAACAGCATCGGCACGATCGTCAGCATCGGTCGGGCCACGGGTGCCGGGGGCGCCAACGTGTGGCGCTCCGACGTGTTGCGGTCGATCCTGGCCGGCACCGACCACAGCTTGGGAACCCTACCGGGTGGCGTGGGGTTCACGATGTCGGTCCGGCGGGCCACCCGGGTCGGGTCGTCGGAAGGAGCACCGATCGAGGACCTCGGTATCGCCGGTCACCGATCGTACGCCATGACCGAGCGTGATCTCCTGGAGAGCAACGTCGATCTGTTGACGATGTGCGCCCGCCTCATCGAGGCCGAACCGTCGACGGCGATGGAGGTTTCGGTCGACGGTTTGCGTATCACGGTGGCCTCGGATCGGCTCGACCGTATCGACGTCTACGTCGACGGTCGCCCGTTCACGAGCGCCAACACCGACGGCAACGCGGCCTTCCAGCTCCTGCGTCTGCCCGAGTCGGTTCGGATCGACGGCTACCGCGGTGACCTCCTGGAGCAGTCCCGCCGGCTCGTCGATCGCGCCGGCGAACTCGTCGCCCCGTAGGGTCGTTCCGCCGCTCCATCTCGTTCTGGGGTTCCCCGGACCCGGAAGTGGGTCCCTCG
>JBFHME010000114.1:0-11149 GCA_041594435.1 Acidimicrobiales bacterium
CGCGGGCCCGTCCGACACCACCCCGCCGGTCGTGACCACGTCGGGTGACGTCACCGTTGAAGCCACCGGACCCGCAGGTGCGGCGGCAACCTTCACCGCCTCCGCCACCGACAACGTGGACGGATTGGTTCCGGTGACGTGTTCGCCGGCGTCGGGTTCGGTGTTTCCGCTCGGTAACACGACTGTGACCTGTTCGGCCACCGATGCCGCCGGTAACACGGGCAGCGCCACGCTGGTCGTGAAGGTCCAGGACACCACCCCGCCGGTCGTCAATGTCCCGGCCGATATCACCGTCGATCCGACCGGTATCTCCGGAGCCGTCGTCAACTTCGGTCCGGTCACCGCCACCGACCTGGTCAGCGGCCAGCTCGCCGCCACCTGTGGTCCGGCCTCCGGTTCGACGTTTGCCGTCGGCACGACCACCACGGTCACGTGTTCCGCCACTGACGGGGCGGGCAACACCGGCACCGGTTCGTTCAAGGTGACGGTGCGGCCTCTCACCCTCAGTGGGTTCTACCAGCCCGTCGACATGGGCCTGTGGAACACCGTCAAGGGCGGCAGCACGGTGCCCCTCAAGTTCAAGGTGTTCGCCGGTTCGACCGAACTGATGAGCACGAACGCCGTCTCGTCGTTCACCGCAGGCACGGTGTCGTGCACCGCCGGCATGGGCGAGGACGCGATCGAGGTCACCACCACCGGCGGCACCAGCCTTCGCTACGACGCCGAGGGCGGGCAGTTCATCCAGAACTGGCAGACCCCCAAGAGGCCCGGCACCTGTTACAAGGCCACGATGACCACCGTTGGCGGGTCGAAGCTGGAGGCGTTCTTCAAGCTGAAGTAGCCCGGCTCACGGTTGGCCAGGCAACGTCGTGGTGCGGCGCAACCCGCCCCGGAGTCACTCCGGGGCGGGTTGGCATGTAGGGCACCACCAGATGTTGCGGTCGTCGATCTCGGTCGATGCGATCGGTGTCCCGCAGCGGCGGCACGGCTTGCCCTGCCGCTTGTAGGCGTAGAGTCGCTCGCTTGGCTTCATGTCGGAGCGCCGGCGCCGGTCGACCTCGGCGGGATCCACCGTGACGATGCGCCCCGACTTCTCGCCGACACGAAGTTCCTCGACCGCAAGCTTCCACAGCTGGTCGACCAAATCCCGATCGACCTCCCGGGCCGGAACGAACGGGTTCAAGCCGAGCATGAACAACAGCTCCGACCGGTACACGTTGCCAAGCCCGGCGATGGCCCTCTGGTCGAGCAGAGCCCGACCGATCGGAACCGTGCGCCGGCTCAGGGCATCGGCGAACCGGTCGGCACCATCGCAGGGACCCACGATCGGATCGGGCCCGAGCTTCTCGAGCACCTGGTCGATCCCATCCGGCTCGAGCAGTTTGCAGGTTGTCGGCCCCGCCAGGTGCAGGCGATCCTCGTCGGTGCTGAGCAGCAGGCGGGCGTTGGGTGACGGCTCGGGAAACGGCGGGGTCTGGAGCCGGAACTTGCCGAACAGGCCGAGGTGGACGTGCACCGCCAGGCCGTTGTCGAACCGGTAGAAGATGTGCTTGCCCCGGGCCTCGATCCGTTCGACGGTCTGCCCGTCGACCGCCGCCGCCCCGGCGGCAAAACGGCCCTGGGGCGACTCGGCCTCCACGCTGCGACCGTTGAAGCGTTTGCCCTGAAGCCGGGCTGCTCGATGGAGAACGTGACCTTCGGGCATGGTTCGATTCTGGCGCCGTGCCCCATGATTCCCACCGGTCGGGCGACCGACCCGGTACCGGCGGCCGGTCGCTGACCTAGTCCTCGGCGAGGATGGCGTCGATCTGACCGGCGGCGGCCTCGATGCCCTCGACCATGCCCATCTCGATCATCTGCTCCATCGCTTCGAGTGACGGGAAGTGGGAGATGGTCTGCATACGGGTCCGGCCGCTGTCGAGTTCGGTGATCCTCACCTCGAACCTGGTCGAGGGCAGGTCGTTGTTGGGGGAGCCGTCCTCGTTGGCGAAGACGTCCTGGATCTCGATGGAGTTCGGGGCGTCGACGGCGAGGATGCGCCAACGACCGTAGTGCTCGTCGCCCTGCTCGTCGCCCACCATCTTGTAGAGCATCTCGCCGCCGACGTTCAGGTCGTGTTCGATGAACGTGCACGGGTAGGTCGGCGGGCCCCACCAGCGCTCGAGCTTGCGGGGATCGGCCCACAACCGCCACACCTGTTTGACGTCGGCCTCGTATTCCGCGGTCAGTGTGAGGGTGAGGGCCTCGAGGTCCTTGTCGATACTGGTTACGGGCATCATTGTTCCTTCGGTGGAATTGGTTTGCGGTCAGTCGTCGGCTTCGAGGACGGCCTCGAAGCGCTCCAGGCGTTCGACCCAGAGTCGTTCGAAATGATCGAGCAGCGTTCGAGCTCGTTCGATTGCCTTCATGTTGGTCACCACCCGCTGTTCGCGGCCGTGTTTGCGTTTGGTCACGAGGCCTGCCTTCTCCAGCACCGCCACGTGTTTCTGCACGGCGGCGAAGCTGAAGGGGTACCGGCGGGCCAGGGCCGACACCGAGTGGTCGCCTTTCATCGCCTGAGCGAGAATGTCGCGACGGGTGCGATCGGCCAGGGCGTGGAACAGCCGGTCGACCTCTTCGTCGTCAAGATCGAAAGCAAGCGTCTTATCTACAACCATTTGGTTGTAGATTACGAAGATCGGATCAGCGTGTCAAGCGTCGACTACGGCCGGTCGAGCAGATCCTTCATCTGTTTCTGTATGAGCCGGGAGGCCTGGCGGGGAGCCATACGGGTGGCCAGGTTCATGAGCTTCGAGTCGACACCGATGTAGAGGTACAGCCGATCGTCTTCGATCGCGTCGAGGATGGCGGAGGCGGCGTCCGATGGACTCGTGGTGGGTAGACGGCTGTTCTCGGCCTCGTCCGGGCTGATCGGGCTCTCCACCCCGGAGTTGGTGGTGATGTCGGTGCTCACCCCGCCGGGCATGATGACGGTGACTCCGACGTTGGTCTCGGCCAGCTCCGCGTGCAGGCCCTCACTCAGCAGCTTGATGGCGGCCTTGGTCGCCCCGTAGACCGTCTGGCCGGGCACGGGGAGGAAGCCACCCATACTCGACACGTTGGCGATGTGGGCTTCGGGCCGCTCGAGAAGGCCGGGAAGGAACGCCTTGGTCATCTGGAGGGGACCGTACAGGTTGACCTTGACGACCCGATCGATGTCGTCGAAGGCGAGATCGTTGAAGGGGACGAACGGCTGAATGATGCCGGCGTTGTTGATCAGGCAATCGGCCGGCCCGAGGGCGTTCGCCACCCGCTCGGGGAGGCTGTCGCAGGTGGTGCGGTCGGTCACGTCGGCCAGGATCAGGCCGAGGCGATCCTCGACGCCAGGAGCCATCGGCCCCACCGCTCCGGCACGAACCAGCGCAGCGGTTTCATCCAGACCGTCCTGGCGGATATCGACGGCAACCGCCGTCGCGCCTCGTCGAAGCAGATCGAACACGAGGTGGCGCCCGATCCCGTTGCCGCCTCCGGTCACCACCACGACCTTGCCGTTGAGCCTCATTCTTCGTCCCCTTCGTCCCGGGTGATCGCCCGTTATCGACTGTAGCCCCCGCCCTCTCGCAGCACCTTCTTGAAGCGTCCTCTTGCAGCCCGGTGGTGTATGGAGAAGGACAAACGCCCGGTACTGTTTGGCGTTGGCCGTTCCGCATCTCGCCCCTGCCCATCCCGCCATCCACCTCGCTCCCGAGCTGGGGTGGATGAACGACCCCAACGGTCTGTCGTTCGTCGACGGCGTGTGGCACGCCTACTACCAGCACAATCCCGACGACGACGTCTGGGGACCGATGCACTGGCGGCACGCCACCAGCCCGGACCTGGTGACCTGGACCGACCACGGCATCGTGTTGTGGCCGGGTCCGCTGGGCGCGGCCTTCAGCGGTTCGGTCGTGGTCGACGAATGGGATTCGGCCGGATTCGGTGCCGGGGCCCGGGTGGCCGTGTTCACCCTCGACCTTCATCATGATCAGCGACAGGGCCTCGCCTGGTCGACCGGCGGGTTCACCTGGAACCTGTACGACGGCAACCCGGTGCTGACCGATCCCACCGCGGAACACTTCCGGGATCCGAAGGTCGTTCGGTTCGAAGATCGGTGGGTGATGGCGCTGGCCGTCGGCCCCGAGATCCGGTTCTACCGGTCACCTGATCTGAAGAAGTGGGAACAGACCGGTGTCCACCAGCCGGATCCTCGCCCGACGAACCCGATCGAATGCCCCGACCTGGTTCCGTTGCGGACCGAAGCCGGCGAGGACTGCTGGCTGTTGATCTACGGCGACGATCGGGGCGGGGCGGGCAACCACAGCTCAACGATGGCGTTGGTCGGTCAGTTCGACGGCGGGATGTTCGAGCCGTTGAGTGGGCCGACGTATGTCGATCAGGGACCCGACTTCTACGCCGCTCAGACGTTCCACGGTGTAGGGGCGGAGGAGCCGCCGATCCTGATGGCGTGGATGAACAGCTGGCAGTACGCCAACGAGCATCCTTCGTCGGGCCGGCGAGGTGTTCAGTCGCTACCCCGGTCACTGTCGGTTGCTTCGCTGGCCGATCCGGTCGTTCGCTCGCGGCCGGCCGTCGACCTGGATGAGCTGTTCACCGAGCCTTACGCCGGCGACGATCCTTCCGGTCGACCCGTTTGGGTCAGCGGGACGGCGTTCTCGATGGCCGTCACGTCGGTCCACGGAACGGCTGCGGCGGTGCGATGTGACGGTTCGACCGTGGTACTGGAACGCGCCGGCATCCCGGGACTCGACGGCCTGGCGACAGCGGCCCGTATGCCGGCCGACGGCGGGCTGGTGACGGTGCTCGTCGACCACGGAACGGTCGAGGTGTTCACCGCGTCCGGGCGAACGATGACGGCCCTGGTGTTCCCCGGCGACCAGTGGGCGGTTGAGACAGCCGGGGACACCAGGGCCCGAATCCTGGCGTAGGAGGGGGAGGAGTTAGCTACACCAGGGGTAGACGAACAGGCTGCTGTCGCCTGCTCGGTGATCGGCGAGCACGACCTTGAGGGGGATGGGGTCGGGCACGCCGGAGATGTCGGCCCCGTCACGGACGGTGACGCCGACGGAGACGGCGGTGGCGATGGGAAGGCCGTCGGCGGCGACGGCGGGCAGCAGACCGGTGTCCTGCAGCACACCGAGCCCGGCCTGCATGCAGGCGGTGTCCGGCTTGTCGGCAGGCGGGGCGGCGCTCACGGCGGTTGCTCCGGCTCCGAACATGGCGGCGGCGGCGATCATTCCGCCGAGAATCTTGCGTTTCATGATGTAACTCCCATCGTTTGCTGAACGGTGTTGATCCTTCGCTACGGGTGATGCGGGGATTCAGATGCACTTGCCGCCAAATTTCATCGGGCGTGGCCGGACCGGCGCGCACACGGTGCGCGAAATCGCCCAGATCATGACGGCGGCGTCGCCTCGCTCGACCTCGGCGCAGCGGCACCGATTCGGGCCTCGAATCGGCTACAATTAGTAGGTGCTGGTTCGTGGCGCAGGTCCCCGAAAACACCCGAAAATCAGCGGATTTCGGCGTGTCGGGCGTTTCCCGGGACCGTCCAGGCCAAGGGCCCAGCCACCATCAGAAGTCAGGTGACCGAATTCGTGGCGACATCGGTCGCCGACCAGCGTGCCGGCCTGCCGGACTGCTGAAAGGTTTTCATGTCAGATACTCCCGTAGAAGAACCCGTCGAACCGATCGAGCCGGATGATTCGATCGAGCCGATCGAGATCCAGACCGAGATGGAACAGTCCTTTCTCGAGTATGCGATGTCGGTCATCATCTCCCGGGCGCTACCTGATGCTCGTGACGGGTTGAAGCCGGTACACCGGCGCATTCTGTGGTCGATGTTCGACTCCGGTCACCGCCCCGACCGCAGCCACGTCAAGTGCGCCACGGTCGTCGGCGATGTCATCGGCAAGTACCACCCCCACGGCGACAGTGCGATCTACGATTCGCTGGTTCGCATGGGCCAGTCGTTCTCGCTGCGCCATACCTTGATCGACCCGCACGGCAACTTCGGTTCGCCCGACGATCCACCGGCGGCCTATCGCTACACCGAGTGCCGGCTCACGCCGCTGGCCATGCAGATGCTGGCCGACATCGACGAGGACACCGTCGACTTCGCCGACAACTTCGACGGCAAGTTCAAAGAGCCCGAGGTGCTGCCCAGCCGGTTCCCGAACCTGCTGGTCAACGGGTCCCAGGGCATCGCCGTCGGTATGGCCACCAACATCCCGCCCCACAACCTGGGCGAGGTGGTCGACGCTGCGATCCACCTGATCGACAACCCCGAGGCCACGCCCGATGATCTGATGGAGTTCGTCAAGGGCCCCGACTTCCCGACGGCGGCCCAGATCCTGGGCAAGGTCGGCATTCGCGATGCGTATCGCACCGGCAAAGGGTCGGTGCGGATGCGGGCGGTGGCCGAGATCGTCGAAACGAAGACGGGCGGCTACCAGATCGTGGTCACCGAGCTGCCGTATCAGTCGTCGATCGCCACCATCGAGCGGAAGGCCGCCGATCTGATCGAGCGGGGCGACATCGCCGGTATCCGCGACATCAACAACGAGTCGGCCAAGGGCAAGACCCGGCTGGTGTTCGAGCTGAAGCGGGACGCCAACCCCTCGGTCGTGCTCAACAATCTCTACAAGTACACGCCACTGCAAACCACGTTCAGTGTGAACATGGTGGCGCTGGTCGACGGTGTACCGCTCACGCTGAACCTGCGTGATGCGCTGGTCGCCTACGTGGCCCATCAGCGGGAAGTGGTGCGGCGCCGCAGCGAGTTCCGCCTGGAAAAGGCTCGCCACAACGAGCACATCGACGAGGGCCTGCTCAAGGCGCTCGATGTCATCGACCACATCATCGCCACCATCCGGGCCTCCGAGGACCGTGGCGACGCCCGGGCCCGGCTGATGGGTGAGGGTGAGGCGGTTGCCGCCCCCGGCTCCGACGGCGGGCCCGTCACCTTCGAGTTCTCCGAGATCCAGGCCAACTTCATCCTTGACATGGCGCTCGGTCGCCTCACTCGTCTGGCCCGTCTCGAGATCGAGCAGCGGCTGGCCGACACCAGGGGCACGATCGCCGAGCTCGAGGCCATCCTGGGTGACCAGGCCCGCCTCGACCAGGTCATCAAGGACGAGATGCGGGCCATCGGCGAGGAGTTCGCCACGCCCCGCAAGACCGAGTTGGTGCAGGATCCGGGCGAGCTCGACATCGAGGATCTGATCGACGACGACGCCCTGGTGGTCACGCTGTCGTCGTCGGGTTACATCAAGTCGGTGTCGGCCGAGGAGTTCCGCACCCAGGGCCGTGGCGGCCGGGGCGTGACCGGGGCGAAGCTGAAGGATGGGGACGATGACCTCGTCAGCCATCTGCTGCACACGACGGCGCACGCGTATCTGCTGTTCTTCTCGACGCGGGGCAAGGTCTATCGCGTCAAGGCCCATGAGATTCCGGTCACGTCTCGGACCTCGCGCGGCACCGCGCTCGTCAACCTCCTGCCCCTGGAGAACGGGGAACGGGTGCAGGCCATCATCGACACCCGGGACTACGAGACCAACCGCTTCCTGTTCTTCGCCACCCGTTTGGGCCGGGTGAAGAAGACGCTGTTCACGGCGTATGACTCGTCGCTCAAGGCGGGGTTGATCGCCATCAAGTTGAACGACGGTGACGAGCTGGTGCAGGTCGTGCCCACCAACGGCGACGACGACATCTTCCTCGCCTCCCGTCGAGGTCAGGCCATCCGGTTCCATGAGGGCGACGTGCGGCCGATGGGTCGCACCGCCGCCGGGGTGGTGGGCATGAAGTTCCGGGGTGATGATCGCCTGGTGAGCTGTGATGTGCTGGCCGCCGACCATGAGTACCTCACGATCACGTCCGAGGGCTTTGGCAAGCGCACCGACCCGGAGGAGTACGCTCGCAAGAAGCGGGGTGGGCTCGGGGTTCGGGCGATGAAGGTGTCGGAGCGCAAGGGTGAGGTCGTCGGGGCCATGTTCGTGCGCCCCGAAGACGAGATCCTGCTCATCTCGACCGGTGGTGTGGTGATCCGCACCTTGGTCAGCGACATCTCGGTTCAGGGCCGCGACGCCGGTGGTGTCACGGTCATGAACCTCGGCAACGGCGATGCGGTCTCGGCCGTGGCCCGCCTGTTGGAGGCCGACGAAGGCGCCGATGAGCTTCAAGCCGATGGGTTCGAAGCCGATGACGCCGTCGATTTCGACGATGAGTTCGAAGCCGATGACGCCGTCGATGCCGACGAGGTCGAGTAGCTCCTTCCCTGCGTAACCTCGACGGCTTCGGCCGTCCAAGGAAAATTGTCGGATCGGAAGTGAAGGTCTATGTCCGATGATGGTTCGGTGCTGCCGCTGGTGGCGCTGTGGTTGATGGCGTTGGTGGTGATGGCGATGGGTCTGCTCGCCGGGGTCGATGTGGTGGCCGATCGGGCGCGGGCCCAGGCGGCGGCCGATGCGGGGGCCCTGGCCGGTGCCGCTGGGGGTCGATCCGCGGCCGAGCATGTGGTAGAACGTAATGGCGCCGTGTTGGTCGATTTCGTAGAGCGAAGGGGCCGCTCTCCCCAGTCGTTGGTGGTGGTTGATGTCGTGGTTCAAGTCGACGGAGTCACCGCCGAAGCGAGTGGGGAGCGGTTTGTGGACACGGCCGGTTTTCCTTAGTGCCGCCTGACATACCACTTTGCGAATCGTGTCGTAGACTGAGAGGGATATGGGCCCCAAAGACGAAACATCGGCGAAGGCCGCCGAAATAGGCGACGGTCTGATCGAGTCTCTTGGGTTCGAGCCGGCTGACGGCACGAAGTTTCGGCGGAGCGCCGTTGCCGAGGTATCGGATCAGCTGTCGGAGGCCGGGTTTGCGGTGACCGACGTTCTGGAAGGTGCCTCCGACGACGTGTCGACGTCCGGCGCATCCAGGTCCAGTAGCGACACCAAAAGGGATGCCAAGAACGGTTCGGCGTCGGGAAACGGGTCGACGTCGGAGTCGAACACCTCGGAGTCGGGTGCGGCCGCTGGCGACTCGTCCCGTGTGGATGCCGCCGACCCCGTCACCACGCCTGATTCGGATGCCGACTCCGATCTGGGATCGGGGACCAACGGTTCATTTCGTTCGCAGAAGGAGTCGACCTCTTCGTCCGGCGCCCGAGTGACGGCGGCGGCCACGGCTGCGACGGCGGCGATTTCGGCCAATGTCGGTCAGGTCGAGAGGCGATCGGGCTTCGGCACTGCCGCCTCTGCCGCCGGTGACATACCGGAGGTTGTTCCGTTCACGCCGGATGCCAATACGCCCACCAGCCCACCGACCGCCGAGAAGCCACCGGCGGTGACCGGCGAGATTCCCCGGGTCGATGCTCGGGCCGAGTCCTCGCCCACGGTGATTGACGAGCGGCCGTTTGTCGGACAACGGCCGGTTGTCGTCGGCAACCGCACCATCGTCGAGCGACCGAAATAGGTCTCGGACCTGTTCAGCGGCGGGAACACCGGCCGCCGTCATCTGCAGGCCCGCAAGGTCCGCCGGGTGATTCGCCACATCGACCCGTGGTCGGTGCTGACGTTCTCGGTGATGTTCCACCTCTGCCTGTTCGCCGCGTTGCTGCTGGCCAGCGCGCTGGTGTTCAACGTGGCGGAGGAGGCGGGCACGATCGAGAACCTCGAGAATTTCATTCGTGAGTTGGGCGACTACGAAACCTTCGAGATCGACGGTCAGGCCATCTTCAAGGCGGCCGTCGCCATTGCCGGCATCATGACCCTGGCCGCTTCGGTCCTGGTGGTGTTGCTCACGGTGATGTTCAACCTGCTGTCGGATCTCCTCGGTGGTGTGCGCATCACCGTGATCGAGGAGGAGACGGTGCGGGTGAAGCCGAAGAAGTCCGACGCCGACGCCGACGCCGAGTAGCGTCGGTTTCGGAGGGCCCGGTGCTCGGGCTGACGTGTTCGGCTCGTGCCCCGCGGTGGTCTGCGTGTCGTGGTGCCGTCCGGTCCAACGTCTCGGCGAATTCGCCGCAATCCGGTAGCGGGTGTGACGGCTAGGCGGTACGGTTGTGTGTTGCCTCGGGGCTATAGCTCAGTCGGTTAGAGCGCACCCCTGATAAGGGTGAGGTCACAAGTTCAACTCTTGTTAGCCCCACAGCCCGATCGCACGTTTGGCGCCAGCCCCCTCTTCCCGCTGACTGATCGAGCGACGAATGCGCCCTGGCGGGTGGTCACGGATTGCGTGGCCGCGTCCCAGGGTGTTCGTGTTGCGGCGCGAAGTGAGGTGGGGCCTCGAAGGGGTTGACGTCGAGGTTCGTTCTCGCCCTGTCGCTGGTGACGGTCAGCCGCTGGTTTCGTCGAGCCGAAGGCGTCCAACGCCGCGCAATGCCTCGTCGTCGACGAGGAAAACGTTGGAGGACCACAGCGTGATGTCGGTTCTCGAGGTCGATCCACTGTCGGTCATGGTCTTCTTCGACAACGACGCTCAGGGCGCCACCGGTGTCGGCGTCGGCGTTGATCCCGAAGGCGGTGATTCCACCCGGAATCTCGACCGTCGATTCGGCACGATGGCGCCCGGGCCGCTCACGCATTCCTGGCTCGAGCGAATCATGATCGTTTCGAAGATGTCGTCTCGGTCTCTACGACGGCGCCTTGACGTAGCGAAGGTAGGGCAGCGGTGCCTCCCAGCCCTCCGGGTACCGTTCGGCCGCTTCCTCGTTCGAGACGCTCGGAACGATGATCACGTTGTCGCCCTGGTTCCAGTTGGCGGGGGTCGCCACCTGCTTCTCGGCGGTCAACTGGCACGAATCGAGTAGGCGGAGGATCTCGGCGAAGTTACGTCCCGTTGTCATTGGATAGGTGAGCGTCGCCTTGATCTTCTTGTCCGGGCCGATGATGAATACCGAGCGTGCGGTGGCGTTGTCGGCCGCCGTGCGCCCCGATGACGTGTCGCCGGCCCCGGCGGGGAGCATGTCGTAGGCCTTGGCCACCTTCAGTTCCGGATCGCCGATCAGCGGGTAGTTGACCGCATGTCCCGTGGCCGCTTCGATGTCCTTCGACCACTCATCGTGATCGGAGACTCCATCGACGCTGATGCCGACGATCCTGCAATTGCGGGCGGCGAAGTCGTTGGC
>JBFHME010000115.1:0-11053 GCA_041594435.1 Acidimicrobiales bacterium
ACCACCAACACCCGATCCACTACCCCCCGAACCAGCAGCAACCACACCACCAACACCGGATCCACTACCCCCCGAACCAGCAGCCACCACACCACCGAAACCGATACAGAACCGGCCGGCCGACTACTCCCCAGCAGATCGTCATCCGTTGGCCGCCTTCGCCGATCGCGACCGGCATCCGCTCTCGGCCTTCGCCGCTCCGGCCTCGTCGACGCCAACAGCTTCGCAACTTCCTTCCATCGACGACCTGTTTCCCGATGAGCCGGAGGAGTTGGTGACGGAGCGCGAGCCGGATCGACGCCGAGCCTACGACGACATCCCCACGGTTGATGATCTCCTGCCGCCGGAGGGAGCGGAGTCCCTCGAATCCTCGGGACGGCTCGATCCGGTGGAGACGCTCGACCACACCGAGCCGCTGGACGCGCCCGAACCGCCCGAACCGACGGACTACCACCAACCGCTCGAACCGGTGGACTACCACCAACCGCTCGAACCGGTGGACTATTACTCCGGACCGCTCGAACCACCGGACGCGCCCGAACCACTGGACGCGCTCGAACCGACGGACTACTACCAACCGCTCGAACCGACAGAAGCGCTCGAACCACTGGACGCGCCCGAACCGCTCGAACCGGTGGACTATTACTCCGGACCGCTCGAACCACTGGACACGCTCGAACCACTGGACACGCTCGAACCGACGGACCACTACGAACCCCTCGAACCGACAGAAGCGCTCGAACCGCTCGAGTCGCTTGTGCACCCGGTGGCCCAAGAAACTCCGGACGGATGGGAAACCCTGGAGCAATGGGAACCCCTGGAGTCAAACGGGCAGATGGATCGATGGGATCCGCCGGAACCATTCGAGTCACCGCCGGTCGAGGAGAAAGCGGACCAGAAGGCGGCCGGGCGACCGCTCGAGGCGCCCGGCGTCAACCAATTCCACCACCACCCGACTCCGGAACCAACCGAGTTGCCAACCGTCAACGACGAATCGACGCCATGGGCGGTCGGCGACGACGTATCGGACGGCGGCGGCAGCGCGACAGCGCAGCGGGCCGACATCGACGCCCGAGGGTCCTGGATACCGCCGGCGCTCCGGGGCATCGCCGACGATGCCGAGGAGGCGGGCCAGAAACTACCCCGCCGCCGCTAGGTCGTTGGAAAACGGGCGGTCATCCGAACGGCCCGCTCCAAATCAGTCAAGGGCCGAGCTGGAGGTACTGATCGCGGCCGGGTCCGGTCGAAACCAGCGCCACCGGCACTCCGACCTGGTCGGCGATGAACTCGAGATACTCGGTGGCTTCGGTGGGCAGGTCCTCCGGTCGGCGGATTCTGGACAGGTCGGTCTTCCAGCCGGGAAACTCCTCGTAGACGGGCGTGGCCCGATGTAGCTCCGACTGGTGATACGGAAGCTTGTCGACCCGCTTACCGTCGATCTCGTAGCCGACGCAGATCTTCACCACGTCAAACGTGTCGAGCACGTCGATCTTGGTGATGGCGAGGTCGGTGAGGCTGTTGATCCGGACCGCGTGCCGCAGCATGACCGCGTCGAACCAGCCGGGTCGGCGGCGACGACCGGTGTTGGTCCCGAACTCACGGCCGATATCGACCATACGGTTGCCGTCGTCGTCGAACAGCTCGGTGGGGAACGGCCCGGCACCGACACGGGTGACATACGCTTTGGCCACCCCGAGGACCCGATCGATGTGTCGGGGGCCGACGCCGGTGCCGGTACAGGCTCCGCCGGCGCTCGGGTTGGAGGACGTCACGAACGGATAGGTTCCGTGATCCAGGTCGAGGAATGTGGCCTGCGCTCCCTCGAACAGGATCTGCTGCCCGGCCTCCAGACTCTCGTGGATGAGATCGGTCGTGTCGGCAATATAGGGCCTCAAGGGTTCGAGGCACTCCGACAAGACCTTGTCGGCGAGGGCGTCGGGGTCGACCGGAAGGCGGTTGAAGACCTTCGTGAGCACCTTGTTGGTGTGGATCAGTGCGGACCGAAGCTTTTCCCGGAAGATCATCTCGTCGAGTAGATCCTGAACACGGAGGCCGAGCCTCATCGCCTTGTCGGCATAGGCCGGGCCGATGCCCCGCTTCGTGGTGCCAAGCTTCGCCTTTCCGAGGTGCCGCTCGTGGAGAGCGTCGAGCTGCTGGTGGTAGGGAAGGATCAGGTGGGCGTTCCCGGAGACACGCAAGCGGGAGCAGTCGACCCCCCGGCGGGTGAGCATGTCGATCTCGGCCAGCAAGACGAACGGGTCGACGACCACCCCGTTGCCGATGACGGGCACGATGTGGTCGTAGAGCACGCCGCTCGGCACGAGCTGGAGGGCGAAGGTTTCATCGTCGACCACCAAGGTGTGACCGGCATTGTGGCCCCCCTGATAGCGGACCACCATCGACATCTCCTTCGACAGGAGATCGGTGAACTTGCCCTTACCTTCGTCGCCCCACTGGGTTCCGACCACGATTGTTGCTGGCACTGTTTGATGGTACCGCGGTTGATCGTCGACCTGCAGAGTGGCGCACAGATCGAAATTGGAGCCGCCGAGGTCGGTCCTTCCATACTGGGTGGATGTCCAACGCTCCGGTTGTCTCGATCGATCCGGCGGTGTTCTGGGACGACCCCTATCCCACCCTGGCCCGGATGCGGGCCGAGACCCCGGTCTGCTTCGTGCCCGAGCTGGGAGCGACCCTGCTGACGCGGCGGGACGACATTCACACGTGTGAGAAGAACGTGGCGGTGTTCTCCTCCGATCAACCGGGCGGGTTGATGAATGTGCTGATGGGTCGCAACATGATGCGCAAAGACGGCGACGAGCACCGCCGAGAACGGTTCGTCTACTACCCGGCGATCTCACCGTCGAAGGTCAAGGCCTACTGGTCAGCCGAATTCGCCCGCATCACCGATGACGTCATCGACTCGATGATCGGCCTTGACGCCTCCGATCTGGTGTCGGCCTACGCCACGGCGGTCAGCGGCGAGGCCCTGAAGATCATCACCGGGCTGACCACCATCACCTTCGAGGAGATGGATGCCTGGAGTCAGGCCATGATCGACGGCATCGCCAACTACGGCGGTGACCCCGATGTCGAAGCTCGGTGCCATGCCGCCACCGCGGCAATCGACGCCGCCATCGACGAGCGGTTGCCGGCCGTGGACCGCCGACCCGACGAGAGTCTGCTGTCTGTCATGGTCGGCTCCGGTATGCCACTCGATCAGGTACGAGCCAACATCAAGCTCACGATTTCCGGCGGTCAGAACGAACCCCGCGACGCCATCGCCGGGGCGGTCTGGGCTCTACTCATCCACCCTGACCAACTGGCTCTGGTCCGGGCCGGGGTGGTGTCGTGGCTGCAGGTGTTCGAGGAGTACTGCCGCTGGATCGCCCCCATCGGTATGTCACCCCGACGGATTGCCTGCGACTTCGAGTTCGCTCCGGTGGCCGGACCTCGGGTGCGGTTCGAGCCGGACGAGCGGGTGTTTCTGATGTTCGGTTCGGCCAACCGTGACGAGATGCACTTCGATGAGCCCGACCGATTCGACGCCACCCGCGACACCGGCCGATCGCTCACCTTCGGCGCCGGACCGCACTTCTGCGCCGGGGCCGCTGCCTCCCGAAGCTTGATCGGCGACCACGCCCTCCCCCGCCTGTTCGAACGTCTCGAGAACCTGCGGCTCGACACCGCGCCGGCCGAGCAGGTCCGCTTCGGCGGCTGGGCCTTCCGCGGGCCGCTGAACGTTCCCGTCCGCTGGGGCTGAACACCGTCACCACCTTCATACCCGGGTCTGCCGGCGTCCAACGTCGCTCGGCGATGTCGGGCAGCGGCAGCATCACAGGGCCGGGTCGATCACCGCCGGGGTCTTCGGCGGAGCGGCCAGCAACGACAATCCAAGGCCCAGCAGAACGGCCAGTACGATCTGGCCGACCCACAGCTCGGGCGGCCAGCGGATGGTCCAGGCCACGTGAATGATCAGCGTCGACACCGACCACAGGACGAGCGGCACCGCCACGCCGATCCGCCGGATCGCCGCGTCACGGTCGGCCCCGTATCGTCGCACCAGGAGGTCTGCCGTCAATCCGGCGGCGACGGCGGCCAGGACCTGCCACCACAGCGCGAAGGCGTCCAACCCGGCCATCGACAACCCGTGCACGGCGCCGATCGTGGTGAACGCGCCGAACGGTGGCGCCCAGCGGCGAAGCAGGAACAGCATCGGCCCCAGGATGATCACCGTCGTCGTCATGGTGGAGAGAACACCGAAAGCGGCAGGGAGCTCGTTGACGTTCGCCACATACCGCTGCGACATCGGCCAGTTGACGAGTCCGTTGGCGTGCATGAAGAAGAACGCCACGCCGGTGACGACCAGCGCGGCCGACACCGTCACCGGCAGGAACGAAGCGAATCGAGTCGCCACCGTTGAGCCGGGGACCCGCCAGTAGGCGCGAATCGGTGCCGTCGCCGAGAGCAGCATGCCGCTCAGCATGAGCAGGTGGGTCGGCGACAGCAGGGCGTCGATGCTGGTCTCGATACCGAAAACGGTGTGCCAGATTCCGTCGCCCACGCCTCCTGCGGCGAACATCGCCAAGCCCACCACGGAAAGCTCGTAGCCGCTCGGGATCGCATCGGTCAGCGACGGAACCGACCGCCTCCGCCGGTACACCATCCAGGCCAACCATGCCGCCCCAGCGGCGAAGCCGCTGTAGAACACGGCGTGCCACGGGGTGAAGAACGACTCGAGTTCCGGCCGGTTCCGGTGAGCCCAGCCGTCGAGACTCAATCCAACGAGGAGCCACAGTCCGAAGAACACGTAGACCAGGTGCTCGCCTCGGGTCGCGTCCGGGGCGGTCGATCGGGATTCGGCGGTTCCAACGGCCGGCAGCCGTTCGGCCAGGGTCATGGACCAAGTATGACGGACGCGTGACCCATGCGGAAAGCACCATCGGCGGGGGTCGGACCCCACTCAGCGGCCGCGTGACCCGGTGCCGTCGAGACGGGTCAGGCCATCGAGGATCAGGTCGAGTACCAACTCGAAACTCGAACCGGTGTCGCCGGCCAGATGTTGCTCGACGTGGGCAACGGTGTAGGGGAACCGCTCGACATCGATGTCGACCAGGAACTCGCGAGCCCGTTGGTCGAGGTCGTCGGATTCGTCGAAGTTCGACATCATCTCCTGCTCCTGGAGCGTGTAGCCGACGACGTGGTTGGTGACGGCATGGAAGCCGTAGTGGGCGACATCGCTCGGCAGACCGGCCTTGTCGAACAGACAAAGCAGAGTCTCCATGAAGCGGATCCGGGCGAGACCCGGCAGCACCCGCTGCCAGAGGGGTGCGGCCCAGGGGTGGGCCACCAGTACGTCGCGGGCCGACACGGCGACCGCACGAATCATTGCGATCGACTCCTCGCCTGCGGGCGGCTCGTCCGCTCCTTGTGGCCGGGTGATCTCGCCTGCGACCTGATCGACCATCAGGGTGAGGAGCTCATGCTTGTTGGCGACGTGGTTGTAGAGCGACATGACCTCATAGCCGAGGTGTTTGGCCAGGTTTCTCATGCTGAGCGCCCGTAGGCCACCATCATCGGCCAGCGCCACCGCGGCGGAGACGATGGACTCCCGGGTGAGCGGTGGTCGTTCTTTGGACGTTTCCGGCACGAGGGTCTGACCTCCGATCTGCTGGTTCGGCCGCATGAGCACCAGTTGACGACGTACACTGTACGTGATACAACGTACAGTGTACGCAAACAGCCTGTCCGGCCAGTGTAGGCGACACCGACCGGCGAACGGAGGAGCACCCGATGAACGGCGAACTCGAGACCACCGGAACCGACGGGCCATCAGGACATCGCGCCATCCCGGCCACCATGACCGCCGCGACCGCCCGCCGCTATGGCACGGAGGAGGTTGTGGCCATCGAGGAGATCCCGGTTCCCCGGCCCGCCGACGGCGAGGTCCTGATTGACGTCGCGGCGTCGTCGCTGAACGCCCTCGACTGGCACTTCGTGACCGGGACGCCCTACTTCATGCGTCTCATGGTCGGGCTCACCCGCCCGAAGCGGATCGTGCCGGGTGCCGATGTGGCGGGCACCGTGGTCGCCATCGGTTCGTCGGTCGACGACGTGGCGGTCGGCGACCGGGTATTCGGCGAGACCGAGGGAGGCGGCTGCGGCGACTACCTGGTCACCAAGGCGTCGACCATCACCCGACTGCCATCCGAGGTGTCGTTCGAGGCTGCGGCGGCGACCCCGGTCGCCGGGTTGACGTCCATCCAAGCCCTTCGTACCCACGCCGCCGTGCAACCCGGCGACTCGGTTCTGATCAACGGCGCAGCCGGTGGCGTCGGCACGTTCGCCGTCCAGATCGCCAAGGCGTTGGGGGCGAAGGTGACGGCGGTGTGCAGCACGCGCAATGTCGACATGGTCCGAGAGCTGGGCGCGGATCGGGTGATCGATTACACGACTGATGACTTCACCGCGGGCGGCGACCGCTACGACGTGATGATGGACAACGTGGGCAACCGGTCCAACGCCGAGTGCCTTCGGGTGCTGGCGCCATCGGCCCGCTACGTCATCATCAGCGGTCCGAAGGACAACCGCTGGCTCGGACCCGTTCCCCGGATTGCCGGCCGGGCCCTCGCCTTCCGGCGGACCGGCCACTCGTTCCACCAGTTCACGGCCTCACCGAACCGGGAGGACCTCGATCTGCTGGCGACGATGCTGGCCGACGGACGAATTGTGCCCCGGATCCAGCGGGTTGTCGGGCTCGACGGCGTGGCCGCCGCGCTGGCCGAGATCGGAACCGGCCACACCCGAGCCAAGATCGTCGTCAAACCCGGACCGATACCCGACCCCACACCCTGAACTACCCAACCCCACACCCTGAACTTTTGCGGGTCTGCGTCCCCCTGCTGGGACGCAGACCCGCAAAACCCTTCGTTCGGTGGGACATCAACGCGCCAAAGCTCGAGGATGGGGAAACCGGGGCACAACCAGTGGCAACGGCCGGGACGTCGTGGCGATCCGGGCAAGCCCTTGCCGGACGAGCCCAACCGCGGGATCATCGAAGCCATGTCGGCCATCTCCCCGGAACCACTCGCCAAGTCATACGCCACCGTGTTGGGCAAGCAGATGGCCTACCACGGGTCGGGCACCGGCCCCGCCGTGGTGTTCCTTCACGGCAACCCCACCTCGTCCTACCTGTGGCGCAATGTGGTACCGCACGTCTCGGATCGGGCCCGCTGCATCGCGCCGGATCTGATCGGCCAGGGCGACTCCGACAAACTCGACGACACCGGGCCCGGCTCCTACCGGTTCGTCGACCATCGCCGCTACCTCGACGGCCTCCTCGACCAGCTCGACCTGGGCGACGCCGTCACCTTCGTGGTCCACGACTGGGGCTCGGCCCTGGGATTCGACTGGGCCAACCGGCACCGCGACCGGGTGGCCGGAATCGCCTTCATGGAGGCGATCGTTCGGCCGGTCGGCTGGGACGAGTGGCCCGACGCCGCCCGCCCCATCTTCGAGGGGTTCCGCTCGGACGCAGGCGAGAAGATGGTCATCGAGAAGAACCTCTTCGTCGAGGCTGTGCTACCCGGATCGATCCTGAGGTCCCTCACCCCCGCCGAACACGACGAGTACCGTCGCCCGTTCGTCGAACCGGAACACCGCCGACCGACGCTGACCTGGCCCCGGGAGATCCCCATCGACGGTGAACCGGCCGACGTGCATGCCATCGTGGCCGACTACGCCGAGTGGTTGTCCGCCTCGGACGTTCCGAAGCTGTTCATCAACGCCGACCCCGGCGCCATCCTGGTCGGTGAGCAGCGGGAGTTCTGCCGCTCGTGGCCCAATCTCACCGAGGTCACGGTCATAGGCAACCACTTCATCCAGGAGGACAGCCCGCACGAGATCGGAGCGGCCCTGGCCGACTGGCTGCCGACGGTGTGAGCAACGAGCACCGATTCGTGAAGGGCGGCTTCTGACGCTCAGCTCCCGGCCGGATGTATCAGAAGCGGACGGTGAACCGTCAGTGCTATATCGGTACACACAGCGTCCGGAGGTCCTTCATGGCGGCAGGCACCCCCTCCAACCCACCCGAGACACCCGAGCTTCGGCCCGACATGACGCCGGCCGAACGCTATCGCGTCACGCTCGACGGCATCGGACACAGCGCCGGACTCATCGCCTCCGAGGCACGGTCGGTCGGCCAGACCATCGATGCCCTCAACGAGGCGTTCGCAGGCGTCATCGGCGACGGCGACCGCGAGAGCTTCGGCGGTTTCGGCCTGATCGGACTTCCGCTGATGGCCACCTGGGCTGCGATCAAGAAGGCGGCCGAGCAGTACGTCGGCCAGCGCACCGGTCAATCACTCAAAGACTGGATGACCTTCGTCGAGGCGGCGTCGGAGCAGTTCGACGAGTACATCCTGGTTCTCGAGTCGCTGCAACGGTTCGCCGTCTCACGAGACGAAACCGAGACCCGGGAGACCGACCACGGGGACCGGGAGCGGCTGAGCGACGTCCGCCACACAACGCAGGCCTGGAAGGTCATCCTCGATCGGGTGGCGCGAATCGGGCACCTCGTCGATGCCATGCTGGCCGCCCAGACGGCCGAGGAGACCGTCGTCGAGGATCCGGCTCCCGACAACCGATCGAAGTGGGCGTCGAAGCTGCAGGACAAGGTGACCGAGGCCGTTTCGCAGACCAGTCTGGGCACGGCGGAGCTGCGCGAATGGCTGTTTCGACCGCTGGTGGAGCTGCGCGACCAGGTTCAGGAACTTCCGGCGGCCGTTGCCCGCCTCGGCGAGGAGGTGGCCATGCTCGAGGTGAAGCTCGAGTTGGCGATCGCCCAACTCGAGGTTCGATCGGGAACCATCACCGACGACGATGTGGGGGTCATGCAACTCCGGGTTGCCGGGACGGTCCTGTTGCCCGGATTGATCGCCGAGCTCGAACGTGTCGAGGGTGAGCGGGAGGAAAGACAGCGACACCGAACCCGGCTGCAGGAACTGCACGCCGCCGGCGAAATCGGTGATGCCGTCCGCGACCGGCTCGACGAAACCTATGCCGCCGAACTCGACCTGGTCGACAGGCAACTCGCCGGCTTGACCGACCAGATGGCGGCTTGGCGAACCGAAGGTCCGGACGCGATCGCCGCCTGCCTGTCGTGGATCGATGCGGAACTCGAGCTTCTGCGAGGACGACGACTGGTGGAGCAGGAGGAACACATCGAAGATCGGATCGAACTGTTGGAGACCGAACGCCGGCGGCTGGTCTCCGTACAGCAGTTCCTCGACGGCAGTGGACGTTGAGTCTCCGCCGGCACTCAGCGCGGATAGATACCGGCCATGGACACGAAGCCGGGCACGGCCTTGACCCGATCGGTCCAGCGTCGGATGGCGGGGTACGGGGTGAGCGGGATCCCACCCTGGGGGGCCAACATCGCATCGGGAAACACCGCGAGATCGGCGATCGTCGGGTTCTCACCTTCGACCAGCCAGGATCGACCCTCGCGCTCTCCCAACCACAGATGTCGATCAAGATGGCGGAACAACTCCTGCGCGCCACGACGGCAGGCGTCGACGTCGAACTCATAGCCCAGGGTGTCGTGCAGCCGGGCCGCCGAGGCGGTTGCGGTGGTGCCCTCGGCAAACGCCATCCATGAGGCGACCCGACCAAGCCGTTCCGGGTCGGCCACGGGATACCAGTGGCCGGCGTCATCGTAGCGGGTGGCCAGGTAGATGGAGATGGCCGAAGCGTCCCACAGCACAAAGCCGCTGTCGTCCAAAACCGGTATATGGCCGAGCGGATTGATCCGGCGGAACGTATCGCCCCGATGTTCCTTGCCGGGGAAGAAGTCGACCGGAACCCGCTCGTAGTCGAGGCCGAGCATCGACAGGAGCAGCCGCTGTTTGTAGCAGTTGACCGAAAGCTCGTAGTCGTACAGTTTGATTCCGCTCACCGCTAGAGCTCCAACACCAGGCGTTCGGTCTCGGCCCGGGACACGCACACCGCGATGCGGTCCTGGACGGCCTTTCGCGCGTCCGACAGATAGACGTCCTGATGGTCGGCCCGCCCGTCGAGCAAGGGCACGACACACGTTCCGCACGCCCCCTGCTCACAGGACGCCTCCACGGAGATGCCGTTGGCCCGCAGCACATCCAGTATGGTCTCGCCCGCCGACACCGTGAGGGTGCGGGCCGACCGGCTCAAGGCGATCTCGAACGTCGAATCGAGATCCACCGCATGGGGATTCTGGAAGAACTCGACGTGCACGGCGTCGTCGGGCCAACCGAACGACCGGGCGGTCGAGCGAACGGCGTCGAGCATGGCAGGCGGACCACAGGCGTAGACCTGGCGACCGAAACCGGGCTCGGCCAGCAGCGAATCCAGTGCCTCCTGGGTTGCCATCGGATCGAGGCCCTCGTGCACAACGACCCGGGAACCGAGCGTCTCCAGCAACTCGGCGAACGCCACATGATCCGGACTCCGGACGAAGTAGTGCAGCTCGAACGCAGCATCGATGTCCGCGAGGGTTTGGGCCATGGCCAGCAGCGGGGTCACACCGATGCCTCCCGCCACCAGCACGGTCTCGTCGGCGTCACGCCGCAGTGGGAACAAGTTGCGGGGGTGGGAGATCGACAGGCGATCACCGACACCCACCGAATCGTGCATCGCAACCGAGCCGCCTCTGGACTCCGGTTCCCGCTTCACCCCGATCCGGTAGACGGTATCGCCGGGACCGTTCGTCAGTGAGTAGGGCCGCAGCAGGCCCTCCGCCGCATGAACGTCGATATGGGCGCCGGGCTGCGGCGCCGGGAGCGGTGGCGCGCCTTGGACCGGCGCGAATTCAAACGCCATGATGTCCTCCGCCGTCAACCACTTGGCCGTCACCTCGACCTCGATCAGGCCCGCTCCGGCAACACGGCCGAGCGCCGCCACCTGGCCGAACCCCCGGGTGGAGCGGCCGTCACCACCATTGGGTCGGCGGTCGGTGGACTCGATGCGACGGGCAAACGCCAGGAGCATCTCGGCGGCCGCGTCCGCAGTGGTCGGATCG
>JBFHME010000116.1:0-10988 GCA_041594435.1 Acidimicrobiales bacterium
CCCCCTAACCCGGTTCTGTGCGCTCCAGGCCCCGGAATCCGGGCCTGGAGCGCACAGTTGGCGGTTCCACGGAGCACTACCGTTAGGCCATGGAACAACGCCTGTCGATCATCACGCTGGCCGTGGCCGATCTGGCCGTGTCCCGGGCCTTCTACCGCGACGTGTTCGGCTGGTCCGAGATCGAACCCCCGGCCGACGAGATCGCCTTCTTCCAGCTCGCCGGTCTGCGGTTCGCCCTCTACCCGGCTACGGCCATGAGCAACGAGCACGACGCACCCGTCGGCGCCCCGCAAGGCTTCACGCTGGCCTACAACGTCAACTCGAGAGCCGAGGTCGACCTGGTCTTCGGTCAGGTGACCAGTCGGGGCGCAACCGCGCTGAAGGCTCCCGAGGAGGTGTTCTGGGGTGGCTACTCGTGCTATGTGGCCGGGCCCGACGGTGAACAGTGGGAGATCGCCCACAACCCGTTCACCGCCGTCAACGCCGACGGAACCTTCGGCGACTGGAATTGAGCGGGGCGACCCATCGACCTGTGCGGCCCGGGCCCGGCTTTCCGGGCGGGTGGCGCACAGTTGGGTTGGGGGTCAGCCGCCGAGGATGCTGCCGGCGTTGAGCCCTCGGGCGTCCTGTTTCAGTGCGGTGTCGATGGTGACGGCCGAAGCGTAGACCATCAGGCGCAGCGGGTCGGCGAGCTGCCGATGGACATGCAGCACGTAGTTGTCGGCGGTGGTGAACGCCGTCTTCAGAAGGCCCTCGAAGGTCTTGGTCACCCGAGCGACCTCGGTGCCGTCGGCGTCCTTGATCGAGAAGTTCCAGGCCCGCCAGTTCTCGGCGAAGATCCCGCCGATGTCCTGGCCGTCGACCTCGAAACCGAACCGGATCTTGCCGAACACGTTGCGCTGGATGATCTGGCCGACTTCGGCGCCCACGGCGTCCTGCACGATGACCCGTGATTTGAAGATCTTGGCCGGACGGGTGATCAGCAGCTGCGGCGTGCCCGATGCGTCGACCACCTGGTACTTGTGGGTGAAGTACTGGTCGAGGTCACCGAGGAACCGCACGATCTTCTTGAGTGTGCTCTGCCCGACCTGACGGACGGCGCCGATCTGGTTGCCGTTGGCGTCGTAGATGGCGAACTCGGTGTTGACCTCGATGAACTTCCATTTCTGGTTGACGACGAGGATCGGCTGGTCGAGCAGCCCGCCGCCGGTTGGACCCGGTGCGGCCCCGTCCACGGTCGCGCCCGGTGCCGTCCCGCCCAGGGTCGACTCCGTTGGTGCGCCGCGCCTGGCCGCAGACTTCAGGTGTTTGTCGACCTGGGTCTGCACCTTGGGTGCCGTCTGTTGCCCGACCACGGTCTTGGGTGGCTGGCTGGTGATGGGATCGGTCGACTGGCGTCCGTGGGAGGCGACGTGGTCCGTCCAGGCCGTTCCGTCCCAATAGCGGTATTCGTGGCGCCCCATCGGGTCGGGGTACCAGTCGGGAGCGGGAGCAGGAGTGTTCGCCGCCGGCCGGCTCGGCGATCCGAGCGGCGGACCATCCGGTCCCGGCATGTTGGCATCGGTCATGGTGGCGACCTCCCGTCTATCGGTTGCGTGTCGGACCAGGGCGGCCGATCTGGGGGCAGTTTACCGTACGGTCGAACTGCCTTCCCTTACGGTCGGCGAACACTCAGGCGAGCTTGAACCGCCTTTTATGCCCGGCAAGGCATCATGGGACATGGCCAACATCATCATTCAGTTGCTGCGGGTGGCGGTGATCCTGTTCATCGCCCGGGCGATCCTCAGTTGGATCCGGATCGGCAGCGACTCCCCCCTGGCCGGCATCGCCTCGATCATCTACCAGATCACCGAACCGGTGCTGGGGCCGATCCGCCGAGTGATCCCTCCGATGGGAGCGATCGATTTGTCGATCCTGATCGTCATCATCGGTATCAACTATCTGCTGATTCCTCTGGTGGCCCAGGCCCTCGGTTGACCAGCGGCCCCAGCCGTCAATCGATGTGGAGCCGTCGCCGTGGTGATGTCGAGCCGGCGTTCGATCATGGTGACGGCACCGTACTACACCGCCGGTCGCCGGCGCGCGACGGCGGTCAGCTCAGGGTGGCGTTGAGGATGATCTCGGCGTTGAACAGCTTCGACACCGGACAGCCTTCCTTGGCCGCGTTGGCCGCGGTCTGGAAGGCTTCGTCGGTGGCACCGGGGATCGTGGCCACGAGGTCGAGGACGACGGTGGTCACGGTGGTTGTCGACGGGTCGAGCGTCACGGTTGCGGTGGTGGCGAGCCGGTCGGCCACGAGATCGTGCTCGGCGAGTACATTTGACAGCGCCATCGAATAGCAGGCGGCGTGGGCGGCGGCCAGCAGCTCCTCGGGGTTGGTGCCGGCTTCGTCGCCGAATCGCTTGGCGAACGAGTAGTCGACATCGGACAGCGAGCCCGATTGGGTCGACACCGTGCCGCCGCCGTCGCGGAGGTTGCCCGACCAAACGGCTGAACCGGTCTTCGAAATCATGGAGTGCTCCTCGTTGTGGTGTGTGCGAGCCGCTGCATGGTCGACTCGTCGTACCCTGAAACTATATTGCGCACAATCTATAGTGGCATCCTTCCCGCGGTATGAGCCGCCACCGCCCTGGCCGATGAGCGGCGGGCGACTCCGTGAAAATCGGTGGCTCGCGGTGGATGAGCGCCGAGTTCACGTCAAAGTTGACTATGGCTATCGACGGAATGGTGAAGCCCGGGTTCGAAAAGGTCCGGGCGGTGTTCGACCAGAACTTCTCGGATCGAGGTGAGGTTGGTGCGGCCTGTGCGGCGGTCGTCGACGACGAACTGGTCGTGGACCTGTGGGGCGGAAGTGCCGACCCGAAGACCGGTCGCCCGTGGGGACGCGACACCGTGGTCAACGTGTTCTCGACCACCAAGGGGATGGCATCGATGGCGGTACTGCACGCGGCATCCCGTGGACTGTTCCACGTCGATGACCGGGTGGCCGACCACTGGCCCGAATTCGCGGCCAAGGGCAAGGCACACGTCACGATTCGTCAGCTCCTCGCGCACCAGGCCGGCCTGTGTGCCATCGACCGGAAACTGGACGCCGCCGCACTGGCCGACCCCGACCGCATCGCCGAAGCGCTGGCCGATCAAGCGCCGGCCTGGGAGCCCGGTACCCGGCACGGCTACCACGGCATCAGTCTCGGCTGGTACGAGTCGGAGCTCCTCCGCCGAACCGATCCCGCCCAGCGCACGATCGGCCGGTACTTCAACGACGAGATCGCCGAGCCACTGGGCCTCGACTTCTGGATCGGTCTGCCCGACTCGGTTCCCGAGGATCGCATCGCCAGGGTCCTCGGCGACTGGTACCGGGTCCGGATGCTGGGGAACATGTCCAAACTGCCGCGGGAGTTCGTCAAGGGATTTCTCAACCCCCTCTCGTTGACCGCGCGTACCTTCGGCAACCCCGCCATGCTGGGCAAGCCCGCCGCCTACAACGATCCGGCCATGCGCAGGCTGGAGCTGCCGGCGTCGAACGGCCACGGCACGGCCCGGGCCATTGCCACCGCCTACGGAGATCTTGCCGCCGGCGGCGAGCGCATGGGTGTCAGCCCCGAGATCCTGGCCGAGGTGTCGGCCGCCGCCACCGATCCAACAGATGGTCGATTCGACGCCGTGCTCCACATGGACACCCGATACTCCCTCGGCTACGCCAAGCCGTGGGAGGGCTTCGCATTCGGCACACCCTCCGCCTTCGGGACACCGGGCGCCGGGGGCTCGTTCGGCTTCGCCGATCCGGAGCGACGGCTCGGATTCGCCTACGTCATGAACCGCATGGACTTCCATCTACTCGACGACCCTCGGGAGACGGCGCTTCGCGATGCGGTGGTGTCGTGTCTGAGCTGATGGCCGCCACCCCGTCGAACCCGAATCCGAAGCGGAATCCGAAGGTCGACGCCTACATCGATCGGGCCGAGGTTTGGCGTGACGAAACGGTCGAGCTGCGGCGCATTGCGCTGGCCTGCGGTCTGACCGAGGAGCTCAAGTGGGGTAAGCCCGCCTACACCACCGACGACGGGGCCAACGTCGTCATCATCCAGGGGTTCAAGAGGTACTGTGCGCTGCTGTTCCCCAAGGGAACGTTGTTGGAGGACCCGGAGGATCTTCTGGTGAAGGTCGGACCCAACAGCCGGTCGGGTCGTCAGGCCCGCTTCACGAGCGTGGCCGAGATCCTCGATGTGGAGCCGGCACTCAAGACGTATCTGCAGGAGGCGGTCGACGTCGAGGAGGCCGGACTCGAGGTCGACATGGAGGCCGCCGACGAGCTGGTCGCCCCCGAGGAGCTGGAGCGGAAATTCCGCGAGCAACCGGATCTCGAGGAGGCGTTTCATGCCCTGACACCGGGTCGCCGGCGCGAATACCTCCTCCACTTCACCGGGGCCAAGCAGTCCAGGACCCGCGCATCCCGGGTGGAGAAGGTGGTGGATCGCATCCTCGCCGGCAAGGGCCTGCGCGATCGCTGGCCTGCCGGGTACAACGTTCAGGGATGAGCAACGAACCCAACAACGAAGACGACATCGGGGCCTACCGTCTCCGGCCATGGAAAATGCCGGGATTGCCCGTCGGTTGCTAACAGTGCCGTCGGTCACTCCGATGGGAATCCGATGGCTACCGAACGATGTGCCCCAACCGTCCTGTTCGCAACTGCCGAATTCGGCCCGTACGTCAAAGTCGGCGGGCTCGGGGAGGCGTCGAGTGGCCTGGTCGGCAGTTTGTCGTCGATGGGTGTCGGCGTGTCCGTGGTGATGCCCGACTTCGGCCTCATCGAACTCGAGGACGAAAAGCGGTGGCCGCTCACCGGCCTGCCGTCGTGGTGCCCGGCGATCGAAGCGCGCTCGGGGCGGACCGACCCGGAGGCCGGCGACGACATCGACATCATCCTGCTGTCCTTCGAGGGCGGTCTGCGTGCCCACCCGTATGTCGATCCGGCGACGGGCGAGAGCTGGCCCGACGCGACGTGGTTCTACATGACGTTCAGTGCCGGCGTCGCCGCGCTGGCCACCGAGGAGCGACCCCACGCCGTACATCTCAACGATTGGCACACCGCCGCCGCGCTGCTCCGTCTGCCGCCGGACGTCGGCACGATCCTGACCGTGCACAACCTCGCCTACCAGGGCATCGACGACGGTGCATGGCTGGGTCGGATGATGGAGTCGGTCGACGGCTCGGCGCTACGGGTCGACCCGATGGCGTTCCTCGTCGACGATGCGTTCAACCCGTTGGCCGGAGGCATCAGCGGCGCCGACCGGATCGTGCTGGTCAGCGAGTCGTATCGCGACGAAGCCACCAGCGAGGCCGGCGGGTTCGGTCTGCACCATCAGCTCCGGTACCGGGGCGAGCAGGTGTCGGGCATCCGCAACGGCATCGACCTCGGCCTGTGGCATCCGGCCGACGATCTGCGGCTCCCCGTGGGCTTTCATCACGGTGATCTGTCGGGCAAGGAGATCTGCCGCAAGGAGCTGCTGAAGGAGGCCGACCTCGACGCCGACCGCGGTCCGGTGATCGGCATGGTCGCTCGGCTGGTGCACCAGAAGGGCATCGACCTTGCACTGGACATGGTTCCGTTTCTCGATTCGCTCTCGGCTCGTCTGGTGCTGATGGGTTCGGGTTCGCCGGCGTTGGCCGACAAGGTGCGGGATGTGGCCGAGCGGTATCCCGATCACTTCGCCGGGTTCTGCGACTACGACGAGACGATGGCGCATCTCATCGTCGGTGGCAGTGATCTGCTGTTGATGCCGAGCCGGTTCGAGCCGTGCGGCCTCACGCAACTTCAGGCGATGACGTGTGGAACCATCCCGGTGGTCACCGCCGTCGGCGGTCTGCGCGACACCGTTGTCGACACCGACACCTGCCCGCGGCGCGGTACCGGCTTCGTCGCCGATCGGGCCACATCACTCGACCTGCTCAATGCGCTGCATCGTGCGTGTCGCGGGTGGTCGAATCCCCGTCGCCGGGCCGCCGTCCAGCGTCGGGGCATGACCGCCGACTGGTCCTGGACCAAACCGGCCCGGCAATACCTGGACCTGTACCGGGCGCTGTCGTAGCCCGGTGCGACGACGGCGGGTCACGTGGTGGGGGTCGCCGGGAGAAGCGACATCACCCCGGTCTGTTCGAGCACCATCCAGAGCACGAAGACACCGTAGGCGACCAGCAACAGCCAGCTCTCGACCTTGCTCAACTCGAGTTTGGTGCGAAGCTGGGCGAAGAGGACGATGGTGGCCAGGGTGAGAAAGCCGATGAGCGGTACGGCCACTGCGAACTGGAAGGCGACACTGCCGGCCACCAGGACACCGGCCGGCACGGCGATCAGCAGGTCGAAGATGTTGCTGCCGAGAACGTTGGACATGCTGACCACTCCGTCGCCCCGACGGGCCAGCCGGATCGAGATCAAGGCGTCGGGAACGCTGGTGACGCCTGCGATCACCGTGATGCCCCAGACGAACGGGGGTATCCCGGTGGTGTCGCCGAAGAAGAGGGCGGCCCGCACCAGTCCCTCCACACCGATCACCACCAGCACGAGGCTCAGGGCCAGGAGTCCCCACTGACGGATGATCTGCGGGTCATCGGAGGGAAACGCCGGCTCGTTGTCGGACACCTCCTGTTGCTGGATGAAAACATAGAGCGCGTAGAGGGCGATGGGGATCAGGGCCAACGGCCGGGTCATGGTGCCGGTCAGGGTGTTCACCCCGTCGGCGGACGTGTCGGGGTTGTAGATCAGGGCGAAGCTGAACGTCAGAACGAACACGGCAACCGAGATCAGGTAGAACTGGGCATCCTTGTAGACCAGCTCCTTGTCGCTGATCACCCCCGCGGGTGACATCACCCCGGAGAGCCCGGGGATGACCAGAATGTTGAAGATCGCCGACCCGACGACCACACTGAGCCCGAGCTCGAACTCACCGTGGATCAGGGTGGCCAACACGGTGCTCGACAGCTCGGGAAAGCTGGACCCGACGGCGACCACCATGGCGCCGTGGACCACCGGGGGCAGTCCGTAGAACAGCGACAGCCGCTCGGCGCTGCCCTCCAGCAGATCGGATCCTCGCCAGACGACAACGCTGGCCGCAACGGTGATGAGGAGCCAGACCACGATCGCCATAGCTCGCGAACCTAGCAGCGGTTGATGGACTCGACGCCGGCGCGATGGTAGTCTTTCGCCGCCGGTGCGGTCAGAGGGAGACTCGGAGGGGGAGACAATGTCGACGTCCGGCCCGGTCGAGATCGGTGGCGGGGAGGTGATCATGGACGACGCCGGCCACCTTCCAAACCTCGAAGACCCGGCCACGTTCAACCGTCACCTCGGACGCTTCCTCGACCGTCGTCCTCGTTGACCGCAGCACGACAGCTGCGCAGGTTCGGAGGTCAGTGGCGCGTGTCGTTACCCGTCGCGCTGGAATTCGTCGCCACCGGCCAGGATCGCCCGCCAGGTGTCGATCTCGTCGTGAGGATCGTCGACCGGTTGGGCGAGATGCCAGACGGTGACCAGGCGTTCGCCGTGCTCGTCGTCGCCCGTCACATGGTGACCTGTCCACGATGCCACCGAGCCCCAGCGTCCGAAGTCGACGCAGAAGGTGAGGGCGTCGCCTTCGGCGAATCCGGCGATCTTGTAGCCTTTCTTGGGATCGCCGATCGCCGGGCCGATGTGAAACGTCCCGTGGATCCGGTGGTGATCGTCCACCTCGAGCGTCATCGTCGAGCCGAGTCGATTCCTCCACGTGCCGGCAAGGGCCGAACCGGAGAGTCGGTCCCGCTCGTTGGGGAGGGCGGTCTTCAGGTACGGATTTGGGAACATGGTGATCCTCTCAGCCCGACCAGTATGAGTCGCCGTGGACGGCGTTGACCAGGGACTTTGGCCCTTGCCTTCGCGTGGCACGAGTTCACGACGTCGTTCGCGGTGTGGTTCAGATGAAGACGGTTGGTCCCGTGATCGGCCGGTCGTTGGCCGGGGGGGATCGTTATCCTGGGCGCACTCAAGAGGCGGCGATGGAGCGTTGTTCGCCGGTCGTGGAACCGTGGTAGGCGAATCGGGCGACGAAGGATGCTCGGCCGACGACGTCCCATTGGAATGGAGGGTCGGTGACCCGCATCACGTCGGCGGTGTATTCCGTACCTGGGTGTGGGCCGGGGATGCCACAGACGACGGGTCCCGCGACGGGGGTTCGTTGTGTGGCTCGCACTTCGACTCGACCGGCGACGCCGATGCGCCACTTCTGTTCAGAGTAGGTGAGGGTGATGGCGGCGTTTTCGATTCCGACGACTTCGGTGATGACGGCCGCATAGGTCGCTGCGGGATGTCCGCCGACGCGACCGAGGAAGATCGAAGCGAGCGCGGCACGTGCTTCGGGCCCGGCTCGATCGTCGATGAAGAGCCGGACCCGCCATGGCGATCCGGGCTCGGAGTCGGCGTACCAGCCGGTGATCGCGACCGATCGACCGGCGAGATCGAGGCGTTCGTGATGGCCCTGTTCGATCTTCCATGCCAGGGCGAACTCACACTTGTCAAAGGTCGCCTCGCCTCCCGGCGTCCCGTTGTGACTGCGACACGGGCACACCGACTCACAGTTGCAGGCTTCGAGATACATGCCGCTCACTGACCAGGTGTTGCTCACGACGCGGCTCCCATGTCGACGAGACCGGCCGAGACGACCGCCCCCCACGCGATGAGTGCCACACCGAGGATCCTCGGGAGCGCCGCATTGCGGGTGGCCTTTTCGATCAGCACGACGGTGGCGACCGCCGCAATCCACCACAGGTTCATGACGCCGAGCACGAACAGGAGCGCCATGAGTGCCCAGCAGCAGCCGATGCACAGCATTCCGTGATGAAGGCCCATGACGAGGGCGCCGCGGCGCCCCGAGCGCCATTCGTTCAACAGAAAGCCGAGCGGTGTGCGGCACGTTCGGAGGCAGGCATCCTTCACTCCGCTGAACTGGTAGACGCCGGCGGCGAACAGCACGGGCCCGGCGATCCAGCGGCTCGTGGCAACGCCCATCGCATCGACGAGCGCGGCATCGTGCAGCCACCATTGCGTCGCCGTGGCGACCGCCGCGAATCCGCCCCAAATTCCCAGGTAGCCCGCCACGAAGAGCGGGATCGATCCCTGGATGCCGAGGTGGGACCGGACGGTGGTGTCGTAGGCGTGGATCATCGGTGTGGCCGAGGGGATCATCATGGCGGCCATCATCACCGCCCACATGGTCCACATCAGGACGATGTCACCCGTCGTCCACGCGGACGTCATCGGCATGGCAAACCGGGCGCGCCCGCTTTCCGTGACGTTCATGGCGCTCATGTCGGCCATGGCGGACAGGTCACCCATCTCGGCGCGGAGAAAGAACAGGTAGGCCCAACAGGCAGCGGTGATCGTCAGGAGCACCGTTGCGGTCAACCCTCGCCGTGATGATGGCCGTTGGGTGAGGGATGTCACCGGTCACCCTCGTAGTCGAAGGACGAGAAGAACCCGTTCTTGTCCGACAGCGACCACTCGTAGCCGTGATCGGTGTAGCGCAGATGATCCGATCGGCCGGCGACCGCGGCGTGCCCGGGTGCGACGCACAGCGGATGGTTGTCGATCGTGATCTGGTTGCCGCCCTGGCCGGCCAGCGCGGTGACCTTGATGTCGGCCACGTCGCCGATCGTCAGCGCTCGGGACGATCCGTCCGCGTGGAACGTGATCGGAGTGCGCGCAACACCGTGCACCTCGCCGATGTGGGCCGCGAGTACCGCCGGGTGTCCTCCGGCTGCTCCGGAGAAGATCGCGCCGAGGGCGTCGGCCTGCTCATCCGAGGCCTGACCGTCGAGATACAACGCCGCTTTCCACGGCGTGTCGAGCATCGAACCGGGCACGTGGGCGGCGAGGGCGACATTCAGCCCGTCGAGGCGGAGCCCGTCGTGCTCGCCCGTGTCGATGTGCCACCCGACGATCACCGTGCACTCACCGCTGGTCGGTGGACTGAGGAACACACACGGGCAGGCCGCCTCGCAGTTGCACGCCTCGAAGTAGCTTCCTTCAACGCTCCAGCTCATCGTTCATCTCCTTGTTGGTCGTCGATCTTGACTGTTCGGTTCGGTCACGCCGACGGTCCCGCCGCGGCCAGAACCTTTGCCTGGTGGTCGGGACCGAACACGTCGAGGTAATGTCGGGTGCCTGCGACGACCGACAGCAGCCGGGTGCACTCGACGGGGTCGTCGGCGATCGCTTCGAGGTACGGACGGAGCCCGCTCGGGTCGGGCAGCGAGGCGGCGAACATGGTCCACTCCCAGATGCCGGCGCTCGCGGCGTTGCGGGATCGTTCGTAGTTGGCGAGCGCGTCGCTCATCGGGGTTCGGCCGGCGAGGCCGTCGCTGATCGCCGCGGCGAGGAGGTCGGCGTCGCGGAACGCGTCGCTGATGCCCATGCCCGTCGTGGGATCCTTGTGATGTCCGGCGTCGCCGACCAGTGCCCAACCCGCCCCGTACGGTTTGCGATAGAAGTTCGGCAGCTTGTCGGTGCCGCGGTAGGGGGCGACGCGGTCGCCGCCCCGGAGTCGGTCGGCGAGAGCCGGCGCGAGGTCGACGGTGGCGCGGAAATTGGCGTCGACGTCGGCGCGGTACGTCTCGAACTCGTCAGCGGGCCATGCGACGAAGATGCAGGTGAGGTCGTCGTGGGTGGGGAACGCCAGCACATGTCGACCTTCTCGAATGTGGAATGCGGCGTCGTTCGTGTCGAGGCCGGACCAGTAGGAGTAGAAGACACCGATCAGTGATGGCACCTCGTTGTAGATCTCGGCGTCGACGAGGCGGGCCACGGTCGAGCGCATCCCGTCGGCGCCGACGACGATCGAGGCTCTTTCGTCGGTGATCGATCCGGATTCGTTCCCGAGGCGTACGCCGGCGACTCGATCGGCGTCCCAGACGAGATCGACGAGACGGGTGCCCGTGCGGACGTCACAGCCCGCCTC
>JBFHME010000117.1:0-10953 GCA_041594435.1 Acidimicrobiales bacterium
CCCCGGCGTGCCGGCCGGTCTTGCAGAGCACACGGTCACGCTGCCCTTCAATGATGGCGACGCGGTTCACGCGGCGTTCGCGGAACTTGGAGAGCAGATTGCCTGCGTCATCGTCGAACCGATCGCGGGCAACATGAACATCTGTTGAGACACAATGTTCACGGATTTTGCAATCAGCGATCGCGACCCCTGGGCTACAGTCGATTCATCGGCACGTTCGTGCCACCATGGGTGTTACTCGTCAGGAAGGGGAGCAACGATGCTCGTAGGGGTACCCAAAGAGGTCAAGGACGCCGAGGAGCGAGTGGGTCTCACCCCGACGAGCGTCCGTGAACTGGTCGAGCACGGCCACGACGTCGTGGTCGAAACGAGCTGTGGTATCGGAGTCGGGGCAACCGACGACGACTACCAGGCGGTGGGAGCCCGAGTTGCCGAAACGGCGGCCGAGGTGTTCGCCGAGGCCGACATGATCGTCAAGGTCAAGGAACCCCAGGCGCCCGAGCGGGCCATGCTCCGCCCCGATCAGATCCTGTTCACCTACCTTCATCTTGCCCCCGACCCCGAGCAGACCAAGGATCTCGTGGCCAGCGGGGCGATCTGCATCGCCTATGAGACCGTCACCGACCCCGACGGTGATCTCCCCCTACTCGCCCCGATGTCGAAGGTCGCCGGTCGTATGTCCATCCAGGCCGGCGCCCACAGTCTCGAAGGTCCACAGGGTGGCGCCGGTCTCCTGCTCGGCGGTGTGCCGGGTGTGCCGCCGGCCAAGGTCGTGGTCATCGGTGGTGGCGTCGTCGGCTCGAACGCCATCGAGATGGCGGTCGGTATGGGTGCCGATGTGACCGTGCTCGATCGCAACGTCGACGTCCTCGACGAGTTGGCGGCTCGATTCGGCACGACCCTCCGCACCATCTATTCCACCGGCGCGGCGCTGGAAGAGCTCGTGCTCGACGCCGATCTCGTGGTTGGTGCGGTGCTCATCAAGGGTGCCCGGGCCCCCCGTCTGGTGACGGCCGAGATGGTCGCGGCCATGAGACCCGGGTCGGTGTTGGTCGACGTGGCCATCGATCAGGGCGGCTGCATGGAGACGTCCCGGCCCACGACCCACAGCGATCCGACCTACGTGGTCGACGGCGTTGTCCACTACTGCGTGGCCAACATGCCGGGTGCGGTTCCCAAGACGTCGACCTACGCCCTCAACAACTCGACGTTGCCTTTCACCCTTGCGCTCGCCGACAAGGGAGCCAGGAGGGCGCTGGCCGACGATCCTCATCTTCGTAACGGTCTCAACGTGGCCCGCGGCCAGATCACGGAGTTGGCCGTGGCCGAATCCCTCGGCCTGGACTTCGTGGACGCGAGTTCGCTGCTCGACAGCCTGTAGACGGGCGCCACAGCCCCGCTTCGCCGCAGGATCGGCCCACCGTCGGGTGAAACGACCCATGTCCGATTGGAAATCTTGGTCCGCCGTCGTGGATGGCCGACGTGGTCTCCGGTACTCTCGCTACCAGCAGCAAGCTGCCACATGCATCTGGCTGTCTGAATCCAACAAGATGTCACGCAGGGAACAGAAGCGAGCCGACGGCGGTCTGGTCCAGGGGGAGCTTGAAACCAAGCTGGTCTCCGGTCCGGTCGAATACGCCCTCTTGTCCCCCGGAGGAGTCCACAACGGTGATCGTCCGATCCTGATCTGGCTCCACGGCGGGGGCGGTTCGAGTCGTTTTCTCGAGAGCTGTCGACCACAGTTCATGAGCTGCTGGGCCGATCGGTCGCTGCCGTCGATGGTGGTTGCCACGCCCAGTGCCGGATGGTCGTTCTATCTCGATCGCCACGACGGCTCGGAGCTGTGGGAGACGTTCCTACTGAACGAGTTCATCCCTCACGTGCGGGCCGAGACCGGCTGTGAGAACGGCCCGGTGCTGATCGGTGGTATCTCGGTCGGGGCCCTTGGGGCACTTCGCCTGGCCTTCAAGTATCCCGACCGATTCCACGCGGTTGTGGCCATCGAGCCGACGATCGAGGCGGCCCTCAGCTGGGACAAGGTTCCGAGCCGCGACCGCGTGTACATGCCGGATCGGATCCGCAACCGCCTGTTCGGCAAGCCGCTCGACCATCAGTTCTGGAAGACCAACCACCCCACGTCGCTGGCAGTGGCCAACAGCGCGGCCATCGCAGCAGCCGGGCTGTCGATCTACCTCGAAGCCGGCGACGAGGACCGCATGCACGTGCAATATGGCTGCGAACTCCTGCATCGTTGCCTGTTCGACATCGGGTTGCGGCACGAGTACCGCCTCACCCGCGAGGGCAACCACGTCGGCCCCTCCGTCGGGCCCCGGGTGGCCGAGGCGCTACGGTTCGTGGGCCGACGGCTGTGGAAGACCTACGACCAGGACAGCACCATCGACTCACTCATCGAGATGGAGACCTTCGACGGCCAGGTCGCTCAGCTCGAACGGTCCTCCGGCTACCGGCGAACCGAGATCATCGAGGGACCGGCCTGCGACCTGACCGTTGAAATCCGGGGTGACGGGCCGCCGGTGGTCGTCCTGCCGTCGCTGGGGCGCACCGCGGGGGACTTCGACGATCTGTCCGATCGGCTGGCCGCCGCCGGTTACCGGGTCCTCGGGCTCCAGCCCCGCGGCCTGAACGGCTCCTCCGCGACGGTCGCCAACATCACGCTGGTCGATCTGGCCAAAGACGTCGTCACGGTCATCAAGGCCAACGGTGGGGGTCCGGCGGCGATCATCGGGCACGACTTCGGCGGCCAGGTGGCTCGCGCCACGGCCACCAAGTTCGGACGCTGGGTTCGCCATCTGGTGCTTTTGGCCACCCCCGGTCCGGAGCTGCCACGGCCCGAGCCGGCGACCGCCCACCGTCGGGTGTTCATCACGTCGTTGACCCTGGAGGAGCACCTGGAGTCGGTGGCCGTTGCCTTCTTCGCCGACGGCAACGATCCGGTGGCCTGGGTCGATGGCTGGCATCCGTTGGTGGCCGGCGCCCAGCTCGAGGCACAACAGCGCACGCCGACCAACGACTGGTCGACCGGGGGTACCGTCGATACGCTGGTCATCCGGCCGGATCAGGACCGTATGGTGTCGGCCGAGAGCACCCGGCTCCTGGCCAACGAGCTCGGTGGAAAAGTGTCGCTCCTGGAGATTCCCGGCGCCGGCCACGCCCTCCTGCCCGAGCAGCCCGATGCGGTGGCCGTCGCCATACTGACCTGGCTGCGGCGGCACGGCTGACCGCTGGACCGGCGTCCAACGGATCGAACGGCTGATGACAACTGGTTTTGGTCGCTTGGGAAACCAGGCACAATGGGCTTTCTCCTCTGTGCTGCGTGGCGCATGAACGAGGGCGGTTTCGAGGGATGAGAGGATCCATGGCACGTTCGGGGTTGATCCGGTGCTGAGCAAGGCATTGCCGCTCGCGTTGCTGTTCGTGCTGGTGCTGGTCGCCGCTCGTCAGGTGTTCAGCCCGGGCAGCGGAACCCGCACCGAGGTCTTTCCCTCGTCGACCGTACCCCAGGAATCCGTCACCATCCCCGGAACAAGCGGGGTCGAGCTGTCCGATGTGACCATCGTCGACTTCGACAGCCGGGTGACGGCGTTGCCGGACGCCCCCCGAACGCGGTCCCGATCCACGTCGACCAGCTCGTCGACCACCAGCTCCACGTCCACCTCGCGGCCCTCATCGTCGACGTCCTCCACCAGCTCGTCGACAACGACCACGTTGCCATCGACGTCGCTCACGATCACCGTGCCCACCATCACGATCACCGTGCCGACGACGGAGCCCAAGAATTCGACGACCACGACCGAGCCGAGGTCGTCCACCACGCGAACGACCGCCCCACCCTCGACCGACGGTGGCGGCGATGGCAACGGCGGCGGCTAGGTGGTTCCGGACCCGATCTCGGCTTTGCGGCGGGCCATGAAATCGAGCAGTTCGGCGTCGATGGCCTCGTCGATCGCCGGGGCCTCGTAGTCGGCGAGCTGCCGCTTCCAGAGCGCATTCGCCCGTTGGGCGGCGTCGAGTGCGCCCTCCTCCGTCCACTGCTCGAAGCTCGAATTGTCGGCGGTGGTCGAACGGTAGAAGGCGGTTTCGAAGTTGGCCAAAGTATGGGCGGTGCCGAGGAAGTGCTGACCCGGTTGGTTGCCGAGAATCGCATCGGTGGCCTGACCGTTGGGGCTCATGTCGACCCCCCTGGCGAACACCTCCATCATGCCGAGCTGATCGGCGTCGAGCACGAACTTCTCGTAGCCGACGGTCAGCCCGCCCTCCAGCCACCCCGCCGAGTGAAGGGCGAAGTTGACGCCACCCATGATCGTCGGGATCAACGTGGCCTGGCTCTCGTAGGCGGCCTGGGCGTCGGGTAGTTTCGAGGCGCACAGCGAGCCGCCCGACCGGAACGGGACGCCGAGTCGGCGAGCCAGCGCGGCCACCACGTACAGCACGAGCGCGGGCTCCGGGGTTCCGAAGGTCGGTGCACCGGTCTGCATCGACATGGAGCTGGCGAACGAACCCATGACCACCGGTGCGCCGGGCCGCACCAGCTGGACGAACGTCATCCCCGCCAGCGCCTCGGCCAACGTCTGAGCCGCCACACCGGCGGTGGTCACCGGCGACATGGCGCCGGCCAGAATGAACGGGGTGATGATACAGGCCTGGTTGGCCCGGGCGTAGGCCTCGGCTGCGGCGAGCATCGTGGCATCCCACACCAGTGGTGACGAGGCGTTGATGAGGCTGGTCATCACCGTCCGGTCGGCCAGGTCTCCACCGAACGCGATGCGAGCCATCTCCACCGAGTCCTCGGCCCGCTCACCGGCGGTCACCGAACCCATGAACGGCTTGTCCGAGTAGCGCAGGTGGGCGTAGACCATGTCGAGGTGGCGAACCGGCACCGGCGTGTCGACCGGCTCACACACCGTGCCGCCGGAGTGGTGGAGCGCTGGAGCGAGATAGGCCAGCTTGACCAGGTTCTCGAAGTCGTTGAGCGTGGCGTAACGCCGGCCGCCGTCGAGGTCGTGGACGAACGGCGACCCGTAGTTGGGGGCGAACACCGTGGCGTCGCCACCGATCTGCACCGACCGTTCGTGGTTTCGGGCATGTTGGGTGTAGATCGCCGGGGCGTGTTCGGACACGATCTTGCGGCACATGCCCCGGGGGAAGCGGACCCGGTGTCCGTCGATTTCCGCTCCGGCGTCGGCGAGGAGTGTGAGCGCGTTCGGATAGTCGATGAAGTCGATGCCGACCTGCTCGAGGATGGTGTCGGCGTTGTGCTCGATGATGGCGAGGCTTTCCTCGCTCACCACCTCGAACGGCGTGATGGCCCGGGTGATGTAGGGCTGATGGACCGGCGCACTGGCCTGTCGAGCCGCCTGCCGCCCGGCCCGACCACCACTGCGGCGCCCTCTTGCTTGATCAGTCATCGGATTCGCTCCTTGCGGGTCGTCAGCGTCTTCATGCCCGCGCACCCCGTCGGCGCCGGCGCCGTGTCGGGTCCGATCCCGCCGCCGTCGTGCGGGCAGGCAGGTCGACGTTGGTGGCGAGGTGGGGCGTCGCGGCATGGAGATGGGGAAACGCGAGGGCGGCCACGAACAGTTCCTGGAAGCGGGGCTCGGTGGCGGTTTCGATCTTGGTGACCGAGGCCACCACCTGCTCCATCTCGCTTCGTTCGGTGGCCGAGAGCAGGGCTCGCACGGCGCCGGAACCGGCGGCGTTTCCCACGGCACGCACGCGATCGGGGTGGCAGTCGGGGATGAGGCCGAGCACCATGGCGCAGATCGGGTCGATGTGGGCTCCGAACGCACCGGCCAGCCGGATCTCGTCGACCGAGACGAGCCCTGCGTGCTCGAGGAGCAGATCGATGCCGGCCCGGAGGGCCGCTTTGGCGAGCTGGATGGCCCGGACATCGTTCTGGGTGATGACGATGTCGTCATGCAGCCGGTAGCTGAACGTACGCTCGTTGGCGATGATCCGGGGGCTGCGGTCGACCCCGGTCGCCACGATCACTCCCTGAGCATCGATGATCCCGGCGAGGAACATCTCGCTGATGACCTCGATGATGCCCGATCCACAGATCCCGGTTACGGCCGGCCCGGCTCCCTCGAACTCCGGCTCGTCGGACCAGTGGTCGTTGCCGATCACCTGGAACCGGGGTTCAAGGGTTTCGCGGTCGATCCGAACCCGTTCGATCGCCCCCGCCGTCGCCCGCTGCCCGGCCGAGATCTGGGCCCCCTCGAACGCCGGACCGGTTGGACTCGAAGCCGCCAGGAGTCCGGAGCGATTGCCCAGGACGATCTCGGCGTTGGTGCCGATGTCGACGAGCAGTTGCACCCCGTCACTCTCGTAGGGCTTCTCCGACAGGATGGCGGCCGCCGTGTCGGCACCGACATGGCCGGCGATACAGGGTCCGAAATAGACGGTTGGACCTGCGGGCAGATCGAGCGACGGTGCTTCGACGGTGACCGCCCGGTCGGTCGCCAGAGGGAACGGCGCCTGGCCCAATGGCGTGGGGTCGATGCCGAGGGCCAGGTGCGCCATGATGGGATTGCCGACCAGCACGACTTCGGCCAGGCGGGACCAGTCGAGGCCGGCCTCGGCCATCAACTCGTTCAACAGGTCGGTGAGTGCGGTGTGGATCGCATCGGTCAACTCGATGTCGCCGTTGGGATTCATCATCACATAGGAGACCCGACTCATCAGATCCTCGCCGAACCGGATCTGAGGGTTCATCCGCCCTGCGCTGGCCAGGACCTCACCGGTGGTCAGATCGCACAGGTGCCCGGCGACGGTCGTTGATCCGATGTCGACCGCCGCTCCGACGATCCGGTCGACGAAGCCGGGCCAGACCCCGACCACGCTCGGCGTCATGCCGGGCTCGTCGCCCCGGCGCACGGCGATGGTCAGACCGGTTCCCGGGTCGCCGGTACAGTGATGCAGGGCCGAGAGGACATCGAACCGGAATCGGACGTCGATGATGCCCCATTCGGCGGCAAGCCGCTCGGCCACCAGGGACGTGACGCTCACTCCCTCCGGGTTGTCGTCGACCTTCACGAAGTGCAGGGTGACGATCGGGTCGACCACCAGACCGGCGACGTTGGCCGCCTTGCGAACCACCTGTTTGTGGATCTGACTCTGGGCGGGCACGTCGATGACCAGATCTCCCTCGACCCGGGCTCCGCAGCCGAGACGCAACCCGTCGACGAGGGGGCGGGCCCCCCGGTAGTCGAGTTCCAGCGATTCGGGGGCGCTCACGTGATCCGGCTTGACGGTCACCGCCCACTTGGAGAATTCACCGACCGACACCGAGACCTGGCAGCGCCCGCAGATCCCGCGTCCGCCGCACACCGAATCGAGATCCACCCCGAGTTGGCGTGCCGCATCGAGAACGGTCGAACCCACCGCGACGACGCCGTGAAGCCCGGACGGGGTGAAGATGATGCGGCTTCGTTCCGAGGTCGCGTCGCTTGCCGGCGACTGCCCGTCGATGGGTGCCTGGGTGGCGGCACCGGGTTCACCGGGCGGGGCAGGCCCCTCGGGCCGTTCGGCCATCGGCTACTCCGTGGGCCGCCGGCGTCGACCGCCGCGCCGCCGGCCGGTACCCCGTTCGGCCTCGCCTTCGACCGGTTCCCGGAAATTGGCTATCCAGGTGGAGCAGTTGGGATCCTGGTTGTTGAGCACATCGGCGGCCAGCACGCACGCTTTCACCTCGGCGTGCATCGGGTTCATGATGGCCGACGTCATGCCGTGCGAGATGGCCATGGCGAGAAAACTGCCGGTCACCGCGTGGCGGTTGGGTAGACCGAAGCTGACGTTGCTGGCCCCGCACGTGGTGTTGACCCCGAGTTCGGTGCGGAGACGGTGGACGAGAGCGAAGACCTGACGACCGGCGGTACCCATCGCACCGATCGGCATCACCAGCGGATCGACCACCACGTCAGCCGGCGGAATTCCATGGTCGGAGGCCCGGTTGACGATCTTGCGGGCCACGTCGAACCGGACGTCGGGGTCCTCGGAGATGCCGGTGTCGTCGTTGGAGATGGCGACCACGGCGGCCCCGTACTTGGCCACGAAGGGCAGGACCCGTTCCATGCTCTCGTCCTCGCCGGTGACCGAGTTGATCAGCGGCTTGCCCTTGTAGACGGCGATGGCCGCCTCGAGGGCGTCGATGATGGAGGAGTCGATCGAGATCGGCACGTCGGTGATCGACTGCACCAATTCAACCGCCTTGGCCAACAGGGCCGGCTCGTCGGCCAGCGGAATGCCGGCGTTGACGTCGAGCATGTGCGCGCCCGCCGCCACCTGTTCGAGGGCATCGCGTTCCACCCGGCTGAAGTCGCCGCTCTTCATTTCCTCGGCCAGGATCTTGCGGCCGGTTGGGTTGATCTTCTCCCCGATCATCACGAAAGGGCGACCGAAACCGATCACGACCTCTTTGGTTGCGGAGCTGAGAATGGTGTCGGTCATGTGCCTACCCTGAATGGACGTTGGTTTCGGATTGATCGTCGACGCCGCCGGTGGCCACGAGGGCCTCCAGCCGGTCCCGATCGTATTCAACACTGAGCCTCGTGGCGGTTTCCGCCGCCGCCCGATCGCCGGCGGATTCGGCGTCGAGCGGGTACGACTCCCGCCGCCACTCGGCCACATACGCGGAGGTTTCGGTGAGCCCGGCCACCGTCGCCGCCCGGTCGATGGCGACCTGGAATCGAGGTTCGAGGAGTTGCTTGTGGCTCCGGCCGCCGGCGTTGGCCGTCACCTGGGCCGGGATATCGCGCCAATAGATGACGGTCAGTTCATTCGATTTGGCTCGGCGGCGGCTCATGCGCCCTCCTCGGAGGCCACGGAGGAACGGGCCGTTGCGATCTCGACCACGGAGGTCTCCAGGTCGCCGTAGCCGGTGGCGATCAGTTCGAAGTCGAGACCCAGGAATCGAGCGGCCTCCCGAGCCTTGGCCTCGATGGCCGGATCGGGGATCTGGCTGAGGTGAACGAGCCTCGTGTAATTGCCGAAATAGAGTTCGGTCAGCTCGGGATGAGCGGCGATGCCGAGGGCCTCGACGACGAAGCGATCGAAGTGTTTGGCCAGGTAGTCGGTCAGATAGAAGGTGCCGGGCTCGGCATCGTGCAGTTGGAGGAATCGTTCGTGCCCGGCGAAGAACTGGTAGCAGTGATCGCCGGGAAGCCGGTCCAACCCGTGGGTGGCGCAGAAGCGGTCGATGCCGCCGCCGGTGCCGCAATCGCCGTAGCCGATGAAGATCCTGTCGTAGCGGCGGTCGGGGGGACTGCTTCGGTGGGAGGCGAGGCGGGTCTCGAGGGCGGGGACGATCTTCTCGGGACGCATGTGGTAGTCACCCGGCAGGCACTCCACGGTGATGTTGGAGAGGCCGTTGAGCGTGGACACGGCCAGCAGCTCGCGCGCCAGCGCCCCGCACGCCAGTATCAGGACCGACGGCGTGCGACTGCTTCGCAGATCGCGGTCGAGTTCGCCTTCGGCAAACGTCGCTGGCTCCATGACGGCTATGCCGCTGCTCGGCGCTCGGACACCAGCTTGGTGGCGGTCTCGGAGGCGACCGCGGCGTCGCGACAGTAGGCGTTGGCGCCGATGGCCTCGCCGAACTCCTCGTTGAGGGGAGCGCCGCCGACGAGCACGATGTAGTCGTCGCGGACACCCTTTTCCACCAGGGTGTCGATGACGACCTTCATGTACGGCATCGTCGTGGTCAAGAGTGCCGACATGCCCAGGATGTCGGGTTTGTGTTCGGCGATGGCTTCGAGGAAGCCGTCGACGTCGGTGTTGATACCGAGGTCGACCACCTCGAAACCGGCACCCTCCATCATCATGGCCACCAGATTCTTGCCGATGTCGTGGATGTCGCCTTTCACGGTTCCGATGACCATCTTGCCGATGGGTTCGGCACCGGTCTCGGCCAGCAGGGGGCGAAGGATGGCCATACCGGCCTTCATGGCGTTGGCCGCCAGGAGCACCTCGGGCACGAACAGGATCCCGTCGCGAAAGTCGATGCCGACGATCCGCATACCCTCGACAAGTGCGTCGTTCAGGACCTTGTCGGCCGTCCAGCCACGGCCGAGAAGAATGTTGGTCCCCTCGGCGATCTCATCGGCCAGTCCGTCGTAGAGATCGTCGTGCATCTGGGCACAAAGGTCCTCGTCGTTCAGTGAACCGAGATCGATGTCGTCTTCGTCGTCGATCGCCCCATCATCGGTCTGATGGTCAGACATTGGTGTTCTCCCCTTCAACCCGAAACGAGTTCAACCGTTTCCTTCAATTCTGGTCAAGCGTACTGGTTCGGCCGCGGATGTTCATGACGTCGTTTTCGACGGCCGGTGCGACGACATCCGGTTCTGCCTGCTGGCATGATACGGGCCGGCCGAGTGGGCTCTGCAGAGTATACCGCCGCGCCAGTGTGCCACGATGCGGAACTGTACCGTATCATGAAATCAGCTGGATATCCAGAGCGAATTCCCGATGACCGACGGTGAACGTCGGCTTGTTTTCTAGGTGCCGTTGCGGCGGGGTCGACGGGGGAAGAGGTACACCGCCAACGCCGATGCTCTGGCCGGGTAGGGCAGAAAATCGCGGGGTTTTGGAATCATCGAGCCGGGCTTGGTCAGCACCCGGTAGACGACGTAGATCCCGACCGCCGCGTGGGTGACGAGCAGCGAGACGAAGTACTGGGTTGGGCCGAACGTGTTCATCAGAACGGTCGCAAGGAACGGCCCGGCCGTTGCGCCCACGGCATTGGTGGTGACCAGGGCGGCGCTGGCCCCGAGAATCTGTTCCGGTTGAATCCAGTCGTTGGAGTAGGCGATCGACAGCGAATAGAGCGGGAAGCTGCAGGCCCCGATGGTGAACATCAGGAGGTACCCGATGACCGAACCGGAATTGACGAACAGGAGGGCGGTGGCGGCCGCCGTGGCCAGGAAGCCGAGGGCG
>JBFHME010000118.1:0-10886 GCA_041594435.1 Acidimicrobiales bacterium
AAGAAGGCGCCGGCCAAGAAGTCGGCGAAGAAGGCGCCGGCGAAGAAGTCGGCGAAGAAGGCCACGAAGAAGGCGCCGGCCAAGAAGTCGGCGAAGAAGGCCACGAAGAAGGCGCCGGCCAAGAAGTCGGCGAAGAAGGCACCGGCCAAGAAGTCGGCGAAGAAGGCGCCGGCCAAGAAGGCCACGAAGAAGGCCACGAAGAAGAGCGCGAAGAAGGCCTAGCGAGTCTTGCGAACCCGCTGGCCACCCTGAGCGGCGGTCGGAGGACCGCAGTCCAGGGAGGTCTCACAATCAAACGCCGTTTGGACGCCGAAATGGTTCGTCGGGGCATCGTCCCCAGCCGTGAGGCCGCCCGCCGGCTGATCGTCGACCGCCAGGTTCTCGTCGCCGGCTCGTTCGCCGACAAACCGGCCCGAATGGTGGCGACCGACCAGGCCATCACACTCGCCGCCCCGCCGCCGCCGTTTGTCAGCCGGGCCGGGCAGAAACTGGCTGGAGCGCTCGACGCGTTCCCGGTCGACCCGGCGGGCCTGTACTGCCTCGATGCCGGTTCCTCGACCGGTGGCTTCACCGACTGCCTGCTTCAGCGGGGGGCCGAGCGGGTCGTGGCCGTCGACGTCGGCACGAACCAGCTACACGAACGGCTCCGCGCCGATCCCCGGGTCGACGTGCGCGAGCAGACCGACATCCGATCGATCTCGCCGGCGGACCTTGATCGCCACGTCGATCTCGTGGTCGGCGATCTCTCGTTCATCTCGCTCCGCCTGGTCCTGGCCACGCTCACCGGTCTGGTCACCGATGGCGGCCATCTCATCCTGCTCGTCAAACCCCAGTTCGAGGCCGGCCGTCAGCAGGTGTCGCGGGGCAAAGGGGTGATTGGCGATCCGGCCGTTTGGCGGAGCACGCTGGCCAGGGTGTTGTCCACGGCGGTGGCGAACGGCCTCATACCTCGGGGACTCGTCCCGTCGACCATTCGGGGCACCAGGGGAAATGTCGAATTTGTCACCTGGCTGGTCAAGCGGCCATCTACCATTTCTGAGAGTCCGGACGTTGATTCCCTGGTCGACACCGCCGTCGCCCAGGCATCCGCAGCGGTCCGACAGGAGTCCGAACAACGATGATCCATCCAGCCGATATCCGTCACGATCAGACCTCATGACCGCACCCGTGACCTGCCTGGGCATCGTCATCCATCACTATCGTCACGAGGTCCGCAAGATGGCCCGGCAGGTCATCGACTGGTGCGGCGACGACGTCGCCGTCCGCCTCCCCGCGGCTGACGCCGCGCTGATCGACCGTGTCGACCTTGCGCTCGACGAGGACTCGTTCTCGTCCACGATCGACGTCTGTATCAGCCTCGGTGGCGACGGCACGATGCTGCGGGCCGCTGGTCTGGTCGCGCTCGACGGAGTCCCGATTCTCGGCGTCAACGCCGGACGCCTCGGCTATCTCGCCGAGGTCGAGCCGTCCCATCTGATCGACGCGCTCGAGCAGTGGCGGCGGGGTGAGCTGATCGAGCAGCGTCGCATGATGGTCGAGGTCACGGCCGAGGCGGCCGAGGACCGGCCGGCGTTCCGGGGCTGGGCCTTGAACGAGGCTGTTGTGGCGCGCCTCGACAGCGGGCGCACCGTCGATGTTCTGGCCACGATCAACGACCGTCCGTTCAGCAACTATCTGGCCGATGCGGTCATCGTGGCCACGCCCACCGGCAGCACCGCGTATTCGCTGTCAGCGGGCGGACCTATAGTTGAACCGGATTTTCGCGCGCTGATCCTGACCCCCGTAGCCGCCCATATGGTGTTCAACCGATCCATGATTCTTGCTCCGACGACGGAGGTGACGTTCACCGTTCAAGGCCATCGAGGCGCCGTCCTCGCGCTCGACGGCGAGTCCCGTCTCGAGCTCGAACCCGGGCAGTCGGTGTCCTGCCGTGCGGCCGACATCGAGGTCAAGCTGTTGCTCGACGGGGAACGCGACTTTCACACCGTGTTGAAGGAAAAGTTTCATCTGATCGACTGGCGATGATTCGGACCGTGCAATGAATCGGACACTGCGTTGATACTCGAACTCGGCGTTTCCAACCTGGGAGTGATCGACTCCCTCACCATCACGATGCCCACCGGCATGATCGCGCTCACCGGCGAGACCGGAGCGGGAAAGACACTGCTGGTCGACGCCCTCGATCTTCTGGTCGGGGGGCGAGCTGACCCTGGGCTCGTCAGAGCCGGTGCCGAGGAGGCCACGGTCGACGGGCGGTTCCTGCTCGACGGCACCGAGATCATCCTCAGCCGTGTTGTGCCCGCCCAGGGCCGGTCGAGAGCCTATGTCGACGGCCGTCCGGTCACCGCCACCCACCTGGCCGAGATCGGATCCCGGCTGGTCGATCTGCACGGTCAACATGCCCATCAGTCGCTCCTCGGTACCGAAGCCCAGCGGCTCGCCCTCGACAGCTACGGACAGGTCGACCTCGAGCCTCTCGCCCACGCGGCGCGGACCCTCGCCGAGATCGACAAGGCGCTCGCCGACCTCGGGGGAGACGAGCGGGCCCGAGCCCGGGAACTCGACATCGTTCGCTTCCAGGTCGACGAGCTGACCGAGGCCGATCTCACCGATCCGGATGAGGACGCCGAGCTGGAGGCGGCCGAGGAACTGCTGGCCAATGCCGTGGCCCACCAGGAATCGGCGCAGGCGATTCTCGAGTCGCTGATCGACGACGACGGCGCCCGGGACATGCTGGCGGCGAGCCTCAGCCGGATGCAGGCCGGATCGCCGTTCACCGAGGTGGCGCAGCGGCTCCGGAACCTCATCGCCGAACTCGACGACATCGGCGACACCGTCCGATCGCTCGGCGAGCACATCGAACCCGACCCCGAGGCCTTGGAGCGAATCCTGGCCCGTCGCCGTCTCCTGCGCGATCTGCAGCGCAAGTACGGCGACAACCTGGCCGAGGTGATGGAGGAACGTGACCGGTTGGCGGCCCGCCTGAAGGAACTCGAGGACCACGACGCCATCGCCGCCGAGCTGGATCAGCGCCGGACCCGCGCCCTCGAGGATCTGGCCGGCCAACAGGATGCGGTGAGGGCGGCCCGCCGGGCGGCGGCGCCGAAACTGGCGGCCGCCATCGAGGCTCGACTGCCCGAACTGGCCATGGACAAAGCCCGCGTCGGTATCGATGTGGACGGTCCCGACGGTGGTGCGGTGTCGTTCCAACTGTCGGCCAACCCCGGTTCCGCGCTGCAACCACTGGCCAAGGTGGCGAGCGGTGGCGAGCTGGCCCGTACCATGCTCGCACTGCGCAGTGTGTTGTCGGAGGCTCCGCCCATCCTGGTGTTCGACGAGGTCGATGCCGGGATCGGGGGCGAGGCCGGCTTCGCGGTCGGTCGGGCGCTGAGCAACCTGGGTGATCGCCATCAGGTGTTGGTGGTCACCCACCTACCGCAGGTGGCGGCCTTCGCCGATGCCCACCTGGCGGTGCGCAAACAGCAGGGAGACGTCAGCACGGTGTCGGAGGTCCGTCTCCTCGATGACGCCGAGCGCCTCACCGAGCTTGCCCGTATGTTGTCGGGGCAGCCGAACTCCGACACCGCCCGCAGCCATGCCCGTGAACTGCTCGACGAAGCGACGGCGGCCCGGGCGTCCACCGCCGCCTGATGGGCGCGGCGGAGATGGATCTCGAGCGGGCTCTGGCGCTCGAACGACAAGTCTGGCAGGCACTGTGCACCGGAGATCAAGCACGTGACCGGTCGATGTTGTCCGACGACTTCCTCGGCGTCTATCCGAGCGGGTTCTCCGACCGGGCGAACCACGTTGATCAGCTGGCCGGCGGACCGACGGTTCACGACTTCCATCTCAGCGACGCCCGCCTGCTGAACCTGGCCGACGGTCAGGTGCTGCTCTGCTATCGGGCCGACTGGCGCCCGCCGCGATCCGATGGTTCGGACCGGCCGGGTCCGCCTCGTGCCATGTTCATCAGCTCGATCTGGGAGCGCCGGCCCGGCGGGTGGGTCAACACGTTCAGCCAGGACACACCAACCGCGCCCCGGCCTGGATTGTTCGACCGGTGACGTCCGGCTCGGGCGCTACGACGGCGAGGTGACGAGCTCGTCGGCCAGCCCGTCGATCAGGTCGGCGATTCCCGCCACCAGGTCCGCCAGGTGGTCGGCGAGGGTTTCGGCCACGACGGTGACATCGGCGGGACCGAAGGCCAGTCGTCTACGTGGACGGAGGATCCGTTGGAGCCGTTCGGCGACGGCCATCGGCTGGTGGTAGTCATCGGGCAGCGGCCATGAGCTGATCCGACTCAGGTGATGGATCCAGTCGGACCGCCGATGGCCCGCCACCAGCTCGGTCAGCCGGAGTCGATCGTCATCGGCCAGACCGAGAACGTTCTGGGCCCGGGGTCGGAGACCGTCGTGGGAGGCCAGGAGGTGCCCGTCGAGCAGCAGCTCGACGCCGACGTGCCCGCAGGCCCGCGCTGCGCCCCGGTTGACCCCCCGTTCCTCGAGATCGGCTCTCACCGATTGGCTGTGGGTCAGGAACCACTGGCTGGTGTGGAAGGCGCTGTCGGTGGCATGGTGCATGTCGACCCCGGCGGCCAGTGCGGGATCGGCCGGCGCGTCGGTGAGCTGGAACCGTCCGATGGCGGCGAAGTCGGGGAGGGCGGTCCCGAACAGGTAGCGCTCCCGGTCGCCGGTTGCGGCCGGGGGGTCGCCGCCCCGTTGTCGGCCGAGACAGTGCTCGGCTATGTGAATGTGCCCGACGAAGTTCATCGCCTCCCAGTCTAGGAACGGCGAGTGCCTGCTCGGCCGGCCCGCCGTTCAGCCGACGAGTGCGCCGTAGATCAGCGACTTGAGTTGGCGCCGAATCGGATAGGCCTCCGACGGCAGCAGCTGGGTGAATCCGATGACGATCAGATCCTCGACCGGATCGATCCAGAACACCGTGGAAGCGGCGCCGCCCCAGGCGTACTCGCCGGGTGAGGAGATCACCTGGTTGGCCGACGGGTCGATCACGACGGAGAAGCCCAAACCGAAGCCGAGCCCCTCGTTGCGATCCTCCACGTCGGCCGCCGCACCCATGGCGACCAGATCACGGCCACCGGGGAGGTGGTTGCGGGTGGCGTACTCGATGGTCTTGCTGCTCAGGAGTCGGGTGCCGTCGAGCACTCCGCCGTTGGCCACCATGAGGCAGAAGCGCAAATAGTCTTCGAGGGTCGACACCAACCCGCCGCCCCCCGACAGGAAGTTGCGGTGTGAACGGTACAGGCTGGTGGGGCCTGCGTCGTCGACCATCGCCAGATGCTCTCCGTCGGTTCCGGTTGGCAGGGGGACCGGTGAGGCCGATGGCAGTGCGTAGCAGGCGGCGAGCCGATCGGCGGTCTCGTCGGGCACCCGAAAGCCGGTGTCGACCATGCCCAGCGGTTCGAGGAAGCGCTGTCGCAGGAACCGATCGAACGGCCGGCCGCTGATGATCTCGATGAGCCGCCCGAGCACGTCGGTGGCCACGCTGTAGGACCAGCGCGTCCCGGGCGAGAACAGGAGCGGTATCCCGGCCAGGGCCTCGACGTAGCGGTCGAGGGGGAGATCGCCGTCCAAACCGTGCTTCCGGTAGAGCTTCTCGACCGGGTGATCGGCGATCCAGCTGTAGGTGAGCCCGGCCGTGTGGGTCAACAGGTCGTGGATCGTGACCTCCCGTTCGGGAAACCGGGTGGTGTGGTTGGTGGCGGTTCCCCCGGCGAACACGCGGAGATCGGCCCACGATCCGATGTAGTTGCTGACCGGTTCGTTGAGGCGAAACCGCCCTTCCTCGTAGAGGGTCAGCAACGCGAGCGAGGTCACGGGCTTGGTCATCGAGTAGATCCGGACGATCGTGTCGTCGGTCCACGGAGCCCCGGTGGCCAGGTGTCGGTGACCGATCGCTCCCTCGTGTACGACCGCGCCGTTGCGGGCGACGATCCACGAGAAACCGGGGTACCGGCCCGGTTTCAGATAGTTCTCGGTGATGAAGGGCTCGATCCGGGCCAGCCGGTCGGGGTCGAATCCGGCTTCGCCCGGATCGATTCGTGAGATGGCGGTGGCCCCGACGTTCACCCGGCGTCCCCGCAGCGCACCACCGTTCGGCCCTTCACCCGGCCGGCGAGGATTTGTGGGGCCAGCTCGGTCACATCGGCCAGCGCGACCTCGTTCGTCATCGACTCGAGCTTGTCGGCGTCGATCGACTCGGCCAGTGCATTCCAGATGGTGATTCGTTGCTCGAACGGGCAGTGGACCGAATCGATCCCGAGCAGATTGACCCCTCGGAGCAGGAAGGGGATGACGGTGGTCGAGAGTTCGTTGCCGCCGGCCAGCCCGCAGGCCGCAACCGTTCCGAACAGCCGCATCTCGGCCAGTATGTGGGCCAGGGTGTCGCCGCCGACGGCGTCGATGCAGCCGGCCCACCGTTCGCTGAGCAGAGGGCGAGAGGGGTTGTCGGCCAGTTCGGCCCGATCGATGACCTCGGCGGCGCCGAGCGCCTCGAGATCGCCCGTGTTGTCGAGGCGTCCCGTGCTGGCCACGACATGATGGCCGCGGGCTCCGGCCCACAGGATCGCCGAGCTGCCGACGCCGCCGGACGCCCCGGTGACCAGGAGCGGATTCTCGGCCGATGGAACGAGGCCATGGGTCTCGAGGGCCAGCAGCGCCTGCATGGCGGTGAAGCCGGCGGTGCCGATGGCCATGGCCTGTCGGGTGGAGACGTTGTCGGGAAGCGGCACCAGCCAGTCGGCATCGACCCGTGCCCGCTGGGCGTACCCGCCCCAGTGAACCTCACCGACCCGCCAGCCGGTCAGCACGACCCGGTCGCCGGGTCGATAGCGATCGTCAGCCGATGTCAGGACCGTGCCGGCCATGTCCACGCCGGGGATGTGCGGGTAGGAGCGGACCAGGCGGCCGAGGCCCTGCAGGATCATGCCGTCCTTGTAGTTCAGTGAGGAGTAGTCGATGGCGATGTCGACGTTGCCGTCGGGTAGATCCGAGTCGTCGAGTTCGGTCAGCGTCGCCAGGATTCCCGGGCGCTTCGGGTCGTCGGTCGGTTCCTCGGTCAGGAGCAGTGCAGTGAAGGCCATGGCTCCTCAAACTAGTTTCCACCACCACCAAACTCCTGATTCTGTGGCGAAAACTCTGCCACCGGTAGGGGGAATGCACCGGCCCGTCGAACCGGTGCGCGCCGAACGGGAATACCCGCGCTAGGTTGGGAAGGACCGATGCAGCCTTGCTGTGAGGGCACGGGCGGCCCGGGCTGGGCTTGATGTTGTTGGTCAGACAAACTGATCGAGCTAGGGAGCGTTATGACCAAGCACATCTTTGTCACCGGTGGCGTGGTGAGTTCGTTGGGGAAGGGCCTGACGGCCTCCTCGTTGGGCCGTCTGCTCAAGGCCCGCGGCCTGCGGGTCACGATGCAGAAACTGGACCCGTACATCAACGTCGATCCGGGCACCATGAATCCGTTCGAGCACGGGGAGGTCTACGTCACCGATGATGGGGGCGAGACGGACCTCGACCTCGGCCACTACGAACGCTTCATCGACGAGAACCTCACTCGGGCCTCGAACGCCACGACCGGCTCGATCTACTCATCGGTCATCGCCGCCGAGCGGCGGGGCGACTATCTGGGCAAGACCGTGCAGGTCATTCCCCACATCACCGATGAGATCAAGCGTCGCATCTCGAATCTGGCCGACGATGAGGTCGACGTGGTCATCACCGAGGTCGGCGGCACCGTCGGTGACATCGAGATTCTTCCGTTCCTCGAGGCCATCCGCCAGTTCCGGCTCGATGTCGGACGCCAGAACGTCTGCTACGTCCACGTGACCCTTGTTCCCTACATCGGACCGGCAGGGGAGCAGAAGACCAAACCGACCCAGCACTCGGTCACCGAACTTCGTAGCCGCGGCATCCAACCCGACGTGATCGTGTGCCGCTCCGATCGACGGATCTCCGACAGCCTCCGCCACAAGATCTCGAACCTGTGTGACGTGCCGGTCGAGGCGGTCATCAACGCGCCGGATGCATCCAGCCTGTACGAGATCCCGCTCGTCATGCACGACGCCGGACTCGACGAGAATGTCTGCCGACTGCTCGGTCTCGACGAGGGCGAACCCGATCTGGCGGAATGGCAGAACCTCGTCGAACGGGTCGAGAACGCCTGGAAGCCGCTGCGGATCGGCATCGTCGGCAAGTACGTCAGCCTGCCGGACGCCTACCTGTCGGTGGCCGAGTCGCTTCGCCACGCCGCGTTCAACCACGAAGTCGATCTCGAGATCGTCTGGGTGATGTCCGACCACGTCGAGGGCCTGCTGGTCGCCGAGTCGCTGGCCGGGCTCGACGGCATCGTCCTGCCGGGCGGGTTCGGCGAGCGGGGCGTCGAGGGCAAGGTCGCGGCGGCCGGGTACGCCCGCGACAACGGCATACCCTGCCTCGGTCTGTGTCTCGGGATGCAGATCATGACGATCGAGTTCGCCCGCAACGTACTCGGCCTCACCGGCGCCCATTCCAGCGAGTTCGACACCCAGGACAGCACCACCCCGCACCCGGTGATCGACCTCATGGACGCCCAGCGCGGTGTGACCGACATGGGCGGCACGATGCGTCTCGGCGCCTACGTCGCCGTGCTCAAACCCGACAGCCAGGTGGCCCGAATCTACGGTCAGTCGGTGGTGAGCGAACGCCACCGTCATCGCTATGAGTTCAACCCCCGCTACATCAACCGATTCGAGGAAGCCGGCCTTCGGTGCTCGGGCACGTCGCCCGACGGGAAGCTGGTCGAGTTCATCGAACTCGAGGATCATCCGTTCTGGATCGGAACCCAGGCTCATCCCGAATTGAAGAGCCGCCCGAACCGTCCGGCCCCGCTGTTCGATGCGCTCATCGCCGCCAGTCTCGAGCGGGCCAACGAACTCGACCCGGCACGCTTCCGCCGTCCATCGGCGGAACCGGCTCGTCGCCGCGGCAACGGATCAGGCGGCTCGGCCGACGAGGCTGTCGTCGATCTGGAGTTCGTTGGTGACTGAGGCCGCCGGTTCGTTTCCTCCGGAACCGATGAAGGGTTCGATGCCTTCCGATACCTTCAGTCCCGTCGGAGAGACGCTCATCCATTCCGGAGCGGTCGTGGATTTCCACCGGCTTGTGATCAGGGATCGCGACGGCAACCGGTTCGAACGCGACGTCATCCGCCACCCCGGTGCGGTCTCGATCATTCCCTACGACGGGACCAACGTCACGCTGGTTCGTCAGTACCGGGCCGCCATCGACGGCGACCTCTACGAGATTCCGGCCGGCAAGAGGGACGTCGGCGGTGAGGCACCCGACATCACCGCTCGCCGCGAACTGGCGGAGGAGGTCGGTCTGGAGGCCACCGAGGTGGAGTTGCTGGTCAATCTCTTCCATTCACCCGGCTTCTGTGACGAATACGGGTTCGTGTTCGTGGCCCGGGGCCTCAGCCCGGTGCCGGTCCAACGCGAGGGTCCCGAGGAGCGGGCCATGACGCTCCACACCATGCCGCTCGATGACGCCGTGGCGATGTGCCTCGACGGCCGCATCACCGATTCCAAGTCGATGATCGGGTTGATGGCGCTGTACATCACGGAGCGGTCCGGCGACGACGGCCCGTCGGAGCGTCGTCCGTAGCGGAGCGGTGAGCTCATGTCCAAGGGCAAACACCTGCTTCACCTCGCCGCCCGGTTCCTCGGCTCGCTCGATCCACGACCTCCCGCCACCGTCGACCACGAGTGGGTGCGGCGACATCTCACCGCGCCCGAGTTGGCGATCTGGGCCGCCATGAGCAACGCCGATCAGCGCCACTCGATCGAGGTGGCCCGGGAGGTGGAGGCCGTCGTCGAGGCCCACGATCGCCGGGACGTCGGCGACGGGTGGCCGTCACCCGGTGAGCAGGGGTTCGAATCGATCGACCATCGCCGGTCGGTCATGATCGCCGCCGCGTTACTGCACGACTCGGGCAAGAACGTCTCCCGGCTGGGTACGCCGGCCCGAGTGGGAGCCACCGTGCTGCGTCCGCTGGTGAGTCCGCCCGTCGTCGACCGATGGTCGAACGTCGCCGGCATTCGAGGGCGGCTGGTCGACTACTGGCGGCATCCCCGGATCGGTGCTCGGGCGTTGGAGACCGCCGGCTCCCATCCGCTTGTTTCGACGTGGGCGGCCGAACACCACCAGCCGGCTACTTCGTGGACGGTCGACGAGACGCTCGGCCGGATTCTTCGGGACTGCGACAACGACTGAACGATCCAGCGACGCCGTCAGTCGCCGTCTGTGTGAAGACTTGCTTCGATAGGTGCTGCAACCGGCACCGTATGATACAGTCTCGACCCAAATGTGATGCGATTGATGCAGTGGGGAGAATGAGTGAAGAACCGATTTGGGTTGTCTCTGCTCGTGCTGGTGGTGGGAATTCTGTTCTTTGCCAGTCCAGCGGCCGCCGAGGGGGAAGCGGTTCAGGTCCGTCTACAGGTTCGAGACGTCGAGGGTGAACGCACGCCGGTGGTCGGCGTCGGGTTCTCGGTCGTCGATGCCACCGGCGCCGACATCGGCTCGGGCGTGACCGACGACGAAGGAGTTTTCCGGCTGGAGGTCCCCGCCACCGGCGACTACACGATCACCATCGACCCGGAGACCGTCCCCGAAGGGATCGCGCTGGCCGACCCGGAGGCCACCAGCGTGACCGTGACGATCAGCGCAGGCGGAACCGGAAACGCCATCTTCGCTCTCTCCGACGGCAGCGACGGCGGTGCCTCGTTGAGCTCCGAGTCCGGCATCACCGGGCGCCGGGTCGCCCAGTTGACGGTCGACGGTGTGAAGCTGGGGCTGTTCCTGGGCATGGCAGCCATTGGGCTGAGC
>JBFHME010000119.1:0-10866 GCA_041594435.1 Acidimicrobiales bacterium
CCACCCGCTACATCCCCCACGGCAAGCCCGACGCCATCCTGGCCGATCTCGGTCTCGACGGGCCCGGAGTGGCCCGGACCATTCGGGCGATCGTCCAACGCTGAGCATCATCCAGCCCGACGTGGATCCGGCGGTCTCCGGTGCCCGGCCGGCGGATCACCACGTGCGGAACCGCCGTCAGGGCGTGGCAGCCATCGCCGGTGACGACATCCGGTGGCACATGTGCTCGGTCCAGGGTTTGCCTCGGCCGCAAACGGCACGACATCATGGCCCGATGCGTGCCTGGCAGATGGATGAGATCGGCAACCCCTCCGACGTGTTGGAGCTGACGACCGTTCCCGACCCCGAACCTGGCCCCGGCCAGGTCCTCCTCCGCGTCGACTCGTGCGGCCTGAAGTTCCCCGACATCCTGCAGATCCAGGGCAGCTACCAGGTCAAGCCCGGCTTGCCGTTCATTCCCGGCGGGGAGATCGCCGGCACCGTGGTGGCTCACGGGCCGGATCTCGACGAATCGGCCCCCGACATCGGCGACCGGGTTCTCGTCATGGCCGACGGCGGATTGGCCGAACTCGTGGCCGTGCCGGCACGACAGTGTCTGCCCATTCCCGATGCCATGAGTTCCGACCAGGCCGCCGCCATGCTGGTGAACTACGGCACCGGCGTGTTCGCACTGCGAAATCGAGCTCGGCTGCAGGCCGGGGAATCGGTGCTGGTGACCGCGGCGGCCGGTGGTGTGGGGTCGGCGGCTGTTCAACTGGCCAAGGCCATCGGCGCCACCGTCTACGGTCTCGCCGGAGGACCCGAGAAGGTCGACGTGGTTCGATCGCTCGGCGCCGACGATGCATTCGACTACCGCCAGATCGACATCGTCGACAAGATCCGCGACGTCACCGATGGCGCCGGGATCGATGTGGTCTACGACGCCGTCGGTGGCGATGTCTTCGACCAGGTCCGCCGGATCGTGGCCTGGGACGGAAGGCTGCTCATCATCGGATTCACCAGCGGTCGGATCCCCGAGGCGCCGGCGAACCACATCCTGCTCAAGAACTATTCGATCGTCGGCGTTCATTGGGGCGCCCACCTGGCCCGCCGGGCCGAGGCAATCCGGGAAGACTGGGATTCGATCGTCGAACTGTTCGGAACGGGCAAGGTCGACCCGCTGATCTCCGATGTGCGACCGCTGTCGGAGGCCCTCGGCGCCCTCGATGACATCGGGAACCGGCGGACGGTGGGCAAAGTCATCATTCACCCCGGCGAGTGAACCACGCCGTCGACCGCGGTCTGGGGCGCGGGCGACAGGTGGTGGGTCGGACCGGCCGGTGAGTAGGATTCGGTACATGCCTCGCCGACATCGTACGGGGCGACCAAGGCGGCGGCCGATCGGGGCCGGCTTCCGGCGGTTGGTGGCGGCACATCTGGTGTCGAACCTCGGCGACGGCATCAGTCTGGTCGCCTACCCGTGGCTCGCTTCGTCGCTGACCAGGAACCCGATCCTCATCATCGGTGTCCTGTTCACCCAACGTCTGCCGTGGCTGTTCTTCAGCCTTCCCGTCGGCGTGCTCGTCGACCGGCGGGATCGGCGCAATCTGATGATCGTGTCCGATGTCGCTCGAGCCGCACTGACCGCTGTCGTGGTGCTGGCAGTGCTGAGGGAGCAGAGCGGTCTGCCGAGGCCGGATGAGCTGGCGGCCCTCGATCCCGGAGCGACGTTCCCGACCCGGACACTCCTCCTGGTGATGCTGCTGGCCGCCACCTTCCTGCTCGGAGTCGGCGAGGTTCTGCACGACAACGCCGCGCTGACACTCCTACCCCAGATCGTCGAGGCCGATCGCTTGGAGGAGGCAAACGGCCATCTGGTGACCGTGGAGCGGGCTGCCAACCAGTTCGGCGGACCGTTGTTGGGTGCCTTCCTGCTCTCCAGCACCTTCGTGCTCCCCTTTCTCATCGACGCCGTCACCTTCGCCCTTTCGGCCGTCATCCTCACCCTCATCACCGTTCGGCCGGTTCCGGTGCCACCCCTGGGTTCGGCCGAGATCGAGCCCCCCGACTTCCGGCGCGAACTGACCTCCGGATACCGGGCGCTGCGGAACCACCGGTACCTGAGTCTGCTGGCGCTCGTCGCCACCGTCGTCAACCTCGGTGGCGGCATGCTGTTCGTCATCATGATCTTCTTCGCCCAGGAGATCCTCGGCACCTCACCGCTCCAATACGCCGCTCTGATGATCGGCTCGGCCGTCGGGGCCGGCCTCGGCGGGATCACGGCGGCCCGGGTGAACAGGCTGCTCGGCACCGGCACCGTGCTTCGCGGCGCCGGCATCACGCTCGCCCTCAGCCTGGTCGTCCTGGGATCCACCCGCTGGTGGCTGATCGCCGTGATCCTCATGGCCACCTACAGCATCTCCCTGTCGTACTGGCGGATCATCACCGTCAGCCTTCGTCAAGCCATCACACCCAACCATCTCCTCGGTCGGGTCAACGGGGTCTACCGCTTCTTCTCCTTCGGGGCCATCCCGGTCGGCGCCGTGATCGGGGGTGTGCTGGTGGCCGGGCTGTCCCCGCTGGTCGGTCGATCGTTCGCGCTGCAGGCGCCGATCGTGCTGGCCGGCGCCGTCCAACTCCTGCTCTTCGTCGTCATCGCCCCGAAGCTCGACACGGCCAAGCTCGACGCGATCCGCGCCGCCGGGCCTGCCTGGTTCACCTCCGATTCCAGCAACTCCGACCGCGCCGCGGGCAGGGTCGAGGACACGAACGGCGCCTCCAGCTGAGCGCCGCCGCACCCGCACCGGTTCGGCCCCGGTGTGGGATCGCCAGTGTGGGGTCGTCAGTCGAGAACGTCGCGATTGACGAGGTGCGTCGGCGTGGATCCACCAAGGGCGCTCATCGCCTGTTCGAGCGCCATGACCAGCATGCGGCGGCGGCCCACGATGGTGGACGATGCCACATGCGGCGTCACGATCACATCGAGGCGATGCAACAGCGGGTGATCGGGAGGCAGCGGCTCGGGTTCGGTGACATCGAGCCCGGCCGCCCGAACCCGACCGGAATCGAGTGCGGCCAGCAGGTCGTCGTGGTCGACGAGTCCGCCGCGGGCGGCGTTGACGAAGATGACACCCGGTTTACAGCGGGCAAACGTCTCGGCTCGAAACAGGTGTCGGGACTCGTCGGTCAGCGGGCAGTGGAGGGACAGGACATCGGAGGAGGCCAGGAGCTGATCGAAGTCGACGAGTTCGACGCCGGCCGGGTCGTCGGCCACCGCCTCGGCGGTGAGGAACGGGTCATAGGCCACAACCTGCATGCCGACGGCCGCGCCGATGGTCGCGACCCGGCGAGCGATGCGCCCGTAGGCCACGAGCCCGAGTGTGAGCCCGTCGAGCTCGACGGCCAGGCTGTTCGCGGTGTAGGAACCGGCGGCGTCACGCAGCATCTGCTGATGGTGTGAAAGCGTTTTGGCCACCGCGAAGAGCAGCGCAATGGTGTGTTCGGCGGTCGAAACCGTCGGACCGTCGGGGGTGTTCGTCACCAGCACACCCCGCCTGGTCGCTTCGGCCAGGTCGACGGCGTCGACCCCGATCCCGGTTCGGGCGAGCACCCGCAGGGCCGGCGCTGCATCGAAGCGGGCGACGTTCCAGTCGGCCGCCCCGACGATCGCCCCGTGGGCCGCTTCGAGCGAATCGCCGGGCCCGATGAGGACGACATCCGGGCCGACGACCGAGCGGACCACGTCTTCGTCGAACGGGCGATCGATGTGTAGGACGGTTCGAGCCATGGGGCGCCTCCGGGACTTCGATTGCATGATCGGATGTTCGGGGTCGAATCGGGCTTCGGCGACGTTTGGCCCGATACCGTACTCGCGACGAGCCACCCGGCCGGCGAACACGGCGTCTCGTATCGGTAGGACGTGACGGTACCATCGGCAGCGATGACGGGTGGTAGTCGACGACCGAAACGCATGTCGGGAACTCCTCGCTCAGCGGTCGCCGTCGGCTTCCTGACCGCGATTGCCATGCTCGTGATGACCGCGACCTGCTCCGGCTCGGAGCCCGGTTCCACGCTCGAGGGAGCGGGCGCCGTGTACCGCGTGGAGATCGAGGCCTGCGCCGGTGTCTCCTCCCACCAGCGGGCCACGGCGATGGCCGTCGGGCCGAACCTGGTGGCGACGGCCGCTCACACCTTCGAGACCGCACGGGGCGTCGTGCTGCGATCCGTCGACGGTGAGCAGATCGATGCGGAGATCGTGTATCTCGATCTCGAGCGTGACATCGCTCTGCTGGCCATCGACGCCGACAACGAACAGATCTTCTCACTCGCCGAAGCGGTTGACGACGCCGAGGTGACGATCCCGACCTACGCCGATCCCGAGGGCGTCGAGCTCAAAGAGGCAAGGGTGCTGCGGTCGGTGACCGCAACCCTCGACGGTGAAGGTCGCCGACGGGCCGTCGAGCTGGCGGCGTCGATCGACCAGGGGGATTCGGGCGCGCCCGTGGTCGACGACGAGGGCCGAGCCGTCGGGATGGTCTTCGCCTCGGCACGGCGGGAGGACCGTGGTTGGGCCGTCGCCGCGGTCGAACTCACGAAGGCGATCGACGCCATCGCCTCCGGGGAGACGGCGCCACCTCCCAGCCGCTGCCGCAGCTAGTTCCGTTCGGACTCGACGAGCGCTCGATTGGCGGTCAACCGGGCTCCGAACCGACCACGCTGACGAAGCTCACGCACTCCCCGGGTGCGCCACCGAGGTTATGGGTCATTCCGAGGGTCTTGCCCCCCTCGGTGACCGAGGAGATCTGCCGATCCTCGGGAGCTTCGCGTCGCAGCTGCAGCCAGCATTCGAACAGCATCCGAAGTCCGGAGGCGCCGATGGGGTGCCCGAAGCTCTTGAGGCCCCCGTCGGGGTTGACCGGAAGCTCACCGTTGAGATCGTAGGTTCCGGCGAGCACCTCCTTCCAGGCCATGCCCCGCTCCGCGAAGCCCAAGTCCTCCATCAGCACCAGCTCGGTCGGCGTGAAGCAGTCGTGGACCTCGGCCATGGCCACCTGGGCCCGGGGATCGGTGACCCCTGCCTGGGCGTAGGCGTCGGCCGCCGACACCACCACCTCGTTGAACGTCGTGTAGTCGTAATCGGGGTCGATCGGGCCGGCCGCGGGGCCCGAGGCGAAGCCGAGTCCCTTCACGTAGAGGGGCTTGTCGGTGTAGCGGTGGGCGTCTTCGGCCCGGCAGAGGATGGCGGCGGCCGAACCGTCGGACACACCCGAGCAGTCGAAGATGCCGAGCTGGCCGGCGATCAGCGGCGCATTGCAGATCGTGTCCTTGCCCACCTCTTTGCGAAACTGGGCCCGGGGGTTACGTGCGCCGTTGTAGTGGTTCTTCCAGGCGATTCGGGTGAGGACGTCCTTCATCTCGTCGGTGTCGACACCGTATTTCTTGGCGTAGGCCGGCGCCAGCAGCGAGAACATCGCCGGGGCGGTGAGTTCGGGCCGGGTGCCGTCACCGGGGATGGGTTGGGACACGAGTCCCGACATGCCGGTGTCCTTCAGCTTCTCGACACCGACGGCGGCGACGAGATCGTACGCACCGGACGCCACGGCATAGCAGGCGTTGCGGAAGGCCTCGGAGCCGGTGGCACACATGTTCTCGACCCGCGTCACCGGCTTGTAGTCGATCTTCAGGGCCCGGCTGAGGGTGAGACCGGAGACGCCGGAGGCGAGGGTGCCGAACCAGAACGCGTCGACCTCCGCCTGCCCGATACCGGCCGACGCATACGCCTCGGTCGACGCGTCGATCAACATGTCGTCGACCGATCGGTCCCAGTGCTCGCCGAACGGGGTGCACCCCATGCCGACGATGGCCACCTGATCCTTGATTCCCTTGGATGCCATTGGAGCGTTCCTTTTCCTCGATCGTTGGTCGTTGAGCGTGTGCTCGACTCGGCGTGTGCCTCAGCCGGCCGGGCGGGCTTTCCAGAAGTAGTTGTGCACGCCATCCGCGGTCATCAATTTGCGGAAGGTCATCGTGACCCGGTCGCCGATGGCGACGGTGTCGGGGTCCGCATCGGTCAATTGACACTGGAAGCGTCCGCCGCCGTCGAAATCGATGACCACGGCGATGACCGGTGGCGACAGGGAGTAGGCGAGCCGGTCGATGGTGAACGTGGCCACGGTCGCCCCGACGTCGGCCATGGCGACGGGCTCCATGTCGTCGACCGCACCGCCCTTGACCGACACCCGCTGGGGTGGCAGGTGGACGGTTCCGGTCGAGCGGTCGCGGGAACCGACGAAGGCGTATTTCCAGGCCTGGGACCGCAGCGACGGCGGCGCGGCGGGAGGCACCGGATCCGGGCGACGGGGCGGCTCCCGCTCGAGGAACCCACGCCAGGTCAAGAACGCCTGGTAGTCGAGATCCTCGTTGCCGGCGGCGATCTGTTGGGCCACCGACGGGGCGGCCGCATAGGAGGCGATGGCATCGGTGGTACGGAAGAAGCCGACGTCGACCCCGTCGGCCAGATGCATCACCATGATCGTGCGGTTCGGCGGCGACTCGTCGAGTACCGAGGCCAGCAGCAACCCGGCATGGGGTGTACCGGTGTTCCCGACCGACGCGACGAGGTCCCCGGCGACGGTGACCTCGCCGAGACCGGCGGCCCGGGCCGCACCACGAACCGCCCGTCCGTGCAGACCGGTGATGATCGCCACGTCGACATCGGCCGGTTCGAGGCCCGTCTCCTTGAACGCGGCATCGGCTGCGTCGGTGACGAGCGGCAGGTAGGCGTGCTCGCCGAACCGCTCCTCCCACACCCGGCTGTGGTCCCACGCCGGCAGTCGCCACCGGTCGAGGAACTCAGCGGTCGCCGATGCCCCACCGAGCCATTCGGCCGCAACCGGTCCGTCGGACTCGTCGCCGATCAGCCAGGCCACCGCGGCATCGCCGCACTGAGCCTCGTCGACGGAGCCGGGGCGACCGCTGCGAACGTCGGCCGCCACCACCATCGTCAGCCGGGAACCGTCCAGTGCGGAGCGAAGTGCGGCGTTGACCGATCGAGGTGCCCCTCCGACATCGCCGGCGAAGACCCTCGACGGCAGGTTCAGCGCGGCGTGGATGACGGTGGCGTTGGTCTTGTCGAGGTACGGCGGCGTGGCGGTCGAGAAGTAGACGGCGTCGGGAACCATGCCGGCGACGGATCGAAGCAGGTTTCGACCCGCTTCGACGGCCATGGAGGTGGCGTCCTCGTCGTAGGAGGCCACCGCTCGACTCCCGCGACCTCCGCCGCCACCGAGGGCCGCGGCGATCGCCTCCCGCCGAAGACGGAAATACGGAATGTAGGTTCCGTAGCCGATGATGCCTCGCATGAAGCCCCCTGGAACGATGGTTTGATCGTCATCCTAAACCAGGGACCGTCGGCGAGAAAGACGGCCCACCGGTCGGATGGGAGGCAACCGTGTGCGCCTGGTGCGCGCCAATCCTGCCGGATCGGGGCGAGGCGTCGTTCTAGACGGGGGCCTCGGTGTAGAACGGATTCTCGCCGGCGGCGTGATCGGTGGCGTCGACGACGTCGGTGATCTCCGGCAGTGCCGCCAGCAACATCTTCTTGATGCCGTCGCGGAGTGTCATGGCGCTGGCCGCACAGCCCTGGCACCCGCCACCCATCATCACATGCACCACCGAACCGTCGATGTCGACCAGCGCGGCGTAGCCACCGTGGGAGGCGAGCGCCGGATTGATGGCCTGATCGAGAACGGCCTGCACCTTCTGGGGCAGCTCGCCGGTGAGTTCGAGATCGAGACCGGCCAGCGGATCGGGCGGGTTCGGGTTGCGGATCACCAGACCGCCGCTGCCCACTGCGGCGACATCGAGCACGGCACCGGTGATGTTCTCCACCGACGCCTTTGGCACGATGACGGTCAACTCGCCCTTGTCACCCTGGGTGTAGACCAGGTCGTCGGGCGCCTGATCGGTGATCGAGGTGAGATCGAGGGCGTAGGTGAAGTCGGTCATGTTCGAACCGGTGATGGCCACCCGGAGCGCGGTGTTGGCCGGGTCGTCCTCGCCGGCGCGGACGTCGAGCACGACGTCCAGTGCAGCGGCCGTCAGCGTCAGCGGTTGCGTGACATCGGCCGTGGTCTGCTCGGGCGCACCTGATTCGGAAGTCATGCTTTTCAGCATAGGCGTTGATGCGCAACCATCGACCTTCGAACCCCGTCAGATCCGGCACAGTGGCCAACGTGGCGCAGGCGACGATAGAACAAGTGACATCGGCCAACGCAACGATCCTGATGACATGGCCTCGACGAGGACGGCCTCCGCCCTGACCTGGGGTGCGGTGGCCGTGCGTCTCGCGGCGGCCCTGGTTCTCGTCCTCGGACCGTGGGTCGACGACGCGGGCGAACTGGCCGGCTGGGACGTCGAACGATTCCTGGCCATCGCCCGGGACGGTGGCCGGGCGTGGCGCGACACCGCCGTCGAGTATCCCCCGGGCAGCGTTGCCGTCTTCGAAGTGCTCGACCGATTGTCGCCTGCCGGGCCGGTCGGCATGGTGACCGCTCATCGCCTGCTCGTGCTGGTCGGCCTGACGGTCGATCTGCTCACGGCCTGGCTGCTGGGTCGTCGCCATCGCCCGGCGGCGACCGCCTACCTTCTCCTCGGTCTTCCGCTCGTGCCGATGGGCATGCTTCGACTCGACCTCGTCGCCGTCCTTGCCGCCGTGGCCGCTGCGCTGGTCGCGCTTGCTCCGCCGTCGCCGTCGGGAGGCGATGGTGGAGAAGGCCCGACCCGAATCGTGGCCGCGGCGGCGCTGGTGACCGTCGGCGTGATGGTCAAGCTCTGGCCCGCCCTGCTGATCCCTGCGTGGTGGTCGGTTCGCCGCGACCGGACCGCCACCGCCGGTGTGGCCGCCTGCGCCCTCGTGACGGGGGCCTGGCTGATCTGGGCCGGAGCCGGGATCGATCCGATTCGACAGGTCGTGAACCTCCGCGGGGCAACCGGCTGGCAGCTGGAATCGGTGGGCGGCGTGACGACGGCCCTGGCCGACGCCGTCGGTTTCCGCCCACTCGGTCCGGGCGAGGTTGTGCGCCTCGAACTGAATGCGTTCCGCATCGGAACGCTGACCCCGTGGATCGTCACCGTCGGGCGGGCCCTGGCAATCGCCACCACGGCCGCCCTCATCCGGCGAGCCCGCCGGGTCGACGGTCAGCCGGTCCTGGCGGTGGTCGGCGCGGTCATGCTGGGAAGCGTGGCTGCACTGATTGTCACCTCTCCCCTGCTCTCGCCCCAGTTCCTGCTGTGGCTCACTCCCTGGGCGGCGCTGCTCGTTGCCTGCGGCGATCCACGCCAACGCCGGATTCCCAGCCCGGTCCTGGTGACGGCCGGGGCGACCGTCGCCACCGGGTTCGTGCTCACCGTCTTCGGCCCCGCCGACCTCGCCCACCCGATCGCCGCGGCCATCCTGGCCGTCCGCAACGGCCTCCTCGTCGCCCTTCCGGTCAGCTGCTGGCGATGGCTCGGCCGGAGCGCCCCACCATCTTGGGCGTGAGCGACGCCCCCGCCCAAAAGCGGGTGGTGCGGATGCGCACATCGAAGAGATGGCCGAGGAATCTGGTTCCCTCATTGGCCGTCGCCTTCGACATGCCCTGAAGCCGGCCGGCGAACCGGAACGGGATCTCGGCAACCCGAGCCTCGGGGTGGGTGGACAAGAGCTCGATCAGGATCTTGAAACCGTCGGGACACAGCCGACCGAGGTCGATCGAGGCCAGGTCGACGGCGAAGAAGCCCGAAAGCGGGTCGGCCACCCGACCGACCCGGCGGGGAAACATCGCCCGGGCCAGCCGGGCGGCGGCCCGCGACAGCACCCATCGGGTCGGGGTCAGCCCCTTGCCGTCCGAGCCGCCGGGAATCCGACGGCTGGCCACCGCCAGCGAGGTGGTTTCGTCGATGCAGCCGACCAGTCGGCCCACGTCGCCGGCCGGGTGCTGCAGATCGCCGTCCATCACGACGGCCACGGTTCCAGAGGCCCAGCCGAAACCGTCGACGACCGCCCCGCCCAGTCCTCCCCACCGGTCCGCGCGACGCCGGTGGAGCATCGTCACCTCGACCGGACCCCGTTCGAACCCGACGGCGATGTCGCCGTCGGCAACGGCGCGGGCCACCCGGCGAATCGTCTCCGGTGTGTCGTCGTCGCTGTCGTCGACGTACAGGATCTCCAGTCGCCGGCCGGCCAGGGTGGGATCGGCACCGGTGGCGGCAATCAGTTCCCGCACGAACGGCTCGATGTTCGGCTGTTCGTGACGGGTCGGCACGATCACGCTCACCGTGTCGGATCGAAGATCGGAGCGGAACCGGCCGGCCCCCTGGGTGCGGGGGCTGACGGTGAGCATCGCCAGCGCCATGAAGGCAATGGCCAGTCGGGTCGAGCTGGCGTCGTCGAGGAGAACGAGACCCAGCTGGGGGCCGATCGGCAACACGGCGAACATCGCGGCGGCGCAGACGGTTACCAGGCCCCGGTTGCGGGCCCCGGCGGTCGACGCCGCCAGCAGCATCAGCCCCCAGGTCAGGTACCACGGCTGGGTCGTCGGGTGCAGGACCGCCCACAACAGCAGGCTCCATGCCAACGCCGTCGGCCAGCTCTGGCGATCCCGCAGGAGCAGGACGGCGGTCACGGCAAGAGCGGCCACCAGCCCCAGCAGCCGGGCGCTGCCGACAACCAGATCACCGTCGAGGCCGGTGACGAGCGACAACCCACCGCCGAAAACCCGGGTGATGCTCAGGTAGGCGTCGACCGGTCGGCTGTCGGCCATCGCCTCGACCCAGCCCCATCCCCAACCGGTGAGCCGACCGGCCAGCGTCATCACGACGATCGCCTCCAGCCCGGCGAACGCGACC
>JBFHME010000120.1:0-10764 GCA_041594435.1 Acidimicrobiales bacterium
CCTGCTTCGGTACCCGAATGGCCAAGCCGATGGCCAGGTTGGTGGCCAGCGTCGTCTTGCCGGTCCCGCCTTTGGGGCTGATGACGGCGATGACCCGCCGACGCAGTGATGCCCGGTCGTCACCGGATCGCTCGTGGCGCTCCTGTGCCAGCTGTAACACCGGGTCGAGTTTCGCCTGCAGCTGGCCTTCGTCGAGGCCTGTGGGAAGAACGTCGCGCGACCCCAGACGAAGAAGGTCCATCGAGACCTGGACGTCCGGACTGTTCAACAGGACGGCGGTCGTGGTGGCCCGGAACTGGCGGTCGACGTCGGCCACGACGTAGCGCACCACCTCCAGTGGCAGATCGGGACCGATGATGAGCAGCTCGGGATCGGCCGCACACGCATCCATCGACACCTCGGCCGAGTCTCGCCACTGCTGGGACCAAACCCGCCGCACGGCCACTCTCTTGCCGAAAATGTTGACGACCTTCTGTTCGAGGTCGGCGTCTCCGGACAGGACCGTGATGCCGCTCATGGCGTTCCGGCCTCCTCGCTGTCCTCGGCGGCGGCTTCGGTCTCCTCGGTTGTGTCTTCCACCGGCTCGATCACCACGTCGTCTTCCTCGTCGTCGCTCTCGTCGTAGACGTTGCCCCGTGTCTTGATCGAGTCCTCGAGCTCGGGCACGCCTTCGCGCTCGACGGCAAGCCACAATGTGCCGAACTCGGCGGTGAAGACCACCCGCTCGGCGTCATAGGGCGGAACGGCGAGCGTGACCAGCAGCGATCCCTCGGGGGCGGTGTTCAACCGGGTTGAGCCGCTCTCGTCGCTGCTGTCAAGCGTTGAGTTCTGTTCCTGCTGAACCGCCGTTACCAGCACCTTGCGAAGAATGATATCGGTCGTGTTGGGTGTTGCCCCTTCGACATTGTCGGCCACGGCTGCCGGTAGCGCGACCTCTTCCCCATCGATCTCCACCACCGTGGCGCTCAGCTGGAACGGCTCGAACGAGGCGATGACGGCGACGGTTTGACCGGGCTCCAGGAGGCCGCCCACGGCTCGTTCCGGATCGAGGGCGATGGTCACCTCCACCATGTCGTCGGGAATCTGGACCCCGACGGCACGGTCTGCGAACTCGTCGAGTTCGACGAAGCGGCTTTCGATCAACTGCTCCCCGGGCTGAAGGTCGACGGCGGCCACGCGGCCTCGGAGCGCGGCCAGGTTGTCGACGGCGTCGGCGGGCCGGACCTTGGACGGTACCTCCTCGACGACAACCGAGTCCTCCAGTTCGTCGCCGGCGGTTCCCCCGAGAATCGGTTCGGTGACGACGTAGACCTCGACAAGTTCCTCGCCCTCCAGGGCACGCTCTTCTGCGCCTGCGACGAATGCAACCAGGGCGACGGTGCCGACCAGGGCCAGGACAACGGCGGCCAAAAGGCCGATGACTCGTTTACTCATGCTCTCCAACTCGTATTTTGCCGTGCATGGGAGGGATTGATCGGCCGGCTAGGGATCGCACGCCGCGAACTGGCCGGGATCAACTCCGCAGATGGTTATGACCTTGTTGCCGCCGGAGCCGCTCCCGCTTCCGCAGCACGTGCCGGTGATGAGCCCAGGCTTGACCGAGAGCTCGAAGAATCTGGATGCCTCCGCGCCATTGACCCTGAAGTCGACGAGTCGAACGCGAATCACGCCCATCAGGTGCATCAAGGCATTGCCGCCGGGATCCTCGGCGTAGTTGAAGACCGGAAGGGTGAAGTAGATGCCGCTGTTCTTGAGGTAGTTGAGTTCGGCGTTGATACCCGCCAGGGCACCGGTGTCGCCCTGGTAGCAGTGGGGCTCGCCGGTGCAGCTGGTGACCGGATGATTGCCGAACTCGACCGGGTCGGGATAGCCGTTCCGGATCCAGTCTTTGGTGTCGGCGTTTGAATTGGCGCCACCGTCGAAGTCGACGGTGCCCCAGTTGCCGGGAATATTCGTGCCGCCGCAATCGTCGGGCTGATCCTTGTTGTAGTTGACCCTGATGACGGTCTCGGTGGTCGGGGGATTCAGCAAGACGTTTTCGAGAGCCGCCGATCCGTCGATACACAGTCCGATCGGTCGGAGACCGGTGACCGAGGCCGGGGGACCCCAGACGGCCGTGGAGGTTGAATGAACGTGGTAGTCGCCGGAGCCGATCACCGACGCAAACCACGTTTGAACAATGTGCGTGGCGGTCACGGTCACTCGTCCCTGTTCACCGCCTGAATACAGAACATGGTTGCATGACACGGGCACGTCGGTTGCCGGCTCATTCTGTAGGACGTAGTTCTGGGCCGTTCCGTTGGTGCACCCGTTCGACGGGCTGGTGAAGTCGGCGAAGTCCTGCGCGGCGGCCAACGCACCGGCGTCGGTGGCGGGTATCAGCGAACGGCGGATTCGATATCCGTTGCCGATGTCGACGGTGAGCGCCGCGACGGCCATGATCGCGATCATGCTCAACGCGACCATGGCAATGGCGGCGCCGCCTTCACCGTGGAGTCGTTCGTGCAGCGGTTGCCTCGCAGGCCACCGCCTTCGGGCTCGGTCGAGCCCGCCTAGCCTTCGCATCGGAACACCGCCTGTCCGGTCAACGTGATGGTCTGGTTGATGATCGGTGGAATGTTGACGTCGTGGTCGGCGGTCACAACAACGGTGACGGCCTCGCCGGCTCGGCCGGCGCAGAGTGCCGGTGATGCGGCTGCGATCACCGGGGAGCTGTCGAAGGGGATACCGGCCAATGTTGCGTTGACCCGGTTGTTGATGTCGGCTTGGGTCGTGCTCTGCAGCGAGGCGAGACGGGCGCCTTCGCGGGCACCGGCCTCGATGGCCTGCGCCCGGTTGAAGGCGATTCCGAACTCCACGATACCGAACAGCATGATGAGCAGGATCGGAAGAATGAGCGCAAACTCGGCGAGCGACGCTCCGCTCTCGTTCCGACGGAAATCGGCCGTGACAGCCGGCCCGGATGGTGTTCTCTGTGCCACTCGGAGGACCCTCCCTTCCACGACACTGGCGGTCACTCGTGCGCCTTGCACGTGAAGCCTGCGGTGTCGCCAACCCGCTCGGCGATCTCCGAACCCAAGGTTATCGACATGGATGTCTGGGGACGACAGGACATTCAACCTAACCGGGAATAGTGCCGCTCACCCTAGTTGAACATGCTGACAGCGGTGTTGTAGGCGCCGGAGATCGTCGTGCCGAGCGTTGTGAGCGCAACCACGCACACCATGGCGATCAGGAGTAGGAGGAGAGCGTATTCCGCCAAGCCGGCTCCCTCTTCGCTCGCCAGGCTTGTTCGCTCCACGAGTTCACTCGTGATTCTTCGTACTTTGACCATTTCATTACCTCAAGAAGCTCGTTGTATGCATTGCCGGAACCGATGCAGCCCCCCGAAGGTAGCGGCGGGCTGCATCGGTCAACTGGACTCGAGCACGAGGTCCGGTGGACCACCGGGTCTTCCCAGTGCTCGCGACCCGGACTAGTTGGTCAGGCCGGTTACGATCTGGTTGTAGACACCGGAGATCGTGGTGCCCAGGGTCGTCAGCGCAACGACGCAGACAACGGCGATCAGGAAGAGCAGGAGGGCATACTCGGCCAGACCGGCGCCCTCTTCCTTCTTGAAACGCTCTACCAGCTGGGCTGCAAGCATGGAGATGTGCAACATGATTGTTCCTTCCTCGTTTTGGGTTCCGCCCCCAGCGATGAGTGCTGATGATCGGGCTGTGGTCTTTTGACCTGAGGACCATGGTGGTGCAATCGTCAACATGGGCCATCACCAAATTTGGGTATCCGGGACCCGCCTGGAAGATTTGCCCAATGCTGCGATTCGGTTGTCTCCCGTAGGTTTGAAGCGGGGTTCGGTAGAATTTCAGCGGGGACCTCGAGGCGAAACAGGACGGGGTGCCTCTGCGAGAGGGAAGGCGTGGTTGGTGTGAGACGAATCGTTGACAGAGCATCCCAGTATGTGTCGGCCAGACCGGTCGGGACGAGGGACGACATCGCGCCGACAGAGCCGCCGATCGGCAGCTTTTTCGTTGCCTTCGTAGTTGTCATCTTCGCGGCCGCCATCGCTTCGGTCGTTGAAGCGAGCATTGCCTGGGAGGCTCCCGAGCGGCTTGTCGGACAGATGGGCATGGTCGGCACGACGGTGTTCCTGCTGGCCGGCCTCTTGATCGTCTACCGGGCCGTCTCCACCGTGTCGCCGACGCAAGCCCCGATCGCCGTTATCCTGCTCGGTCCGGGTGCCCTGTGGTGCTGGCTCGCATTCGCCAACAATCAGGCAACCGGACAGCTGGTCACGCTGATCGTGATGATCGCCGCCGGGGTCATTGCCGTGTTTCTTCTGGCCGAGGGAACGGTTAGTGCCCGCTGGCTCGGCGTGTTCTGTGGTCTCGGTGCACTCGGAATATCCATCACGGCGGCTCTGGTCAACAACAACCCCGCCACTCGTTCGACGGTGTCGTTGGCTTTCCTCATGGCCGTGGCCGGCATGGCGTGCCTCTACGGAAGTCTCGTCGAAATCGAATCGACCGGGCGGAAATCCTTCGAGGAACTGCTTGACGCCAAGCGCAAGATCGAGGTCGAGATCGCCCAAACCGAGGACCTCCTCCATGACCTGCGAAGCGGGCTGCTTTCGATCGAGACGGCGATGGCCTCGCTGGACGACGACCTCGGCGAGCCGCTGCGCACCGAGACCGCCCGGTTACGCAAACTCACCGCCAAGGGGAAGCGCCATCCCCACGAGTTCGACATGGTTCCCGGGATCCGCGACATGGTCAAAGCGCGTCGGTCGAACGGCATCACCATCGACCTACGAGCGCCGACGTCGGCCCAGATCATGGGGGAGGAGAGCGAGGTGATGGCCATCGTCGACAACCTGCTCTCCAATGCGGTTCGCCACGGCGCCGACCCGGTGCAGATCGCCATCGAGGAGCACACCGGGCATATCCAGGTTCGGGTCACCGATTCGGGCAAGGTCGCCGACACCACCCAGGTCGCCGGCTTCTTCAGGCGAGGGTTCACATCACACGCCGAAGGCGACGGCATCGGCCTTGATCGGGCCCGAATGCTGGCGGAACTGCACAACGGAACCGTCGTCTACGAGCCCAGTGACGACGGGAAGACCTCGTTCGTCCTGACGCTCCCCAGCAGTGAGACGGCCCAGGCCGAAAAGGATCCGAAGGTCGTCACATGGAGCCCTGCGGGTCGAACATGAGTGGGCGGACACCAACATGACTCCGGGGGGGAACATGACCACGGCGGTCGACCATCCGACCGGGCGGGAGCCCCTGCCATGTCTCGTCGTCGTCGACGATCACCCTTTGCTCGCCCTCGGACTCAAGACACAGCTCGAACGAACCGGTATGACGGTCGACATCGTGAACCCGGTCGACGCCACCGACCTGGTCGGCCAGATCGTCGCACTGGAAGCCGACCTGGTCCTGGTCGATCTCGATATGCCGATCGAAGACGGCGGTGTCGGCCTCACCGGAAAGCTGGTCGAGGCCGATCAAACCGTGGCCGTCCTCACCGGGAGTACCGACCGCTTTCTCTGGGCCCGATGCCTCGAGAACGGCGCCATCGCCCTGCTGACCAAGGACGAATCGCTCGACTCGCTCATTGACGACATCCGCAAGTTGGTCGACGGCGAACCGGTGCGCCAAAACTACCGGATGACCCTCATCGCCGAGCACCGCGAGCGGCGGGCCGAGCAGGCCCTCCGTCTGCAGGGGTTCGACGAGCTCTCCGACCGGGAGGGCCAGGTGCTCTCCGGTCTGATGAGTGGGCTGAGCCCGTCATCACTGGCGGAACGGGATTTCGTCTCGGTCCAGACCGTGCGCACGCAGATCAAGAGTGTGCTGGCCAAGCTCGGTGTCAACTCTCAACTTGCCGCCGTTGCCCGCGCCTACGAGTCGGGTTGGCAGCCCGACGATCCACGACCTTAGGCGGCCTGTACCGGTCGACGCCGGTGACGTCACGGACCGGAAACGGTGCTCGTCTTGAGCTCGGCCGGATCGAGTCGTATGATCGCTGACGTGGAAGTGGCAGAAGCTCGGGCACTCGCCCATCGCTTGTTGGCCGACGACTTACCGCGACGTTGGGATCACGTGCAGGGTGTGGCCAAGCGGGCTGAGTTGTTCGTCGACATGGTCCCCGACTGGAACGCCCTCGCCTCGGCCGCGTACCTCCACGACATCGGCTATGCGGCGGACGTCGTCGACACCGGCTACCACCAGCTCGACGGCGCCCGCCATCTGCGGCAACTGGGCTGGGATGAGGCGGTCGTCAACCTCGTCGCCCACCACTCGGGCGCGCAGATCCGGGCCGAACTCGCCGGCCTCGGCGCGGTCTATGACACCGAGTTCGTGCGCGATGACACCCTCCCTCACAGCCAACTGCAGTTCTGCGACATGACGGTGGCGCTGGACGGATCTCCGACAACGGTGCACGAACGGCTGGCCGATATGCGACACCGCCACCGCAACAACCCCGTCATGATGACGTTCCTCGACCGCCACGAAAAGGAGCTGGTTGACATGGTCGCCCGAACCTGGGTCGCTCTCGGGCGTGACGGCGAGAACCGGAGCGGTCAGACCTTGTCGGCCACCTGACGCACCCGCGCCGCCAGGATCCGATGCCCGGCCGAGTCGGCGGCCCGAAGGTTGCCGCGGCTTTCGGTGTGAATGAAGTCGATGTCGTCGTCGGTGAACGCCACCGATGGCGCTCGACCGGCAAGAGCGGCGGACCGCAGTCGGCAATCGAGCACCACGGCCAGCTCTGCCCGGGTGACCGGCCGGAGACGGTGGGTACGGACCTCCAAGCCGGCTCGGCGAGCGGTACCGGACAGATCGCGATGCGTGCCGATGACAACCGTGGCGCCGATGGTGGCCAGCCTCCGGAACCACGCCGCCCGAAGCAGGATCGGCATACGGTCGATCTCGTCGCCGTAGACGACGGTCTCGACCGGCGGCTGTTTCCAGCGATCGCGGTAGGGGCGGCGGGGAATGTAGTGCAGCGGCCCTGGCTGCTGGCTCCGCCACTCGGCCACCTGTGTCGACTTGCCCATGCCCTGGTCGCCGATGATCTGAACCAGCGAGCCCGATCCCGGCGACGGCGGGGGTGTAAGGCCACGGTCGACGAACCACGCCCCCGTCCGGGGTTCGTGGGGGTCGTCGGCGTCGGCGGCGGCGAAGGGGTTGGACCGAAGCCCGACCTGGCGGTAGCGATCGAAGTCTTCGAAGGCGGCGGCCGCCCGCTCGCCGTCCATCAGCGGCCTGCCGGTGGCAACGGGTGGGGTTGGCGGTAGTGGCCGCGCCCGCGCCGCGGGATCACCACGAACTCCACGGCCGTCTTCCGGTCGACACGCATCCGCAGGTCGGTACGGGCCTCCACCGTCCAACGCAGCCGAAAGAGCGAACCGTCGTAGGAGATCGGCGCTTCGGCGGGGACCTCCAGGGCGAACTGCCCGTACAGGGAGCCGTCGATGTTGACATCGAACGCCTGAGCAGGTCCGGCCCAGCGGTCCCGGTCACCCCGCCCCTCGGTCTCGTAGCGCAAATTGACCCGCACCTCCCGGATCCGCTCCGTCATCGGATCGATGCCTTCGACCCCCGGCAGGCTCACCCGTCCCTGAAGCCGGCCGCCGATCTCGACGAACCACTCATCCACCTCGATCCGAGGTGTCGTCGCGTTCATGATCCGGCGTCGGGGTGAGCGGCCCCGCCGAACCCGCCCTCACCGATGAGGCCGTCGACGTCGAGCACCGGTTCGACCTTCAACTCGATCCTCGCCGCCGTGCGTTTGCCGAACGGCCGACCGAGTTTGGTGTCGAGCCGCCACCGGACCTTGTTGTGATCGAGATCCACCGTCGGTCCGCCGGCGTCGCAGGGGATGGCAAGGGCAAAGACCGCTTCGACGCCGTCGGGAGCCGGAGCGGCTGCAGCGGTGAAGCGCCGCTTCACCACGTCATCGGTGTCCGTGCGAGTGTCCGTCCCGACCGTGTATTGAACCCACTCCTCGCACACCAACTCGGCATCCACCCGAACCTGCCCGTGCAGGCGGCTCCGGGCCCGGGGCGAGATGGCCTGCCGCCGATACACGGCGGTCATCGTCCGCCCCAACTGGGGTGGCCATGGGCTGAACTCCACGGTCGGGTTCGCCCACCCCGTGAGCCGCTCGGTCACCGACGCCGAACCCGAAGAGAGCATCGTCACCAGAAGCGCAAGGAGAGGAACGAACAGCAGCACCCCCAGCCCCCGCGGCGCAAGGGAGGACAGGCCGGAGCCGCCTTGGTTCCACAGCAGGATCCCGACGGCGGCGGCCGCCACCGCCAGGACACCACCGATGATGACGACGATTCTCGCCACCGTGGGTTTGGCTTCCATCACCTGGGAAACGGGTGCCGGTGCGGGGCGTCCATCGTCCATGGCCGCCACTGTAGTTGTCGACGGGTGCCGTCGACGGCAACGACCATCGCCGCCAGTGCCATCCGTTCACCGCCGTCCCGGCGTGCGCTTCCCTGTCGGCGACCGGGCGTGGAGCCCGACCGGCCGACGCTCAGGCGACGACGACCTGGTCGCGGAAGCTCTCGATGATCGCCATGAACTCGTTGATCTCTTGTCGAGGTGGCATCCGGTGGAAGGGCAATGCTGCCCAAATCACGCCGCAGCCCTTCTGTCGAGGTCGTTTCGACAAGTAGGGTGTCGGGTCACTGTGCTTTACTGCGGGTTCGATGTTGTTTGGGCCTCTTGGGCGAGTAGCGGAGCCGGCACGATCAACCGCGACGCCAAGATGCGAAGGAAGGGGGGCCAGCGCGATGAGGGGCCGGGTCGAGGTCGAAGGAAGACACCTTCGACTGGACGGAGAGCGATTTGTCGTCCGGGGCACCGCCTACGGCCGTTTCGCTCCTCGGACCGACGGCGCTCGCTATCCCGACTCCCCGCTTCTGCGCGCCGATCTGGAATCGATCGTGGCCACAGGACTCAACACGATCCGCACCTTCGATGTGCCGCCTGCCGACGTGCTGAACGCCGCGGCCGAGGTCGGTCTGCGCGTGCTCGTCGGACTCGACTATCCCGACTGGCGATTCGAGCCGTTCCCCGACCAGTCGAGCGGTCGTCGCATCGAAGCGGCCGGTCTGGCCGCCGTCGACCGGCTGTTCGAGCGGGTCGACGATCCGGCCGTTGTCCTCGCCGTGTCGGTCGGCTGGACGCTCCCCGCCGACCTGGTTCGGGTCCATCACCCCCGCGCCGTCGCCGACACGCTGTCGTCGATCGTCGAACGGATCCATACGCTCGATCCGCTGGTTCCGGCCACCTATACGCGGACGGTCGAAGACGAACTCCTGACGGTCGACGGGTGTGACGTCCTGGCGGTCTCGCTCGGCACCGAATGCGGATCGACCTTCGAGCGGGATCTCATCAGGCTTCAACGGACCGCACCGGCGAGGCCGCTCATCGTCACCGATCTACGGCCCCCGGAAGCAGGCGCCAACGTCACGGCGGCGACGCACGCCCGAGCCCTCACCGATCGGCTGGATGCACTCGACCGAGCCGGTTGTGCGGGAGCCACCGTGGCGACGTGGGACGCCCGATCCCCGGCCTTCGAGGATTCCACCGATTCCTCCTTGGATTCGCTTGTGACACACGAGGGGGCACTGACACCACTCGGCCGCTCGGTGGAGACCTGGGCCCGACAGAACGTCAAGGATCTGCGCCGCTCGTGGCCGAGAGTGACCGCCGTGGTCAGCGCTCACAACAGCGAAGCAACCATCGAGCGCTGCCTTTCCGCCCTCGAGATGACCGATTACACCGACCTCGAGGTCATTGTCTGTGACGAAGGGTCCACCGATCGCACCATGACGCTCGCAGCCCGTTATCCGTTCGAACTGGTTCAACCGGGTCGCCATGGCGGAACCGGCCGTGCGGCCGGTATCGAGGCCGCATCGGGGGACATCGTTGCGTTCATCGACGCCGACATCGTGTGCCATCCCCTGTGGCCGTGGTTCCTGGCCCTGGCCTTCGAACGGACGGATCGGACGGCGGTGGTGACCGACCACCTGATCGAGGTCGATGAGAACGACGGCACCGTGGCCCGGGCCATGGCCGCGCTGGCCGACCTGGGAAGGCTGCCGTCCGCGGACCCTGCGGCTGCCATCACGACGGGATCCGGAGGCCTGGCGGTTCGCCGCTCCGCCCTTCGCCGCGGTTCCCGGGTTCCTCCGGATTCCGCGGTGACCGCCGATGGCCGGCTCCGTCGACGCCTCGGTGACCACCCGAGTGGAGACGTCGTCGGTGCCGTGCCCGCTGCTCAGGCTCTACGCCCCGCACCCGACAGCCTGGGCGCCGTCTGGAAGGACGCGGTCAGCAGGGGGAGGGCCGACCGGCAGACGTTCGAGGGGTGTTCGACCGGCGACACCCGCCGGCGACGGGTCATCGCCGATATTCTTTCCTCTGCTCCCGACGGTGAACGGCTACGCCGCCCTGTTGCCGTCCGCGCCGTGATCGACAACCTGCTTCCATTGCTGGCCATAGCCGTCGTGCTCGGCGGCTTCTTGACGGTCAACGGCGCCGCCGCAGCCGGTCTGTCCCTGGCCGGCGCGTCCTGCCTGGCGGCCGTGGTGCTGGCCGCGATCATGGCCCGCGGCGTGACGGTGGCGGACCGGCGGCGGGCCTCGGCCGGAATCGCTTTGGCCGTCGCGACCATCGTCCTTCTCGAACCGCTGGCGCGGGCCTGGGGGTCGTTCCGAGGCGGCACACGGCCGCCGGC
>JBFHME010000121.1:0-10739 GCA_041594435.1 Acidimicrobiales bacterium
ACCATTGACCGCCATCGCCGAGATCGTGCTCGGCCTGGCGCTCATCGCCGGTTTCGCCACCCGTATCGCCGCTCTGCTGCTGGCCGGGATCATCGTCGGGGCCGTCATCTGGGTCAAGAACGACACGATCCTCGGCGGCGCCGAACAGGAGCTTGCCTACCTGGCCGGGTTGATCGGACTGGTGTTCCTCGGCCCCGGTCGGCTGTCGGCTGACGAGATCATGGGCAACGACAAGCCCCTGATCGACATCGGGGAGGAACGGGCTCTCGACGCCATGGCCTAGCGGCCCATTCCACGCCGACCCCGTCCTCTATCCACGCTATCCACGTACGTTCGCGGGCGAAAACGGTCAGGATCGGTCGTTCGCCCGCGAACGTCAACCGGGGTTGGGTGCATCGGTCGCGCTCGTGGCGAAGACTACAGCGAGCGGAGTGCCTGCTGGCGAAGCCAGTGGTCGGCCAGCACGAGTAGCGTCATGGCCTCGACGAGGGGCACCGCCCGCGGGAGCACGCAGGGATCGTGACGGCCTTTGGCGGCCAACACCGTAGCTTCGCCGGAGGCCATCACCGTCTTCTGCTCCGACGAGATCGTGGCCGTCGGCTTGAACGCAATCCGCATCACGATGTCGGCGCCATTACTGATGCCGCCCTGCACACCACCCGAGTGGTTGGTGGTCGTGATCGGGCCGTCGGGCCCGGGAACGAACGGGTCGTTGTGTTCGCGGCCGGTCATCGACGTCCCGGCGAATCCACTGCCGATCTCGAACCCTTTCGTCGCCGGTAGCGACAACATGCCTTTGGCCAGGTCGGCCTCCAACCGGTCGAAGGCCGGTTCGCCGAGGCCGGCCGGAACCCGCCGGGCCACGGCGGTCACCACCCCACCGAGGGAGTCGCCGTCGCGGCGGGCCCGTTCGATCGCCTCGGTCATCGCTGCCGCCGCGGTCGGATCGGGACAGCGGGTGGGGTCGGCCTCGACATCGTCGAGGGTCACGGAAGCCGAATCGACCGATGCCTCGATCGTGTGGACCCGGCTGACCCAGGCCAGGACCTCGATGCCCGCCGCCTCGGTGAGGAGCCGCCGGGCCACCGCGGCGGCCGCCACCCGGCCAACCGTCTCGCGGGCCGACGAACGCCCGCCGCCCCGGTGGTCGCGCAGCCCGTACTTCGCCTCGTAGGTGTAGTCGGCGTGGCTCGGGCGGTAGACCCCCCGCAGGTGATCGTAGGCTCCCGGCCGCTGGTCGGCGTTGTCGACCACCATGGCCAGGGGAGTGCCGGTGGTGCGGCCCTCGAAGAGGCCGGACAGCACGCGGACCTCGTCGGCCTCCTGGCGTTGGGTCACCAACCTGCTCTGGCCCGGTCGCCGCCGATCGAGGTCGCGTTGGATGTCGGCGACGTCGAGTGAAAGGCCCGGCGGGCAGCCGTCGACCACGACCCCGACGGCCTCGCCGTGGGACTCGCCGAAGGTGGTCAGGCGGAAGAGCTGTCCGAAGCTGCTGCTCACGATCCCAGGGTATACGTGTGACCAGGGGTAGAAGAGTGAGGGTCGGGCTGCCGGTGCCAGTACCGTTGTAGGGGTGACTGCTTCGGACCGCTACGGCCCAGCACTGACGGCGGAACTGCGGGTGTGGATCGACCAGGATCTCTGCACAGGAGACGGCCTTTGTACCGACCACGCTCCGGCCGTGTTCACCATCCTCGAGGACGGCATCGCCTACTGCAAGGAGGGCGACAGGATCTTCAACGACCCCGGTGGCTCGGCTGAGCTGGCGGCCGTGCCGCGGGCGCTCGAGGAGGATGTGATCCATGCCGCCCACGACTGCCCGGGTGAGTGTATCTTCATCGAGTTCGCCGAGTTGCCCTCCGACTACGATGGAGTGCTGCCCGAAACCTCATCCGCCAACTCGAAGACCTCATCATGACCGATTCCAAAGTCGAGCCTGTGGAGCCCACGCAGGAGCAGATCCGGTTCCAGGACCGGTATCCCGGCTATGACTTCGACCCCACCTACTACGATCCGGGCGAGATCGACGATGATCTGAAGCGCCTGACGCCGGACCAAGCCGATGAGCGGACCAGCTGGGGCTATCTCGGGGTGCTGTGCGCCGTGTTCGTCGCCCTGGTCGGTTTCGCGCTCGGGTTCGAGGCGTTGGAGGACGACGAAACGCCAACGGAAGTCGTCAGCGGCGAGACCGGCGTTTCGGTGGCGGCCACGCCGGTTCGACTCAATATCGAGGTGGAAGGCGACATCGTCATCCTGCGAGGTGCCGTTCCCGACGAGGCGGCGAGGGCCCAGCTCCTGGCCACCGTCGAGTCGATCTACAATTCGGCCAACGTCATCGACGAACTCACCGTCGATCCCGAAACGGTGCTCGACGGAGGCTCGGTGGCCATCACCGGTATCGCCCGGGTCGACGATGAACGACCCGTGCAGCTGCGCGACGCCGTGGTCGACGACTTCGGCCTGGAGGACGGCGGGGTGACCGTTGAGCGGAGTGAGGAGGAGGCGTTGATCGCCGTCAACCTCGACGGGATCGTCGCCGACGGTTCCATCCGATTCAGCGGCGCGCTTCCCGATCAGGCGTCGATCGACGATCTGACCGCCGCCGGACAGGCCGCGTTCGGCACGGTCGACGTGAGTGGTGTGGTCGTCGACGAACGCACCTGGACCGACGCCCAACTTCGGATCACCGGTTCGGTCGCGCCGGGCGAGACCAACCACGAGCAACTCGTCACCGAAATCGAGAGCCGTTTCGGCACCCTCCTGCCCGTCGACATCTCGGCGGTCATGATCGATGTGAGCGCCGATTCGTTGGCCGTGCTGGAAGCCGAGATCCAGGAAGCGGTTGCCGCCAACCCGATCCTTTTCGCCCCGCAGAGTTCCGAGATCGACTCGGCCAGCGACGCCGTGCTGGCCGACATCGCCCAACGATTGCTGGAGCTACCCGGCGTCCGGGTGGAAATCGTCGGTCACACCGATGACCAGGGGCCCGATGACGAGAACCAGATCCTGTCGGAGGCTCGAGCCGAGGCGGTGAAGGCCCGGCTGGTCGAACTCGGGGTCGATGAGGCCGTGATCAGCGCCCGGGGTGAAGGAGAACAGTTCCCGTTGGTGCCGAACGACACGCCCGAGAATCGGGAACTGAACCGACGGATCGAGTTCAACCTGATCAGCGGCGGCTGACACCGCGGTCGATCCTGCAGTTCGGTCAGGCGGTGTTGACGATGCGGAACCGTTCAGCCAGCCGTCCCGCGGGCAGATTGGCCGCCTCGGCGGAGGTTCGGCCCCACTCCCGGATCCGCTCCGACATGCCATCGGGATCCTGCATCTGACTCTCGTGGCACAGCAGCGCCTCGATCTTGCGGTCGATGGTGTCGGTGATGTCGATGTAGGTGTCGGCCTGCGGGCCGCCCATGATCCAGACCTCGGGCACCGAGTGCGGGCGAAGGCCTTCGTCGGACAGCAGCTCGGGGAACGCGAACGGGTTGCGGGCATCGGGATACACGGCGCACAGGGTGGCGTCGCCGACGGCCAGGTGATCGGGGTGGCTCGGGTAGATGCGGTTCAGGTCACGCTGGGGAGATTGGCCGACGACCCGATCCGGCTCGGTCTGACGGATCGTGCGGCTGATCGCCTTGCGCAGCTCCAGATCGGACTGCACCCGGCCGTCGGGGAACCCGAGGAAGTGCAGCTCGCTCACACCCACGACGGCAGCGGCCGCCGTTTGCTCCTTTCGTCGGATGCGGGCCATCTCCTCCCGGCTCATCGATTCGTCGAAGCCGCCCGCCTCCCCGTCGGTGGCCAGGCAGTAGACGACGTCGTGGCCTTCAGCGGTCCAGGAGGCCGTGGATCCGGCACAACCGAAGTCCAGGTCATCGGGATGGGCAACAACAATCAGAATCCGCATAGGCATCTCAACCTATCCCCCCCGGGATTTGTCGCAAATGCGAAGCGTGAGTCTCGTGTTTCGCGACAGGTCTTCGGGAGCGGTCAGGGGGCCGGGCGGTAGAGCTCTTCGTAGGCTCGACGCAGGTCGCCCTTCTGCACCTTGCCCATCGTGTTGCGCGGCAGGGCGTCGAGGTAGATGTACTTCTTCGGCTGCTTGAAGTTGGCCAGCCTGGCGTCGAGCGCGGCCCTGAGCACATCGTCGTTGATGTGGGACTCCGCCACCACAAACGCCGTGACCGCCTCCCCGAAATCGTCGTGAGGGAGTCCGACGACGGCGGATTCGATCACGCCCGGTGTCTCGTCGAGCTGCAACTCGATCTCCTTCGGGTAGACGTTGTAGCCCCCGGAGATGATCATGTCGCTGCTCCGGCCGGCCAGCGTGAGGCGACCGTCGCCGGCCAGCCAGCCGATGTCACCGGTGCGGAAGAACCCGTCCGCAGTGAACGACTCGGCTGTCTTGTCGGGGAGGAGCCAGTAGCCCTTGAACAGGTGGGGCCCTCGCACCTGGACCTGACCGACGTCGCCGTCGTCGACCGCCCGATCCGAGCTGTCGGCCACCCGCAGCTCCATGTCCGGCAGTGCGTAGCCGACGGTGCCGGCCACCCGTTGGCCCTCCGGCGGATTGGAGGTGATGATGCCGCACTCGGTCATGCCGTAGCGTTCACAGATGACATGGCCGGTGCGCTCGGTGAACTCGTCGAACACGACCTCGGTCATCGGTGCCGAACCACTGGTGAACATTCGGATCGTCTGACAGTCCTGGGGGCCGAAATCCGGATCGTCGAGCAGCCGGGCGTAGTGGGTGGGGACCCCCATGTAGACGGTCGCCTCCCTCAGGTGACGACGAACCGTCTCCACGTCGAACCGCTCACAGAAGATGACCTCCGATGCGTTGAGAATGGCGCAGTGCAGCGCCACGAACAATCCGTGGACGTGGAAGATCGGCAGGGCGTGCAACAGGACGTCACCCAGCCGGAAGCGCCAGATGTGGTGCAGCGCGAGGGCATTGGTGGCCATGCCGCCATGGGTCAACATGGCGCCTTTCGGGCGGCCGGTCGTACCCGATGTGTAGAGCATGCAGGCCACGTCGTCGGCCTCCCGCTCCACCACGCCGCCGAGGGCCGTGACCTGCGATGCGGTCTCGGCCAGGGTGCCACCCCCATCGTGACTCAGGGTGAAGGTGCGCTTGACATTCGCGATGTCGGCCACCGGCATCAGCTTGGCCGCGAGGTCCGGTGGGTAGACGAAGACCGCCGGCTCGGCATCGCCGAGGAAGAAGCCGATCTCGTCGGGTGTGTAGGCGGTATTGAGCGGCACGTAGACGAAACCGGCTCGCAGACAGGCGAAATAGAGCGCCACCGCGTCGGCCGATTTGTCGACCTGGACCACAACCCGATCACCGGGCTGGGCGCCGCCGTCGGCGAGGACCGCCGCCATGGCCGCGCTGCGACGGTCGATCTGCCCGTAGGTGTGGGAATCACCGCCGGGGAGGGTCAGGAACGGATCGTCTCGGTGTTCCCCGAACTTGGTCGCGAAGAGCTCATAGATGTTGTGACTCAACGTTGGTGCACCATACTGCCGTTCCCCGGGGCCCAGCTGCCCCCGTCGGCCCCACAGTAGTGCACGGCCGGATCGGCTTTCGGGATCGGCTTTCGGGATCAGCCCCGGGGATCGATCTCAGCCGGCTGCTCTCGTGCGGCGCAGGATCGGGTCGGCGGCGGCCAGCGCCTTGTCGGCCACGGTCAGGACCCGGCCGGCGGCGCCGGGGGTGTCGGAGTCGATGAGGTTGCCCATGACCCCGAGTGTGATCTGGGCAATGGCGTCGGTGCCGACGGCCAGCTTGAGCCCGTTCCGGAGAATCCACGGGTGGCCGATCAGGAACGAGAACCGGCGACCGGTACGCAGGAAGCTGTCGAATCGTTCGCCGACCGCCAGGTGGTACTTGATCGGTGCGGTCGCCGGGTCGGCGATGAACAGCTCGGCGGCCAGCATGCCCGACTCCAGCCCGTAGTCGATGCCCTCGCCGTTCATCGGGTTGATCAAACCGGCTGCGTCACCGACCGCCATCCAGCCCGGGCCGTGTCGTCGGCGGGCGGTCATCGGCAGGCGCCAGGCCCGGGGTCGCTCGAGGTTGGGTCCGATGTCCCACGTCTTCTCCACCAACGCCCGGTACGAGTCGAGCAGGTGGTTGAGGTTCAACTGCTTGAAGTTCTTCATGGTCGACAGGGCGCCGACGCCGATGTTGACGGTGCCGTCACCGGCGGGGAACATCCAGCCGTAGCCCGGCACCGCGGTGCCGTGTTCGTCGACCAGCGTCAGGCAGGCCTCCAGATGGCGGTCGGCGTGACGGGGTGACTCGACGTAGGTGCGGATGGCGAGACCGAACGGTTCGCCGTCTATCCGGTCCGCCCCGAGTGTGCGGGCCACCTGACCCGGCGCGCCGGTGGCGACGACCACCATGTCGGCCGAGTATGAATGGCCGTTGGCCTTCACCCCGACGACTCGTTCGCCATCGAGGATCGGCTCGGCCTCGGACTCCCAGAAGAGTTCGGCACCCGCCTCGGTGGCGGCGTCGACCAGTGCGGCGTCGAGCCGTCGCCGGGGCCAGACGGCTCCGTGGCTCGGAAAACGGCTGGTCGTCGGCCAGGCCAGCTCCCGCACTCTCGAACCGGCGATCATTCGGAGTCCGTCGATTCGGTGGGCGCCGTCGAGACCGATACCCAGATCGTCGAGGGCGCCGACCGCCCGGGGGGTGAGGCCGTCTCCGCAGACCTTGTCGCGTCCGTAGCCACGTTTCTCGAAGACGGCCACCGTCAGGCCCTTTCGGGCGGCCACGATGGCCGCAGCCGCTCCCGCCGGTCCTGCTCCGATGACGATGAGATCGTAGGCTGCCACCCCTCCATGGTGCCCGAATCCGGTCTGACCTCCGCCCCGTCGCTACCCCGATGTGACGGTGGCCACCGGCGACCGGCTGGCGGCACCGCGGTTCCGTGAAGACGGACAAAGGCCCCGGAACGGGCCCGGGGCTTTGCGAGGGTCAGCCGATGATGTCGGCCATCTGCTGGCGAGCCTGCAGTTCGAGCTGCAGCTTGGCCAACGCCTGATCGTCGATCTCGTTGATCTCGGTGATCAGGTCGCCAAGCCGCACGGTCACCGGGTCGTCGGCGTCGGCCCGACGCTCAGCGAGTTCGAGCCGTTGCTGGTGGACCAGGAGCCCACCGATTGCAAACAGGGCCAGCGTGGCCACCACCAGCAGGCTGATGAGTACTGGGAACAACATTGCGAGTCACCTCCTGTTCGGTCTTGGCGTTTTGGCAGGTGTGCCTGGGAAAGTAATAGTAGGACGGATTTCGGCGCTGTGAAGTACATATTTCCGCTCAAACAGCGGGGTTTTCGAATTACTGCGGGCGGTCGTCGGGGCCGGGAAATCAGGGCTCACGGCTTCGGCGCCGAATACCTTACGGTCGCCGCAACCGGAGGTTATTCACGGCCTTGGAGCCGTACCCGGGTCGCTTGCTCAACCCGGGTCTGCCATCATTGCCACATGCCGGTCGACGCCCGCTCGAATATCCGGCCAACCGAGGTGTTGGCCCCGATTCTCGGCACCCATCTGGTCAGCGTCTTTCACAGCCACCTCCGCACCCTGGCGGAAAACCTCGAAAAAAAACGTGGCCAACCACCCAAAACAGTGCTGGCGGCCGCAAAGGTGCTGTACCGGCGATCAGGCGACGAGGCGGTGGCGGCCGTCCGAGCCGCCACGGTGCCGGTCGGTTCCGGTCCCGATCGGGCTTCGGCGTCCGGCGGAGCCCTCGATCTCGACGAACTGTCCGAGCAGGGCATCGCCGAGCACCTGGAGGATCTCGAGGGATGGCTCGGGGACGGCTCCTGGCTCGATCCGCCGTTCGAGACGTCGCCACTCCTGACGATCATCGAACGCGTCGTCGGCGAGCTCACCTCCGGTGACCCGTCGGGCCGCGCCCGTTCCCAGTCGGTCGTGAAGCTGATCGACGGCTACCGGGCCATGGTCGACTGGGCCGAGGCGTTTCTTCTGCAACGGCCCGAGGATCAGGCGGCCCGTGACGAGGTCGTGCTGTTGACCGTGGCCCGGCTGAACATCCTCCACCACCCGCAGGTCGGTCAGAAGCCCGTGCAGGCCGACACGATTCTCAACCGGGCCTACGATCGGCTGCCCGAGGGGTGGGGCGACGACACCGCCATCGGGGTCACCACGTTCAGCAAAGGCCACTTCGGCAACGACCAGGCCACGTTCAGCGAAGTCTGTCGGGCCTTCGTCGTCGACCTCCTCCATCGGGCGCTGCAGCACACGCCGCCCAGAACCATCTACCTGTCCACCACCATCTTCGACCAGTCGACGGGTTGGGTTCGAGCCGAACTCGATCAGAAGATCATCGACTGCCTCGCTGCAGGCTGGCGGGTCATTCACGTTCTCAATCGCGGTGGGGATGCCTCGACGTCGGCCAGGGCCCGGGTTCAGGCCGATTTCGCCACGCACCTCCTGGCCCACATGCAGACCGAAGGCGTGTACGTGCCGGTTCGGTCGGCGGCCGCCGACTCGACCGATATGACACTGGTCGACGGGGTCGGCGCCGTGGTGTTCCCCAGCATCGGCTACGGGTCGGGCAGCGGCCGACCGTCGGGTCCGCCGAGTCCGGCCATGGCGGTTCGCTGCATCACCGGCCGCGGCCGCGACGGTCCGGCGGCCACGCCGATCGTGGCCGAACTGCGGGCCGAGGCCCGAGCCCTGTTCGCGGAGCAGTCCGAGCTCGAAGACGCCTATCTCGACCGGCGGGAACTGCCGTTCGGGTATCGGGTACCAACCGACGACCTCCTGTGGTTCGATCGCCAACTGTCGGCCAGCGAGCTGTTGGAGGGCGAGCGGTGCGCGCTGAAGGCCGGCGTCACCATGTCCACCCTGCCCGACGGTATCAGTGCCGCCCAGTTCGATGCCTGGGGACGACAGCTGCGACGTTTGGCCGACGGCGACCCGGACCGCGCCGGCCTTGTCCGGGACTGGTCCGATGCGTTGATTCAACGAGCCATCACCTACATCGAGGAACGAGGTGTCGAGACGGTCGTGACCCGGCTTCGTCGACTACGCCACAAGCGATCCGTGCGCCACTTCGGCCTCGAGACCAACACGATGAACTTCCGCTATCGGGACTGCGTGTTGCAGAGGGAGATGGTGCGCTACCTGATCGACGAGGATCCCTGGTACTCGCCCAATCCGGTGTACGGGCCCGGAGGACTCTCGCTGGACCACCGCCACGAGCACTGTCTCTATCTGGCCCAGCAACTGGAGACGACGAGGGTCAACCTGGAGGTGGGCACCCGAATCGGCTATACCCTCGGGCTCATCGCCGACGAACTCAGCCAACCGTATGACATCGGACGAACCTGGTGGCTGGCCACCGAGTCACGCGACCGTCGGGCCGATCAGGTGCACTATCTGCACCAACCCGACGAAGCCTCGACCGCCTATGTGGCCACGCTGAAGGCCGATTCGGTCGCTCACTTCAATGCGGTCCAGACGTTCGTGTCGCTGTTCGATGCGGTGTGGTACACGGTCGAGATCAAGGATCGTTTCCCGGCGACGGTGATCGACTTCCTGCTCGAACACCTGCCTTTGTCGGTTCGACGCGAGTTCGCCCGCGTCGACCGAATCGGTTTGCCTCGGTGACGACGTCGCATCGGCGTTCGACAACGGTTGGCCGGCGCGGTCGCCGATCGGTGCCGGAGGGCCCACGGGGCTTCGCTCACGGGCTACGGGCGCTACGCCATGACAACTACCGTCGATTCTGGCTCGGCGCCCTGGTGTCGAACTCGGGCACCTGGCTGCAGAACCTCACGGTCCCCTACGTGCTGTTGGAGATCACCGACGCCGCCTCGTGGGTGGGTTTCGCCGCATTCGCCAGCATCTTCCCGGCCATGGTGCTCGGTCCGGTGGCCGGCAATCTGGCCGACCGGTTCGACCGGCGGAAGGTCCTCGTCGTCGGACAGTTCGCAGCGGCACTGGCCGCGGCCGCCTTGTGCGCGGCGTGGGTGTGGGGAGTGCGATCACCGGGGGCGCTGGTCGCCCTGGCCGCCCTCGGTGGGATCATCAGCGGGTTCACGATGCCGACGTGGCAGTCGTTCGTGCCGACGCTCGTCGAAGCCGAGGATCTGCCCTCGGCCATCAGCCTGAACAGCCTGCAGTTCAACATGGCCCGGGCCATCGGTCCGGCGGTGGGCGGTACCCTCATCGCGGCGTTGGGCCCTGCCTGGGCGTTCGGCCTGAACGCCCTCAGCTTCGGCGCCGTGCTGCTGGCTCTGGCGCTGGTCGACCCCCGGACCACCCGACAGGATCGCAATCCGCAGCCGATCCTGAAGGGATTCGTGAGCTCCATCCGCTACATCAGGCGCCAGCCGGGCATCGGCGTCGGGATCGCACTGGCAGCCTGTGTGGCGTTCCTCGGGTTCCCGGTGGTCAGCTTCGTGGTGGTCTACGCCAAACAGGTCTACGGGGTGGACCCGTGGGCGCTCGGCCTGCTGTCGGGCCTCATGGGGGTTGGCGCCATCCTGGCCGCACCGATCGTGGCCGGCGTCTTCGGCGATCTGTCGCGGGCGAAGACGGTACGGGTGGCCATGCCGCTGTACGGGCTGATGATCATGGTTTTCGGTTCCTCGACGACCGTGCTGCAGGGTGCCACCGGCCTGCTGTTCTCGGGCATGGGATTCCTGACGATCGTCGCCACCTCGAACACGGCGGTCCAAACCATCGTCGCCGACCGGATCCG
>JBFHME010000122.1:0-10736 GCA_041594435.1 Acidimicrobiales bacterium
ACGTCCCCTTGACGGGTCGACGGCAGACAAAAGCTCGAGGTGGGGGGGTCCACAGCACGCCAAAGGTTCGATCGAGCGGACCGCCGCGAACGCCGTGTGTCTGACGTCACGGAAGATCACCGTGGGGTCGGCGGTTAAAGATGAGTAATCTGGTCATATATATGGACTTTGTCGTGAATTCGGCCCTTGACCCCGACAAGCCGACAACACTTTGAGGACGTGGTTGCACCATGAAGCCAGGAAACACACCGCTCGTCGAGTTCCGTGAGCTGGCCCCCAAGGGGACCCGACTGTTCGCCAAGCTGGAGTGGTACAACCCCACCGGATCCATCAAGGACCGACCGGCGTGGCGGATGTTCCACCAGGCTGTGGAAGACGGCAATCTTCTACCCGGCATGCCGCTGATCGAGGCCACGTCGGGCAACACCGGTATCGGCCTCGCCCGCATCGCCCTCATCAACAAGCACCCGATGACCATCTGCCTCCCGGCCAAGTCCACCGAGGAGCGCAAACAGCTTCTCCGGGCCTACGGGGCCGACCTCATCGAGGTCGACGGCGGGCCCAACGACGCCATCGCCTATGCCCGCCACCTGGTCGACGAGGGCCACGGCTACATGTGCTACCAGTACGGCAACCCGGCCAACCCGGCAGCGCACGAGTTCGGAACCTCGGTGGAAATCCAGCGGGACTGGCCCCTCGAAGCACCGCCCGACCACCTCTTCTGCGCCTACGGCACCGGCGGCACGCTCACCGGCAACAGCCGGGCCATGAAGCGCTTCCACCCCGAACTTCAGGTCCACTCGGTTGAGGAGTTCATGGACGATCCGATCGGTGGTATGCGCAGTCAGGAAGATCCGTTCCAGCCGCCGGTCGCCGACCTGTCACTGGTCGACCGGCGCCATCAGATCCGAAAGAAGACGGCCGAGGACATGGTGCTCATCACGATGAACACCGAGGGTCATTTCGTCGGTACGTCGTCGGGCGCGATCATCCACGCCGCCGTCGAGTACCTGGAGACCCACGGTGGCACGGCGGTGATGCTGCTGCCCGACGCCGGATGGAAGTATCTGTCGGGCAATCCGTGGGCCGAGGCCACCGAGGCGACGGGGGCCCGCCAACCGGTCCCCGCCCTGGCCGGCACGGGCTGAATCCGGGGCCACCGCGCCGCGGCCGTCGAGCCGCCGCAGTCGGGTCTTCGACCGGTGATGTCTGGGCCACAGTTCGGGTTCGACGCGGCCACACTGCCGCCTGAACAGTAGGATCGACAACGTCGGCCACCGCACCGTCTGATTCGAGGATCCAACGACGATGAACACACCATCCGCGAACTCGCGACCATGAGCACCCAGTCCGTCATCCAGGTCGAGAACCTGCACAAGGCCTTCGGCGCCACCAAAGCACTCGACGGCCTGAACCTGCGGGTGGAGCCCGGCGAGGTGATGGGGTTTCTCGGGCCAAACGGCTCCGGCAAATCGACCACCATCCGAGTGCTGATGGGCCTGCTCCGTCACGACGCCGGACACATCCAACTCCTCGGGCGCGACCCGTGGGCCGATGCCGTCGATCTTCACCGTCGCATCGCCTACGTACCGGGCGACGTCAACCTCTGGCCCGGACTCTCCGGCGGGGAGACGATCGACCTGCTGGGCCGGTTGGGCTCCGGTCTCGACCCCAAGCGACGGGCCGAGATGATCGAGCGTTTCGACCTCGATCCCACCAAGAAGGGCCGCACCTACTCGAAAGGCAATCGCCAGAAGGTTGCTCTCGTCGCTGCGCTGGCCGGAAACGCCGATCTCTTCGTGCTGGACGAGCCGACGGCGGGTCTCGACCCGTTGATGGAATCGGTGTTCCAGGAAGCCATTCGGGAACAGCTCGACAACGGCAGGTCCGTACTGCTGTCGAGCCACATCCTGGCCGAAGTCGAGTCACTGTGCGATCGGGTCACGATCATCCGCGACGGCCGCACCGTGGAAACGGGCACGCTGGCCGAGTTGCGGCACTTGACCCGAACCTCGATCGACGCCACCACCGCTGCGCCGATCGGCCCCATCGCCGACCACGAAGGTGTCACCGATTTCCTGGCCCGCGACACCCACCAGGCCTCGTTCTCGGTGGCCAACGACAGCCTCGGTTCGGTCATGTCGGCCCTCTCGATACTCGGCATCGAAGCGCTGGAGAGCCAGCCGCCGACGTTGGAGGAGCTGTTCATGCGGCACTACGCCATCGGCTCGCAAAGCGGCGGGTCGTCGAACGACGCGGCGGCCGAGCTGTGAAAAGCGGCTTCGCCCGGACGGGAGAGCTGATCCGGCTGATCCTGCGGCTCGATCGGATCAAACTCTCGTTGTGGCTGATCGGTGTTTGCTTCCTCATCGTCATCACACCGATCTCGTTGCGGGCGGTGACCCGAACCGAGGCCGAGACGCAGGGGGTGACACCCGAGGTCGTGCTCGCTCAGCAGGCCGTACTCGTCGGCAACAGCGGCGCGTCGGTGGCCATGCAGGGCCCTCCGGACGCCCTCGACACCTTCGGCGGACGCTACGCCTTCGAGATCGGGGCATTCACCTTCGCCATCATCGGGCTGATGAACGTACTGCTCATCGCCCGTCATACCCGAGCCGAGGAGGAGTCGGGGAGGGCCGAACTCGTGAGGGCCGCCGCGGTCGGACCGTGGAGTGCGATCGCGGCCGTCAGCATCGTGGCGGTGGCGGTCAACCTCGTCATCGCCCTCGTGACCACGGCCGCCTTCAGCATCGACGGAATCGACCCGGGGCGATCCTTCCTGTTCGGCGCCGCCCTCGGGCTGTGCGGGCTGGTGTTCGCCGCCATCGCCCTGATCTGGGTGCAGGTGTTCGAATATGGGCGAGCGGCCACCGGCGCCTCGTTGGCCGTCATCGCCGTCGCCTTCGCGCTCCGTGCGATTGGCGATGTCCAGGAGAACGGCCTGTCGTATCTGTCCCCGATCGGCTGGTCGCAGGCCATCAACCCGTTCGGCGACGCGGTGCTGTGGCCGGTGATCGTGCTCGTCGTCGCCGTCGCCGCCGCCTTCGGCCTCGCCATCGCGCTGGTGCTACGGCGCGACGTGGGTGCCGGTCTCATCGCCCAGCGTCCGGGGCCGGACGCCGCGTCGCCGTCGCTGCTGTCCCCCCTCGGGCTCGCCTGGCGGTTGCAGCGGACCACGCTGGCATGGTGGTGCATCGGCATCGCGTTCATGGGCGCCACCTACGGCGCCGTGCTGAACGAGATCGAATCGTTCGTCGAGGAAATCGAATCGATGCGCGATGTCCTCGAACAGATGGGTATGTCGGGAGAGGCCCTCCGAGACGGCTTCCTCACCCTCATCCTGTCGATGATCGCCTTGATCGCCGGGGCCGGCGTGATTCAGTCGATGCTTCGTCCCCGTGGTGAGGAGCTGGCCGGGCGGGCCGAACCGGTGTTGGCCGGGCACGTGTCCCGAACCCGGTGGCTGGGCGCCCACCTTGCCCTGTCGGTGCTGGCCGCTCCGGTGTTCATGGTGATCGCCGGGTTGTCGGTGGTGGTGGCCGACGGTGCGATGACCGGCGAGATGACCGGCGTCGGCCGGGTGATCGCCGCTTCGCTGGTCCGGACCCCGGCGCTGTGGGCACTCTCAGGCGTCGGCGTGCTGCTCTATGGCCTGGCCAAGGAATACACCCTCGGCGTCTGGGCGGCGTTCGCTGTCACCACGTTCATCTTCCTGTTCGGCGAGCTGGTCCGCCTGCCCGACATGGCCCTCAACCTGTCACCACTGCGTCACGTCACCCACCTCCCCGGCAACGATCAAGGTTTGACGGCGATCGTCGTGCTGACCGCGATCGGGCTGGCCACCTTCACCGGCGGGGTCACGATGTTCACCCGCCGCGACATCGGCTGACGTGGACATCACCCTGCGCAGCGCCGCCGATCAAGCGGCGGCCGTTCGTGGCGGCGACATCTCGGCGAGAGAGCTGCTGGCAGCCGTTCTCGACCGGTACCAGCGGTTCAATCCGGCGGTCAACGCGGTCGTCGTGGCGCGCATCGAGGAGGCCATGGAACGGGCCGGGGCGGCCGACGCGGCAACCGCCCGAGGCGAGCACTGGGGTCCGCTCCACGGCGTGCCGATCACGATCAAGGAGGCGTGGGACTGGGTGGGAACGCCGTCGACGTCGGGTTATGAGGATCGGATCGACTGGCGGCCGGAGCGCAACTCGGAGGTTGTCGATCGGCTGCTGGCCGCCGGAGCGGTCATCTACGGCAAGACCAACCTCCCGGTGGGTATGGCCGACTGGCAGACGTTCAACCCCGTCTATGGCACAACCAACAATCCATGGGACCTCGATCGGGTTCCCGGCGGCTCGTCCGGCGGCTCGGCCGTGGCGCTGGCCACGGGGATGGCGGGGCTGGAGATCGGGTCCGACATCGGCGCCTCGATCCGCAACCCGGCCCACTATTGCGGCGTGTTCGGCCACAAGCCGACCTACGGGCTGGTGCCGATGGCCGGCCACGGCGCTCCCGGCGATCCGACCGAACTCGACATCGGGGTCGGCGGACCGCTCGCCCGCTACGCCTCCGATCTGCGGCTCGGGCTCGACATCGTCGCCGGAGCCGGGGGGCTCGACGCCGTCGGCTGGCGGCTCGACCTTCCGGAGCCGACGTGGACCCGCCCCGAGGAAATCCGGGCCGCCGTCATGTTGGAGAGCCCGTGCGTCGTGCAGGACCACGAGCTGACCGACCAACTGGCGGCCACCGTCGAGGCGCTGGCGTCGCTCGGTGTGCGGATCGACTACCACGCCCGACCGGCTATCGACATCGAACGCAGCTACGACGTCTATCTCATGTTGCTTCGGGCCGCCACCGGCACCGAGTTCCCACCCGGCAAGTTCGAGGCGATGAAGCAGCACGCCGCCCGCTACGCCGAGGGCGCCCGCGACTACCGGGCGATCGTCGGGCACTCGATCACGATGTCGCACTGGGAGTGGACGGCGCTACACCGGGAGCGCACCCACCAGCGCCACGCCTGGGCCGAGTTCTTCAACGACTACGACATGATGCTCTGCCCCACGGCCGCGTCGGCCGCATACCCTCACGACCAGGAGGGCGATCGGGCCGACCGCACGATCCCCGTGAACGGCGGCCGGGAGTCGACGATCGACCAGCTGTTCTGGGCCGGCTGGTCGTGTGGCGTGTACCTGCCCGGCACGGTGGCACCGGCCGGGTTGACGGCGTCAGGGTTGCCGTGCGGTCTGCAGATCGTCACCGGCCATCTGCAGGACCGCTCGGCCATCACCTTCGCCGGCTTCATGGAACGGGAGTTGGGCGGCTTCCAGGTCCCGCCGGGCTACGGGTGACCGGCCCGGCAGACCTCCCCCACCTCCCGAACTTTTGCGGGCCGGTGACCCAGTCAACCTCAGCTTTGGCGGGCTGGTGACCCCTTCGAGGGTCACCGGCCCGCCAAAGTACGAATCGTGGTGTGGGCCGAACAGCGCGGCGACCACCAGAGCGGACGTGCGGGCATCGCCGGAAAGACATGTAGATCCCGTCATGGTTCCGCTTCTCCGATTCGCGGTACGGTGTGCCCATGAGCCTGCTTGATGAGCTGACCAACTCCGGCGCCACCCAGCTGTACATCGGCGGTGAGTGGCGCGAGGCATCCGACGGGAACCGTATCGACGTGCTGGATCCGTCGACGGCCGATTCGTTGACGACGGTGGCGAGCGGGGCGGAGGACGATGCCAGGGCCGCAGTCGACGCGGCCTCCGACGCCCAGGAATCGTGGGCTGCGACCGCCCCTCGGGAGCGGGCCGAGATCCTCACCCGGGCCTTCAACCTCATGATCGATCGCAAGGACGCACTGGCAGAGCTCGTCGTCCAGGAAATGGGCAAAGCGCTCTCGGAGGCTGCAGGCGAGGTGGCCTATGCCGCCGAGTTCTACCGCTGGTACGCCGGTGAGGCGGTCCGCAATCTGGGTTCGATCTCGATCGCGCCCGGCGGCGACAAGCGGATCATCGCCATGCATCAGCCCGTCGGCCCGTCGCTGCTCATCACGCCCTGGAATTTCCCGCTGGCCATGGCCACCCGCAAGATCGGACCGGCCATCGCCGCCGGGTGCACCATGATCCTGAAACCGGCGTCCGATACGCCGCTCTCGGCGCTGGCGCTCGGCCGGATCATGGCGGAGGCCGGGCTGCCCGATGGCGTGCTCAACATCCTGCCGTCGAACCGTTCGTCGAAAGTGGTACCCACCATTCTCGGTGACGACCGCGTCCGGATGGTGTCGTTCACCGGGTCGACCGAGGTCGGTCGCATCCTGCTCGGCGAAGCGGCCAAGACGGTGGTCAAGACGGCGATGGAGCTGGGCGGCAACGCCCCGTTCATCGTGTGTGAAGACGCCGACATCGAGGCCTCCATCGAGGGGGCGATGATCGCCAAGATGCGGAACGGCGGACAGTCATGCATCGCCGCCAACCGGTTCCTGGTCCACGAGGCGGTGGCCGATGACTTCAGCCGTCAACTGACCGAGGCGATGAAGAGCCTCAAGGTCGGCCCCGGCCTCGAGGAGGGCGTGGAACTCGGCCCGCTGATCAACCAGAGCGCCCAGGACGACATGGTCTCCTCGGTCGAGGTGGCGGTCGGTGGCGGATCCGACGTCAAGACCGGTGGCGCCACCGGCCGCTCCCCCGGGTTCTACTTCGAACCGACGGTTCTCACCGGCGTGGCCCCCGACAACCCCGTGCTCGATCGCGAGATCTTCGGGCCGATCGCTCCGGTCACCACCTTCGCGTCCGACGACGAGGCCGTGGCGCTGGCCAACGACACCATCTACGGTCTCGCCGCCTACGTGTACTCCGGCGACCTGGCCCGGGCCATGCGGATCTCGGAGGCCATCGAGTACGGCATGGTCGGCGTCAACCGCGGCCTGATCTCGGATCCGGCCGCTCCCGTCGGGGGTGTCAAGCAGTCGGGCGTCGGCCGGGAAGGAGCCCACGAGGGCCTGCTCGAGTTCCTCGAGACCAAATACATCGCCGCCGACTGGTGAGGCGTCAGCCGGCCCAGCCGCACATGCCGAGGGTGGCGCCGGAGGCCAGTTGCCGTTCGGCTTTGGCCTCGTCGACGATCCTGGTCTTGCCCTTCCTGCACACGAGGATCCGGTCGGTGCGCTGGGTCGACATGTCGACCATGATCTGATCCCAGTGCCGGTACTGGGCGTCGTGACCGAGCCCGGGGTAGATCCGGACGTTGACCACGTTGCCGAACGCCTCCTGCCAGACGGGAATGTGGAACTCGGGCGGTGTGGTGGTGTCGTCTTCGCCGTAGTACAGGTGCACGGGGGCGTCGACGCCGGACACGTCGGCCAGCGGTTCGTTGCAGTACAACTCGAACTCGTGGATGAGTGGATCGGGCGAGCCCATCTGCCCGGCGATGAAGAAGGTGCGCGCCGAGTCGTCGTAGGCTTCGTCCTGCAGACCGGGCACCTGTTGGACCGGGCTGTCGGGGCTGAACCCGAACCACACCTGCGGGTTCTGGGCCAGGAAGGCGACCGTTGCCGGATCGTCGGGCAGCGCGCAGATGAACGAACCGTCGGGCACCTCGGAGAGGGCCGAAGCGAGATGCACCGACGTGACCCGATCGGCGTTGCGGGACACGACCTCGGTCAGGTACGGGGACCCACCCGAGATACCGAAGGCGATGAACTCGTCGACGCCGAGGTGATCGAGGACGGCCTCGACATCGGAGGCGTAGTCGATGTAGCCGAGCGCCGGATCGAACGCCGTTTGCCCGAAGCCGTTGCGTTCGACCGAGATCAGCCGCAACCCGAGTTCGCCTCGGAGGGTGTGAGCGAATTCCAGCAGGTTCATCACCCGCACGCTGGTGCCGGATCCGCCGAAGAACACGACCGGCGTCGCGTCGGGGTCGCCATCGTCGACGTAGGCGACCGTGCGCCCCGTCGACGTGTCAAGGGTCTCAACGGTCGGCCCGATGGGGTCGAACTCACCGGTCAGTTGCCCGGCCGAGGCCATTCCGGCGACCAGGGCAATGGCGGCGGCGATCAGGAGTTGGCGCATGGATCGTGTCCCTTCGTCCAAAGCCCCCGCCATGTCGGATGCTTTCAGACCTCGGCGGCAATGGTCAAGTTGCAGCCGGCGATCGTCGCAGCGCCGAGGGCGCCGGACGGTGGTGTGGATGCCGGGGTGCCGGGATGCCGCACCTCATGCGTAAGTTGCCACTTACTCATTTATGCGGGTAGGTTGATCTCCCGGCCAACGTCGGCCGGCGCAACTCGAAGGGGAACCATCATGGATGCCGCAACCGCACTGGCCCGGACCAACGATGTCATGTCATCGGTCATCGCCCAGCTCACTCCCGACCACCGCGAACAGTCCACACCGTGCACCGAATGGAACGTCCACCAGGTCATCGAACACGTGTGCCAGGGAAGCCACATGGTGGCCGGCGCGTTGCAGCAGCTGCCCCCACCCGAGGGCGAGGCGCCCGACGTCCTGGCGAACGGGCCGGTCGAAGGCTGGGCAAACGCCCATGCCGCCCTGTCGGCCGCCGCCACGCCGGAGAACCTGTCCGACACTCGGGAAGTGCCCGGCCTCGGCGCCGTGCCCGGTGAGGTCGCGATGTCGGTCATCGTGGCCGATGCGCTGACCCACGCCTGGGACGTGGCCAAGGGAACCGGGCTGGACGTGGAGATTCCCGAGGAGCTGGCGGGCTGGGCGCTGGCCACCTGGCAACAGGTCGTGCCGGCCGAGGGTCGGGGTGGTGGATTCGCCGAGGTCGTGCCGGTGGCCGACGACGCATCCGCCGTCGACCGGCTGGCCAGCTGGACGGGTCGTCAACCGTAGCGGTCACACTGATCGAGAGCAGAAAGGAACCGACCATGTCGATCACCGAACACACCGTTGTCTCACCCGAGGAATGGAAGGAGGCCCGCCTCGCCTTCCTCGATCGGGAGAAGGCGTTCACTCGTGAACGCGACGCACTGAGCGCCGCTCGCCGGGACCTGCCGTGGACCGAGATCACCACCGACTACCGGTTCGATTCACCCGCCGGTGAGGTGTCCCTGATCGACCTGTTCGGCGACCGGAGTCAACTGCTTCTCTACCACTTCATGATGGGTCCGGACTGGACCGAGGGCTGCCCGTCGTGCTCGTTCTGGGCCGACAACTACAACGGCACCCCCGTCCATCTGGCTCACCGGGACACGGCGTTCGCCGTGGTGTCCCGAACCAGTGTCGAGAACATCGAGGCGTACCGTGAGCGCATGGGGTGGGACTTCCGTTGGGTGTCGTCGCTCAATTCGAGCTTCAACTTCGACATGGGGGTCAGCTTCACCCCGGAGCAGGTTGCGTCGGGCGAGCCCTTGTACAACTACGGCACACAGGTCTTCGGCGGGGAGGAGGCACCGGGCCTCAGCACCTTCGCCCGTGACGACGACGATCGCATCTTCCTCACCTACCAGACCTTCTCGCGCGGTCTGGACATGCTCAACGGCACGTACCATCACCTCGATCTGATGCCCAAGGGCCGCGACGAGGACGACCTGGAGTGGAGCATGCAGTGGCTTCACCGCCACGATGCCTACCCGGACTAGAGCCGACCGTTCCACCTCAGGGCCTCCTGCCGGGATGGACGCCGACAGGGACCTTCTCGTCGAAGCCTGACAACTCGCCTGGTCTACCATGGAGCCATGTCGATCCAGCGAACGATCGACCGCCGTCGACGTACCCGTGAATGGTGCGAGGCGGGTCTCGACCGGTGGCCTCACGACGGATCACTCGTCGATGATGACCGCTTCCGGTGGCAAGGCCGGGCCGGCGTCATCACCGGCGACTGCGATCACGCGGAGCAACCGGATCAGCTGCCTGCTCCGTCGGCCCGAAGCGGCGGTCGTCCATGACGAGGCGCTCTGAACCCCGATCGGCGACGGTCGAGGTGATCGGCGTCTCCGGAGCCGGCACCGACGGCCCCGACCGCCCGGCGACACCGTCGAACCGTCGAGGTCGCGGCATCACGATCCTGATTCTCATCGTCGTGGCCCTCGTCTTCATCCAGCTGACCAACACGGGAAGCGACACGGCAGACGATCCCTCCGACCGGGAGGACGACGCGGCGTCCAGCCGGTCGGAACGGCATTCGCTCGATCGGCTCGACGCCCTGATCGCCGCCGGTTCGCTATCGCCCGAGCTCCTGGGCGCGGAGGTCTACCGGGCGGAACCGGGGCCTGACACCCTCCGTTTCCTGCTTCGCAGTCTGGGCGGGATCGACGGGGTCACGGTGGCCACGACCGAGGGCGATTTCGACCTGGTCGGCTTCCACCCATGGAACCCCGATCGGCTGATCGCATCCCGCCGTTCGGCCGACGGACCGGCCGAGAATCAAGACGTGAATGAGATCTGGACCGTGACGGGCACCGGAGCCGTGTTGAAATCGCTCGTGGCTCCAAACGTCGAGCACGACTTCGTCCAGTACAACGAGTTCGGCATCCTGAGCTTCTGGTCGTACGCCGGGAACGAGACCGGCGCCGAAGGTGACGACGTCGCTCCCCGCACCGTGACCCTCGGCCCGATCCAGTTCCTCAACGAACGACGATCCGATCCGCTCCACCCGTCGCGGGCCGTCATCGTCGGCGACACGGTGTTCGCGCTCACCGGCGACCCCGACCGGCAATCGACGAGCCATGTGTTCCAGTCGCTGATCGCCGATCGTGGTGAGGGCCAGGTGTTCCTCGACGACGG
>JBFHME010000123.1:0-10610 GCA_041594435.1 Acidimicrobiales bacterium
CGGCACTCACGAGTGACGTGATGGAGGCATTAGCACTCTCACCAGTCGAGTGCTAATGTTAGAGCACGAGTCGGGCGTCGCCAACCTTTTGGCTTGGATTACGAACAAAAATTTCGTGACAGCGGATCGCCGGCGTCGCCCTGTACCGGTGCCGTGCGACGCGCACGGACAGCGCATTGGGCCAGAATGATGGTGATGCTTCGTCTCTGGGCGATCTACCTCGCCGTACTCCTCGTGCTCGCTCTCCCCGTCTTCGTCGTGGGGCTCCGCCGGAACCGACCGACCACGATCCGCAACGTCGCCATTGCCGCGCTTGTGATCGGCGGGCTGATGGCCGTCACCCGCTACACATCGAACGAGCTCGTGCAGCAGTGCATCGACGTCGGCAACACCCGCTGCTTCGACGCCGGCAGCACCGGCATCCTGTGGCTCCTCGCCATCGGCTTCACGGTCGTCGTGTGGTTGCGGGCCTGGAATCTGCGGGGTCGCTGAGCGCCTACATCCAGGATCGCCCCGACGATTCAACGTGATACAGCACCAGATCCCGCAAGGCGTCGGCCTCGGCCTCGGTGATCATGTGGATCTCGAATCCCTCCTCCGCCGTCCGCAGGCGGAACGTGGCCAGGCCCCGGCGACGCTGGAAGAACGTTCGTCGCACGTCGACACTCTGGGCTTTGACGAATTCGACGTCGTGGGTCCGCAGGGTGAGCAGTCCCTGACGGACGGCGAGGCGACGGCTGGTGAACCCCCACCGGTAGCGACGCCAGTTCAGATGGGCCCCGACCACCCCGGTGACGAGAGGCACCACCACCAGGAGCGCCCACCAACCGAACAGGATCGCGAGAACGATCGTGGGTACGATCAGACTCAGCACCCGGTTACGGGCCTCGAGCAACACCCAGGCCCGGGACACGATCCGGTCGGTGGTGGGCCGTTCGCTGTCGAACACGAGCGACTCGACCCGTTCGAACTCGGCGTCGGAGGATCCGGGCACGACCATGTCGGCCTCACCGGTGATCGAGAGCACCATCCGGCGAATACCGAACCATCGCTGCATCGGGCTTCTCGTGGTTCGCACCCCCTGTACCCGACCGAGGTTGGCGGCCAGGCTGGTTCGATTGAACAGGCCGGCGTCTCGACGCAGACTGTCACCGGCCGCCGAGGTGGTCCGGGTCAGTGTCAGCTCCCAGTTGGTGATGACCGATCGCAGAACCTGCAGCGCCCATCCGGCCACGGTGACGATGAGGACGAACGACGCGGCCGACGCCACCAACACCGACAGCGAGACCTCGGGCGCACCGTCCTGTCCCACCTGCTCGACCCGCTCCGACAACTGGTCGAGGATCGGGAAATCGAGCATCTCCTGCAACTCGTCGAGAGCGGCGAGCAGCGGGATGATGAAGACGAGCCCGGCCCACGGCCAGCTACTGAGACCGATCTTGACCAGGTCCCCGACCGAGCGCCGGGCGATCACCTCGGATCGTACGTCGGGTTCGACGCCGGGGGGCGGTGGAGCGCCGGAACGAGATCCTGTGGGCGGTGGAGCGAGGGGGACGTCGACGACCCCGGCCGGCGGCCCATCGACCGCGACGGCACCAGCGGCCCGATGCTCGCTGACCACCTGGCGAAGCGCCTCGGCCCGGTTGCGCTCCAACGCATCGAACTTGAACTCGGTCGCCGTCGACCCGGCGGTGTCGACGGCGACCTTCGTGAGGTTCAGAACCTGATGAAGCAGCCCCTGCTCCAGGCTGACGGTCTGCACCCGATTCAACGGGATGGCCAGTTTCTCCTCCGACAACACGCCCCGGGAAACCCGCAGCTCACCGTCGGCCACCACGAACACGAAGCGCCACCAGCTCAACCCGCCCATCAGCCCCAGAGCGAGCGTGGCGATCAGGGCCAGGGCCGCGCCGGAAACGGGCAGACGTCCCGACGTCAGGACCGCACCGATCACGATCAGGTTGACCAGGCTGATCTGTCGAAGGAAGCGCCAGGCCAGGAAGATCACGGCCAGGGGCGATTGACGCGAGGGCTCGGCCAGGAGCCGTTCGGCCTCAGTCACCGGGTCGGGTCCACGGATGCTCGCCGGTCGCCGGAGGAGGTGGGGAGGTCGGCGGGGTGGTCGACGCCGGATCCGCAGTGGGCGGCGCCGGAGGAGGTGGGGTGGTCGGCGGGGTGGTCGACGCCGGATCCGCAGTGGGTGGCGGCGGGGGCGGGCCGGTGGTCGGCGCGGCGGCTGCCGGAGCGGCAACTCCAGTCGTTGCGGTCCGGCCGGCATCGTCCATGCCCGCCCGAGCCGCCACGAGCTCCTTCAGGCGGTTGGCGTCCGCCGTGGTCAGACCGCTGATGCCGATGACGCCGCCGGCCGAGCGCAGCTGCAGGGTGGCCAGTCCGTAGAGGCGCTCGATCGGCCCGCGGTCGACCCCCACGTGCTGAACCCGGTTGTAGGGAATCGTCGAGGTGACGCGCACGATCACCCCCTGGCGCAGCGACAGGTCGTGCTCGCGCACCAGGTAGCCGAGGTGGCGAACCGACACCGTCTGCAGAATCGCCGTCAGCCCGATCAGCGCCAACAAGACGACGGCGGCCGCCAGCGGGACCCACACGGGCCCGTCCGCTGCCCGCACGGCAGCCGTGGCCATGAGCGCCAGAACCACCACGATCGCGGCGGTCACCGCATCGGCCACGTATTTCGACCGGAGGTACGCCGGAGCAAGCGGTTCAAAAGAATCCGAAGGAAGTTGTGGAAGATCGTGTACGTCGATCCGACTGTTAAAGAAGTCCTCCGTCATAGCCGTTCATCCTACTTGAGGCCACAAAATCGCATGATTCGCCTGCCACTCGCCACAAACCTCGGTTCAACCGAACCCGGAATGCCCGATTTTGCCAGCACTTGGAGAAAGGTTGGGTGGCCGCATCATGCCTTCACTGATTGACACCGTCACAGCCCTGCTGAGGCAGGCAGACAACGCGAGCAGGCTCGGCGACGCGTTGGGGATCGACGACAACCGGGCATCCTCCCTCATCGACCTGGCGACACCCACGGTGATCGCCGGCCTGGCCGACAAGGCGCTCGAGCCGGGCGGCATCGACGTCGTCGTCGGGCTGCTGGATGGCGTTGACGGATCGATCGTCGATCATCCGCTGGCCTTCCTCGAGCGCGGCGACGAGTCGATCGGCAGCGACCTGTTGGATCTGATCTTCGCCCATGATCGCGCCGGGCTGACGGCCGAGATCGTCGAGCTGAGCGGCGCTCCCGAACGAGCGGTGACCCGGTTGCTGCCGGCGCTGCTCGCACTGGTGATGGGGGTGCTGGGGCGCCGACGCTCGGTCAGCGGACTCGACGCCCCGGGGGTCATGGCCCTCCTCGCCGAGGAGAAATCGGCCGTGGCCGCCAAGGGAGGAAACGACGCCGCTCGAACCGGTGCCGGCCCCGGCGCGGACACCCACACCGACGGCGAACACGGCAGAATGCCGGCCATGGCCGGGGCCGCCACAACGACCACGGCCGCAACGATGTCCGCTTCGCAGGCCGGGACAACCACTCCGATGGCGGCTTCCGCGTCGACCCCGATCACCACCGATTCGGCGGCCGACGCCGGTGACGGACCGACCGCCGCAGCCGCCGACGGTGGCCGCGGTCAGGACGATCCCGGCACCGACGGCCCGGCCGGCGGGTCCGGCAGCGATGCCGATGGCACGTCCGCATCGTTTGACGACGACGGCCCGGGACGATTGTTCGTTCTTCTCGGCGGCCTGGCCGCGGCCGTGGTGGTGGCCTGGGCGCTGAGCCAGTTCGGCGGGACGGGTGCCGTCGAATCCGACGACGCCGCCAGCGAGGTGGCCGAGACCGAGGAACAGGTGGAAGACGACGACACGGTCACCGATCCCGTGGTGGACGCGGGCGATCCCTCCGAGGACGTCGATCCGGAAGACGTCGATCCGGAGGACGAGACCGCCGAGGACCAGACCGCCGAGGACCAGACCGCCGAGGACCAGACCGCCGAGGACCAGACCGCCGAGGACGAGACTGCCGAGGACGCTGACCCCGCGAGCGAAGACGGCGACCAACCGGGCACCATCAACGCCGAGTTGAGCCTCAAACCGATCACGTTCGAGCGGCGGTCGACCACGATCACCGACGAGGGCCTGGCCGTACTCGACGAAGCGGCCGGCTACCTGCTGTCGAACCCCGGCGTGGCCGTCGAGATCGCCGGATACACCGACTCCGATGGCGGGACGGCCGAGAACATCGCCCTCAGCCAGGAACGAGCGGACAAGGTCAAGGCCCACCTCGTGGACCGGGGAATCGACGAGGCGCGGTTGACGGCGGTCGGCTACGGCGAAGACAACCCGGTGGCGTCGAACGACACCGAGGCGGGCAAAGCGCGGAACCGCCGCATCGAGTTCGTGCTCCGATAGGCGGCCGCCGGTGCGGCGGCGATCCGACCTCGGTTGCATCGCGGGGGTCCGGTGATCTAAACCCGTCTTCATGACGACGTTCGATCCAAGCCGTGTCTCCGCCGTGATCTTCGACATCGGCGGGGTCTTCACCTATCCGACCTTCGATCCGGTGCGCGCCCGGCTGACCGCCTGGGGCATCGAGCATCCCGACGACGAGCCCTTCCTGCGGGCCCATCACGCCGGCGTCCGCGCCCTCACGCTCGCCCGACGGGATCGGGGGGTGAGCGGTCACTCCGAGGACTACTGGTACACCTACGATCACGCGTACGGCGCGAGACTCGGCGTCGGCGAGGACCGGATGTCGGCGCTGCGGTCATCCATTCGCACGGATTGGGACTGGGTGCATATCGACAACGTCGCCGCTTTTGCCCGGCTGGTGGGTTCCGGGCTCCCGGCTGCCGTGGTGAGCAACAACGACGGTACGGCGGTCGAGCAGATGCGTCAGGCGAACGTCTGCCAGGTCGGGTCCGGTCCCCTTCCATCGGTGGCCGCCATCGTCGACAGCACGGTCGTCGGGATCCTGAAACCCGACCCGGCGATCTTCGCCCCGGCCCTCGACGCGCTCGGTGTCGAGCCCGCCCGTGCGCTGTACGTGGGCGACACGGTCTACGCCGATGTCGACGGCGCACTGGCGGCCGGCATGCAGGTCGTCCAGCTCGATCCGTTCGACGATCACGTCGACTTCGACCACGCCCGCCTGCCCGACGTGGCCGCGGTCGAAGACGCTCTGCTCGGCCGGTAGCGACCGGCTGAATCCCCGGTCGGGTGGCCGGCGCTTCGAGAATCGGCAACACTGTGGGCCAGCGGGTGCGGGATGGATTGTCGAATCGTCACAGGAGGCGAGATCCCTATGACCTCATATCAGTCACCGTCAGCCGATGGAGCGCTGCGCTGGTTCGTCGGCCTGATCATGGCCCCAATGCTAGTGTTGGCCATGATCTCGCCGGCCGGCGGTACGGCCGCCAACGGTCGTTCCGAACACGGCGCCGCACCGCAGACGGTGCGATTCGCTTCGTTCAACGCCTCGCTCAACCGCTTTTCCGAAGGCGAGTTGATCGACAACCTGTCGGCTCCCTACGACGGGACCGATCCCACAACCTCGGTCGAGGCCCGACGTCGCTGGCAGGCCGCCAACGTGGCCGAGGTCATTCAGCGAACCCGGCCCGACGTGCTGTTGATCAACGAGTTCGACTACGACGCCGCCGGGGCGGCGCTGGCCGGATTCCAGGAGAACTATCTCGGCGTGTCGCAGAACGGTGCCGACCCGATCGACTACCCGTACGTGTTCAACGCGCCGTCGAACACCGGCGTGCCGTCCGGGGTCGACCTCGACAACAACGGTGCGGTCGGAGGGCCCAACGACGCCTTCGGGTTCGGGTTCTTCCCCGGCCAGTTCGGCATGGTCGTGCTGTCGATGTTCCCGATCGACCACGACGGGGCCCGCACGTTCCAGAACTTCCTGTGGTCCGACATGCCCGGCAATCTGATCCCGACCGACTTCTACTCGGCCGAAGCGATCGACGTGTTCCGGTTGTCGTCGAAATCGCACTGGGATGTACCGATCGAAATCCCGGGACCCGGGCCTCGGACCACAACCGTGCATTTCCTGACCAGCCATCCGACACCACCCGTGTTCGATGGCCCCGAGGACCGCAACGGCCGACGCAACCACGACGAGATACGGTTCTGGGCCGATTACGTGCATCCCGGCCGTAGCGGCTACATCTACGATGACGGAGGCAACCACGGCGGTCTGGCCGGTGACGCCCGTTTCGTGATCGCCGGTGATCAGAACGCCGATCCACTCGACGGTGACTCGGTGACCGCGGCGATCGACCAGCTGCTGAAGCACCCGAAGATCGCCGATCCGCAGCCGACCAGTCTCGGCGGGGTCGAGGCCGCCGCCCAGGGCGGAGCCAACGACACCCACCGCGGTGACCCGGCTCTCGACACCGCCGACTTCGCCGATGGAGCTCCCGGCAACCTCCGGGTCGACTATGTCCTGCCCTCGAAGCGGATGCAGGTGGCCGACACCGCCGTGTTCTGGCCGCCTCTCGACGACGACCTGTCCCGCCTCACGGGTGTGTTCGACTTCGGCCAGTTCCTGCAGGACGGCATCGGCTATCCGACGTCGGACCATCGCATGGTGTGGGTCGACCTGCGCGTTCACTAGTCACGTTCGCCACCCGCCGGCGTCGTTCGCAGAGATGTCGAACCGTTGCGCCGATTCCCGTTTTGATTCCCGGTTTCGTTCCCACGGAGCGCCCACCGCACAATTTCGGGCTTTTTTCGACTGATCGCTTGATTCGGGAATCGTCCCGGGAACGGCAGCAACTTCACTGTGGCCCATGACGATCACGGACCGACGCAGTGCCACGACAGCCATCGGGTGGTGGCTCGACCTCGACCCGCTGGACCACCGCCTACCCGATCGGTGGCTGAGCTGGGCCACGTCGCCGGGCGGTGGCCGGGTCCTGACGGAATGGCGGCAGCGCCACCCGTCGATCGCCGGCTGGACGGCCACCGATCTGGCCAATCCCGCGTCGGGCCCCCGCACCGACGCCATGCAGGCGACCTTGGTCTCGTTGGCACAGCACGACTCGGCCGAGGCCGGCATCACGCTGCTGGTCCAGCTCAGGCCCGGTCTGGTGCGGTTGGCCCGAGCAGCATGCGGTTGGGAGTGGATCTCGAACCACGATGTCTCCGACGAGGTGCAGGCCACGTTCTTCGAGGTTCTCTACCGTCATGACCTCGAACGCCGACCGAATCGCATCGCGGCCAATCTGCTACTCGACACCCGCCAGAAACTGTGGCGACGGGTACCCCGGTCCGGGCCGCCAACGGTGAGTCTCGCCCCGTCGCCGTCCGGCGGCACGAGCCCCGACCAGCTGGCCGCAGCCGGCGGCGGAGGCACCGAGCCGGCCTGGGTGGCCGGTATCGAACTGCGGCTGCACCTGCAGGAGAGCGTCAACGGCCTCCCCGGCAGCGACGCGTCGAGGCAGCTCACGGCAACGATGGCCTATCGGGCCTGGATCGAAGACGAATCGACGTCCGCCATCGCCGCCGATCTGGGGGTCGCCCCCCAGACGGTGGCAACCCGCCTCTACCGGCTGCGGCGGATCCTGCGCGCCGGCTGGTGACCATGCCCTCCCACCAGCCGCAGTCAGGAGCCGGTGGCGGGAAGCACCAACGACGGGTCGGCGCCACCGTCCAGGCCTGTCGGCCCGTCGTTGGTCAACCGCCACAGCGCGGCGGCGCCGATCATGGCGGCGTTGTCGGTGCAGAATGCACGGTCCGGAACCAGGGCGGCGAATCCCGCCCGGGCTGCTTCGGCCGCAAACCGTTCACGCAACCGCGAGTTGGCGGCCACTCCCCCGCCCAGGCAGAGCGTGCGGGCACCGGCCTTTCGCCCGGCCCGAATGGCCTTGGTCACCAGGACGTCGACGACGGCCTCCTGGAACGAGGCGGCAACGTCCGCGTCGGAGACGTGGGGGTGGCGGCGAACGAAGTTGACCACCGCCGTCTTCATGCCGCTGAACGAGAAGTCGAGACCGTCGTCGATCATGCCTCGGGGAAAGGTAATCGCCTCCCGATCTCCCACGGTGGCCAGACGATCGATGATCGGACCGCCCGGATAACCGAGACCCAGATAGCGGGCCACCTTGTCGAACGCTTCGCCGGCGGCATCGTCGATCGTCGACCCCAGGTAGCGGTAGTGGCCGGGGCTCCGGACCGCGACCAGCATCGTGTGCCCGCCCGACACCAACAGCACCACCATCGGCAGTTCGAGATCGGGCTGTTCGAGGAAGGTTGCGAACAGGTGACCCTCCATGTGGTTGACGCCGACGTAGGGCACGTCCCAGGCCATGGCCAGCGCCTTGGCGGAGCTGACGCCGATGAGCAGGGCGCCGATGAGGCCCGGACCACACGTGGCGGCCACGGCGTCGATGTCGGAGCCGTCGACGCCGGCATCGTTCAGGGCGCGCACGGTGACCGCCTCCAGCGTCTCGAGATGGGCCCGACTCGCCACCTCGGGAACAACACCTCCGAACCCGGCATGAAGATCGATCTGGCTCGACACCACATTCGACAGCACCTCGACCCGAGCGAACCCACCGGCACCATCCCGACCGGGGGAGGTTGGGCCGGAGATACCTTCCCCTGGACTGCCGGCGTCTCGTACCACCGAAACCGCGGTCTCGTCGCAGCTGGTTTCGATGGCCAGAAGCGTGGTCATGGTGTTCCTCCCGGTGGCTCGCGGCGCCACATGATCACGGCATCGGTCCCGTCGCGGTAGTAGCCGGGTCGCCGGCCGGCCCGCCGAAACCCCGACGACGCGTACAGCGCCATGGCCGACCGGTTCTTCGACCGAACCTCCAAGGTCGTGGCCACCGCCCCCCGCTGACGACCGGCTTCGAGGATCCGCGTCAGGAGCCGCCTCCCGACTCCGCGACGCCGACGGTCGGGGTGCACGGCGATGTTCAGGACGTGGGCCTCATCGGCCACCACCATCGTGCCGGCGAACCCGACGACCGCTCCACTCAACTCGTGCTCGGCCACCAGCCAGTGGCTGGTATCGGCAGGCAGATCCAGCTCATCGGCCAGCAGCGACCGCGACCACGGCTCGGGACTGGTCGACGCCTCGATCGCCGAGACGTCATCGAGGTCCGCCTCGGTCATCGGACGGACGAGTATCCCGTCGCCATCGACCGGGACCGGCTCCAAACCGGGGGCGGGCACCGCGGTGTTCGCCGTCATACCCGGGGCCGGACCTTGACGTTGGGATTGACGTCGGGATCACGCAGGTAAAGCGGTTCGATTTTCGACCCGGAAACCGTCACCTGATCGGCCGCGACGGCCAGCATGACCGCAGCGTCGACGTCGATACCGGCCACGAGCTCCGCACCGGCCACGGCGGCGGCCTCGTAGTCGGACCGGTATCGATCGAGCCCGTCCCCGATCACGATCCCGCCCGCCTCCGCGGCCAGCGCCGCCGCCGGTCCGACCGCAGGCGGATCGGCGGGGTGGAGGTCGGCGTTGAACCGCTGCTGGAAAACCTCGTTGCGTCGGGCGTCGATGACGGCGGTGATGATCGGGGCCGCCGCCTGCGGAACGGCCGCCTCGACTCCGACGATCGACCGGGATCGCGCTACCGCCGCCAGGATCTCGAGACTGGTCAGCCCGACAACCGGAACACCGAGCGCGAACCCAAGCGTCTTGATCGTGGCGAGACCGACGCGCAGCCCGGTGAACCGACCGGGTCCCCGATCGACGATCAGCAGCTCCAGCTCACCGAGCGTGACCCCGCTGTCGGCGAGGAGCTTCTGCACCAGTGGACTGATCTCCTCGGCGTGTCGGCGATCCGTGATGGTGGTCACGGCGGCCAGCGCATCGGCCTCCCCCACCCGGCCGACGGCCGCACTCATCACGCCGGTCGACGACGACAGGGCCAGGGCGAGCGCTCCGGTAGGGGCTGTCGGGGTCGTCACGAGCCACCCCCGCCCTTGGGAATCGTGCCGCCGACCGCGGCCGACGACCCGGCATCCGGAGAGCCGACGCGGGCGCCGAACACCCGAAGACGATCGGTCCACGACCGACCGTGGGCGGTGAATTCGATGATCCGATCGCTGTCGCCGTACTCGTCGACCGGCTCGGGGTAGCGCAACGTCACCATGAGGTGATCCGCCGGGAGGACATCGAGGATCTGATCACCCCATTCGATGACGGTCACCCCGGACTCCAACAGATCGGGAAGGTCAAGATCCAGCGTCTCGGCCACCGAATCCAGTCGGTACACGTCGAGATGATGCAGCAGCAGACGGCCCTCGTATCGATTGGCCAGCGTGAAGGTGGGGCTGGTGATGCGCTGCTCGACACCGAGTCCTCCGCCCAATCCCTGGGTGAAGCGGGTCTTGCCGGCACCGAGATCGCCGGTGAGGATCAACAGGTCACCGACCTCGACCAGGTCGGCCAAGTCGGCGGCCAGCTCTGCGGTTCGATCGGGGCCGTCGCTCGACAGCTCGATCGTTGCCGTGACATCGATCCGGGACACCCCTACAGGGTAGTGGCACCCGCTGAGCGCACCGCCCGAACCACCGCGGCCTGGACCAGTGCCCGAAGCCACATGGTGTCGACATCGACGCCGA
>JBFHME010000124.1:0-10568 GCA_041594435.1 Acidimicrobiales bacterium
GCCCCAGTGGTAGGGCACGGCGCCGCCACCGTGGGGGATGATCCAGCGCAGGTTGTCGAAGTCGGCCATGAAGCCCGAGGTGAGGGCCTGCATGAAGGCGGTGGTATCGGCGCCGAGGTAGTGGGAGCCGGTGGAGTGGAAGTTGTCGTTGCACGCCGCCGACACGTGGATCATGGCCGGCACGTCGAGCTCGCACAGCGCCTCCCACAGCGGCCACCAGTAGCGGTCGTGGAGGGGTGGGCCGGTCCAGAACCCGCCGGTGGGGTCCGGGTTGACGTTGCAGCCGATGAAGCCCATCTCGTCGACGCAGCGTCTGAGTTCGGCGACCGAGTTGTCGAGGCTCGCCCCCGGCGATTGGGGGAGCTGGCAGACGGGAGCGAAGTTCTCCGGGAACAGGTCGCACACCCGGCGGATGAGGTTGTTCTGGTGCTGCGACCAGAACTTGGACGTGTGCTCGTTGCCGATGTGGTGGGCCATCCACGAAGCCCGGGGGGAGAAGATGGTGAGATCGGCGCCTCGCTCCCGTTGGAGGCGGAGCTGGTTCCGCTCGATCGAGGTGACGATCTCGTCGTCGGTGACCCGCATCTCCCCCAGCTCGCCGACGTGGTCGGGATCGGCGGCCACGGCGGCCTTCTGCGCCTCCCGCCAGACTCCGACGCCGGGTGGGGTCGTGGTGTAGTGCCCGTGGCAATCAATGATCATCGGCATTCACGATAGACGGGCTCGGTCGCCGGGTTTGGACCGACCGTGACATCACGTCCCACCCCCACCACCCGATCAGGCGTGAGCTAAGATTCGGCGGGCGTGACGTTCAGCGCTGCGGCCACGTTGGGCCATGTGTTGGCGATGCCGATGGTCTGAGACCCTGCGAAGCAAAGGCCGACGGCCCGGGCGTCCGTGTCGCACAGGCCACTCCCGCTGTCGCCACCGGCCAGGAATGAGCCGCTGTCGGCGGTTACCGCCACCTGGTCGACGAACGTCGCCGGTCCGTCGGGATAGCCCTGCACGACGAAGGTGGCACCGACCTGGGTGATCGACCCCACGGTGTAGCTCGTCGTCCGGCCGAACTTCTGGACCCGCATCCCGAGCGTCGGCACGGCCGTCTCGGTGACCACCCCGATCTCCGGAGTCGTCCGATCGTACGCCACCTCGATGAGCCCGAGCGCGGCGTCGACGGCATTGTCGGTGTCGTGCTCATCCACTGCCTCCAGCACGGGCGCCAGCCGGGTACCGGATCCGATCATCCGAGCCACGAAGTTCATGGTGTCGGCTGCGGCTCCCGCCACCCCACATTCGCTTGGGATCGGGAAGGGATCACGGCCCGACGAGTTGATCGGTACGAACTCGGACAGTTGGCCGACGACATCCGACGGCGTGCTGCCGCCGTCGGCGTTGCCCGGTTGTGTGATGGTGGTGACCGATCGGTCGCCGACCGGTGTGTTGTTGGTTGCGATCACATGCCAGTTCGACAAGAGGTATCGAGCCGGTGAATCCGCCTTGGACACGATGAAACCAAGCGTGCCCGCGGTCACACCCGGGTTGAGACCGATCGACAGGCCCGGTGTTATCGGACGGATCCGCTGCTTCGGGTCGACGGCCGCCGTCTCGGTCGGCAGGTTCGAGATGATGGAGATCGGCCCGGTCTCGACCACATCGGTGCGCTCGCCGGCCATCATGTCGGGAACCCGCTCGCCCGGTTCGAGGTCGGCCACCGGTACTTTCCGTTCGACGGAAACGACGATGCACTCGATCGGGTTTCCGTCGGCATCGGTGACGATCTCACCGTCGGTCACTTTGTAGCCGATGCCGACTCCGACCACGTTGGGCAGCGCCAGCAGTTCGTCTCGAACCTGGCTGATGTCGATCATGATTCCCCCTTCCCGCCCTTGCTAGGAGCATCATAGTCAGGTTGACCGACACGACACCGCAGGTTGAAACTGGGGTCGGCGTCGGGTCATCATCGACCGGTCGGACGGGAGAGCACGTGCAAACGGAGATCGTAATCATCGGGGCCGGCCCCGCCGGTACCGCGCTCGGTTTGATGCTGCAGCAGGCCGGTCTCGACTGCGTGGTCGTCGAGCGACAGAGCCGCGACTACGTGCTCGGCCGGATCCGGGCGGGCGTGCTCGAATGGACCACGGTCGAGATCCTCGATTCACTGGGTGTCGGCCGGCGGCTGCACGCCGAAGGTCACGTGCACTCGGGCGTGTCCATCGGCTGGCGGGCCAAGGAGGTTCTGTCGATCGAGTTGCAGGCACTCAGCGGCAAACCGATGATGGCCTACGGCCAGACCGAGGTTCAGACCGACCTGTACAACCGGGCCGACGAGATCGGTCTGCCGATCATCTTCGAAGCCGCCGACGTCGAGCTGCACGGTCTCGCCGGAGACGTCGAGGCCGACCGGCCGGCGGTCACCTTCAGTGCCGACGGCGAGCAGCAACGCATCGCCTGCACGGCCATCGCCGGCTGCGACGGCTACCACGGCGTCAGCCGCGTCACCATCCCCGACACGGTCAAAACCCAGTACGAGAAGGCGTACCCGTTCGGCTGGCTCGGCATCCTCAGCGAAACACCGCCACTGCCCCAGCTCCTGTACGCGAACAGCGAGCGGGGGTTTGCCCTGTGCTCGGAACGCAACCCGATGCTCAGCCGTTACTACGTGCAGTGCCCGTTGACCGACACCGTGGACGACTGGTCCGACGACCGGTTCTGGACCGAGCTGCTCAACCGGGTTCCCGGCTCCGTTGCCGACACGATCGTCACCGGACCGTCGATCGAGAAATCGATCGCCCCCTTGCGCAGCTATGTGGTCGAGCCGATGCAGTGGGGCAGGCTCTATCTGGCCGGCGATGCGGCCCACATCGTGCCGCCGACCGGCGCCAAGGGTCTGAACCTCGCCATCGCCGATGTCCGCTACCTCGCCGACGCCTTCATCGCCCGCGCCGAGGGCGACCACACCAAGCTGGCGCACTATTCCGCCACTGCGCTCGGTCGGGTGTGGAACGCCGTGCGGTTCTCCTGGTGGCTGACGATGCTGCTCCACCGGTTCCCCGATCAGACCCCTTTCGACCAGCGAGCCCAGGAGCAGGACCTCTACTACCTGGCCTCGTCACGGGCGGCCCAGGAGTCGATGGCCGAGCAGTACGTCGGCCTCCCCCTCTACCCGGACTGACCCCGTCCCCGCGACCCACCGAGCCCGGCCGGGTTCACCAGGAGATCCGGATGGGCGTCGGCGTAGGTTCGACCGGCTTCCGTGGCGAACTCGAAACTCCAATGGTGTTCGTCGTAGAACATCGGCACACCGTCGTCGGTCTCGGTCCGGCAACGGTCGAGTCGACGCTCCGGGCAGAGCAGTCCGACTCGGTCGATGACGGTGTCGGACATCGCCATCCAGTCGTCGTACAGCGGGTAGCGTCCAGGCTCATCCTCGAAGTACCGGACATGCTCGGCGTCGGCACAGGCCCGGCTCGTTCGATGTTCGACGATCAGGCGAGAGCAGGGAACCGTCGTGTTGATGTAGCCGCCCAGCGTCACCAGTGAGGCATCGTCGTTGGTCGCCAGCACATCCGCGACCAGGGTCTTGAGCAATTCCTTGTTGGCGGAATAGGGCTGGTTGGCGGCGTAGACGACGACATCGACCGCGACCGGCAACCGGAACAGGAGGTCGAGGCGGCGCTGACACGACTCGTCGTCGGCCAGCCATCGATCGTCTTCCAGCCTGATACCGGCGCAGCCGTTGGTGCTGCCGAAGGTGATCAGGTTCACGGTCGGGTCGTCTCCATACCCGGCATGCAGCAGGTTGTAGCCGTCGGGCTCGTGAGAGTTGCCCAGTACGAGCACCTGGGTCGGCCGCGACCAATCGCATGACGGAGCGTCGGCACGGTCGACGGCACATGATCGGGACACCAGCTGGAACCGTGCTCTCATACCCTCCTCGACAGCCGTCGGAGTCAGCGCCACCTCGTCGAACCGCCACAGCCATCCGTCGGTGTTCCATGCATGGGCGAGGACCAGGGCCATCGCCACCGACACCGCGCCGGTCCGTAGGGCGAACCGTTGGGGAGCGAGCGGCACCGATCGTGACCGTGCCGTCGAGTCCCGCTGGTAGAACCGGCGTTCGACGCCGTAGTGCATTCCAACGGTGGCGACCAACGTCAGCCCGGCCAGCAGGAGCTGATCGCCCGCGTTCAACTCGACACCGAACCGGTAGCGGTACAACGAGATCACCGGCCAGTGGACCAGGTACATCGAATACGAGACCCGACCCAGCCACACCGCCGTGGGGTTGCCCAGCAACCGTCGTCCCAGCGAGTCGACGCGTTCGGGCCGGGCACCGGACGGGGCGCCGGCGGACAGCATCAAAACGGTGCCCAACGTGGGCGGGAGGGCGAACCAGCCGGGGAACGGGGTTTCCGACCCGTAGACCAGGGTCGATCCCAACACCAGAACGAGGCCACCGGTGAGGACCAGATCCCGACGGCGGGCTCCACCCCCGACAAACCGCTCGACCGGTATCCAGGCCACCAGGGCACCGGCGGAGAACTGGAAGATCCGGAACGGGAAGAGGTAGAAGGTCGCCGACGGGCTCCGCTGGAAGACCAGCAGCGCCACCGCGAACCCGACAATGGTGACCAGGCCGAGAGAAGCCGGGAGGGAGAGGTGCCGGCGCAGTTTCGCCAGTCCGACGACCGCGGCCGGCCAAAAGAGGTAGAACTGCTCCTCCACCCCCAACGACCAGGTGTGGAGCAGGGGTTTGAGGTCGCCCGATGTGTCCCAGTAACCCGCTTCGGCGAAGAACACGATGTTGGAGACCGACGCCAGGGCGGCAACCGACGAGCGGGCGAAGGCGGCCAGGTCGGCAGGCAACAGGATCAGTGAGCCGGCAACCGCCGTGGCGGCCACGGTGGCGATGAGTGGCGGGACCAGCCGCCGAATCCTGCGTAGGTAGAAGTCGGGGAACGAGAAGCCCGGGCCGTCGATTCTTCCGAGGATGATCGACGTGATCAGGAATCCGGAGATGACGAAGAAGACGTCGACGCCGATGTAGCCTCCGGCGAAGGCGTCGATATCCAGATGGAAGAGGACCACGAAGACAACGGCGATGGCTCGCATGCCGTCGATGTCGGGGCGGTAGGACAGCGACTGTTGAGTACGGTCGACATCCGGAGCGGCGGCTTGGGACGTCTGGAGTATGGGCCAACCCTAGCTCCGCCCGATCGACGAGGGATCGACCCCGTGGTCGAGTCGTCGCGCTATTCGTAGTGGTCGATCACCGGTACGTCGGAGGGCATCTGCTCGGCCGCCTCGACCACGTCACTGACCGCCGCCCGCAGGAGAGCCGCGGCGTCGCTCGGCGAGACGCCGAAGGCGATCGAGTCGATCACCGACTGGAGACGGTTGCGGGATCGCCAGGCCACGTAGCGGCTCCACTCGTAGAACAGCAGCTCCCGGTCGTCGACTGCCAGGAGATCGACCATGCGGGCCTGCATCTCGACGTCGGGGTCGAGCGACACGTAGCCGTTGACCATCGTGATCCGCTCGGCTCGAGCGGTCAACGGCCCGCCCCGGTGCACCACCATGTCCCCGTGCATCGCCACGGCCCAGCCCGGTCCGGGCAGCCCGGGGGCCGCCACCCGATCGGCGGGCGGCCGTTCACCGGCGGCCTTCAACTCGGCCGCCTCGGCCTTGGTTCCGACGAAGTACTCGAACCGACCACCCGGCGTGACGCCGGGGTCGGTCACGGTCATCACATAGTCGAGCGGCAGGGTGTCGTGATGCCACTTGTCGACCGCGGTGTCGAGGTCCGACGGTTCGTAATTGAGATGGCCGAGGTGCAGGCCCATGGGATGGGGCGCGATGTCGGTGCCGTAGATGCCTCCGAGGTGGGCGGCGACATCGGCGCTCAGACAGAGATCTCGGAGCCATCGCGACCGGTAGACCCCGCCGCGCACCATGTTCTCGATGCGAACATCGGCCCGGCGGCAGAATCGGCGGAGCCGGCGGGCGGTGTCGAGCAGTTGCGCCGCACCCTCATCACTCAGGATCCGGAACGGACCGGTGATGGCGATGGCCGTGGCTTTCCCGGTGATGTCCCCGGACTCGTAGCCGAGATCGGCGAGGGTGACGATCTCGTCGGGCAGCGTCAGGGCCAGGTGACGTTCCGGATCGAAGACGGGTTCGTCGTCGAACCATTCGTAGCCGTCGGGGCGGGCCTCCGGGAAGGACGGCACGGCGGAACCGGGGCGATGCGGGGTCGCGGTCGTCGTCATGGCGTCCATTGTCGACCGGAGTCGTCGCCGTGTCGACCGGCTGTTCGCCTGACCGCCGCACGCTCCATCGGTTGGAGGCAGAAGGCGACGGCAACGGTGATGTTGTCGTGACCGCCGGCATCGTTGGCTTCGTCGACGAGAGCCCGGCAGACGATGTCGGGCGTTTCACCGGTACCGAGGATCCGGGCGATCGTGGCGTCGTCGACCATCGACGTGAGCCCGTCGGTGCAGAGAAGCAGGCGGTCTCCGGGTTCCAGATCGGTGCGGTGGACATCGGGATGGAAGTTGGAGAGTCCGTGTCCGATCGAGCTGAGGAGAACATGGCTCAACGGCGATCGGGCGGCCTGTTCCGGCGTCAACGTGCCGTCGTCAACCAGGCGTCCGGCCGCCGTCTGATCACGGGTCAGTTGCTCCAGCGTGCCGTCCCGCAGGAGGTAGCAGCGGCTGTCGCCGACGTTGACCACGTAGAGCCGGGGCCACACGATGTGGGCCATGGTGAGCGTCGTGCCCATGCCCTCGAACTCGGGATCGACGCGGGCCTGCTCCTCGACCGCCGACTCCACCTCGAGGAGTGCCGTCAGCAGCTCCGCTTCCTGGTCGTCGTCGTGATCGTGGTCGAGGAACCACGGCATGGCGTTGAGCACGTACCGGGCCACCGTTCCAACGCCGATTTGGCTCGCCACCACTGCGCCCGGGGCACCGCTGATGCCATCGGCCACCACCAGCAGTTGGCCGATCATCCCGCTGTAGAGCTGGGTCCCGTCATCGACGGGAAGTGTCGAAGCGTGGATCGTCATCGACCGATTCAAATCGGCGACGAGAAATTGGTCCTGGTTCTCGGCCCGGACCCGGCCGACATCGGACAGGCCCGCCATCAACGCCCTGGTTATCAGCATCTTCCCCGCTCCATCGTCGAATCCTAGACGTTTCGACCGAGACCGGACCGACGGCGCCCGTCTACCATTGGCGTCATGGCCGACGACCAACCATCAGGCAAGCCCTACGCCGACGTACCGGGCACCACGATCTTCGATGCCGAACAGTCACGCATGGGCTACCACCTCAACCAGTTCTGCATGTCACTGATGCAAGCCGAGAACCGCGAGCGGTTTCTGGCCGACGAGCGCGCCTATCTCGACGAGTGGGACATGACCGAGCAGCAGAAAGAGGCGGTGCTCGGTCGCGACCTGAACCGCATGATCTCACTGGGCGGCAACATCTACTTCCTGGCCAAGATCGGCGCCACCGACGGCAAGAGCTTCCAGCAGATGGCGGGCTCCATGACCGGGATGCCGGAGGACGAGTACCGGGCCATGATGGTGGCCGGCGGACGATCACCGGACGGCAATCGTTACCTCCACGAATGGAACGACGACAACCAGGAAGGCGGCGACGGGTGAGCGCTCGAGTGACGGCGACGGTTTACACCTCCCACGTGCCGGCCATCGGGGCAGCCATGGATCTCGGCCGCACCGGTGAGGACTACTGGGTCCCGCTGTTCGAGGGCTACGAACCGTCCCGCGCATGGATGGCCGACAACACCCCCGACGTCATCGTCCTCGTCTACAACGATCACGCCACCGCTTTCAGCCTCGACTTCATTCCCACGTTCGCCATCGGCACCGCGGCTAGCTTCCCGGTGGCCGACGAGGGCTGGGGCCCGCGGCCGGTGCCCGATGTGGCGGGACACCCCGAGCTGGCGTCGCACATCGCCCAGGAGGTCATCCTCCAGGATTTCGACCTGACGATCGTCAACAGGCTGGCCGTCGACCACGGCTTGACCGTTCCGCTGTCGCTCATGTTCGGCCAGCCCGACGCCGGGCCGAACGGGAACTGGCCCTGCCCGGTCATCCCGATCGCCGTGAACGTCGTGCAGTATCCGGTGCCGTCCGGACGTCGTTGTCTGGCGCTGGGGCGGGCCATCCGTCGAGCCATCGACTCCTACCCCGAGGATCTCGCGGTGCAGGTGTGGGGAACCGGCGGCATGAGTCATCAGCTCCAGGGGCCGCGTGCGGGGCTCATCAATTCCGAGTTCGACAACGCCTTCCTCGACGGCCTCATCGCAGACCCCGAGGGCATCGCCGACATCCCCCACATCGACTACATCCGGGAGGCCGGGTCGGAAGGCATCGAGCTGGTGATGTGGCTGATCGCCCGGGGCACGATGTCCGACCTGGCGGACGGCGGCGGGCACCCCCCGAACGTGCGGCACCGCTTCTATCATGTCCCGGCGAGCAACACGGCAGTCGGCCATCTCATCCTGGAGGAGGCCATGCAGGAATCCATGGAAAGGGAAACCGTATGACGATCCGAGTGGCGTTGGCCGGAGCCGGGGCGTTCGGGGTCAAGCACCTCGACGGCCTGGCCACCATCGACGACGTCGAGGTGGTTTCGCTGGTCGGCCGCACGCTCGACAAGACGAAGGCCGTGGCCGACGACTACGGCATCGATCACGTGACCACCGATCTGACCGATTCACTGGCCCGCGACGACGTCGACGCCGTCATCCTCTGCACCCCCACCCAGATGCATGCCGCCCAGACCATTCAGTGCCTGGAGGCGGGCAAACACGTCGAGGTCGAGATTCCCCTCGCCGACTCGCTGGCCGATGCCCAGGCCGTGGTCGACAAGCAGAGGGAGACCGGCCTGGTCGCGATGTGCGGTCATACCCGCCGCTTCAATCCGAGCCACCAGTGGGTCCACCATCGCATCGCCGCCGGTGAGTTCACGATTCAGCACATGGACGTGCAGACGTTCTTCTTCCGCCGGACCAACACCAACGCCAAGGGCGAACCCCGATCGTGGACCGATCATCTGCTCTGGCACCACGCAGCCCACACCGTCGATCTGTTCCAGTACCAGACGGGCTCGAAGGTCGTCGCGGCCCAGGCCATGGAGGGCCCGCACGACCCGGATCTGGGCATCGCCATGGACATGTCGATCCAGCTCAAAACCGAGGCCGGCCAGCTCTGTACGCTGGCACTGTCGTTCAACAACGACGGACCGTTCGGCACCTTCTTCCGCTACATCGGTGATACCGGAACCTACGTGGCCCGCTACGACGACCTGATCGACGGGTGGGACGAGGCCATCGACGTGTCGAACGTCGACGTGTCGATGAACGGCATCGAGTTGCAGGATCGGGAGTTCATCGCCGCCATCCGCGAGGGCCGCGAGCCGAACTCCAGCGTGGCCCAGGTACTGGCCTGCTATCAGGTGTTGCACGACATCGAGCAGCAGCTCGAGGCCGCCCGCTAGGCCCGGCGGTTCTGGGGTTCCCCACCCCCACTTCCGGGGCCCAGGAACCCCAGGAGGCACAATCCCGCCCGGTGCACTGGAGGCCGAGGTGTTCGATCTCATGACCGCATGGATCGAGCCCACACCGATCCGGAGCTGTTCGCCCAATGGGTCGGACCCGGGTATCTGTCGACGACGATCGACCGGTGGGACTGCCGTACGGGCGGCGAATGGCGCTACGTGAGCAGCCACGACGGCCGGCATGGTCGACGGCCTGGAGCCGTACGACGAGATGTTGCGTTCCTCCGGGCACTACGGACCGACCATCACGCCGCGTCACGTTTCCATTTGTTGTGGGGGTCGCAAAGGATTTGCCCGTTGGACAACGTCGTTGGGCCGCCCTTTGAATGAGGGGTGATGTGGTCGGCCTGCAACCAGGCGAACGGGGCATCGCATCCTGGTATCTGACATCTTCCTCTTGCCCTGACGAGCAGCACCTGTCGCATCCACGGTGGAAAGGCTCGTAACGTCGCGGCCACGTCGACAGGGCGTGACTCCGAGTCGAACACGATCCGCCGGAACCGGCCGACGGCGAATGCCGATGCGGCCAGCCTTGGGTGAATCGGGGTGCCGTCGTCGAGTTCACAGCGGCGGTTGATGTCGGCGTGGTCGGGTTCAACCGACACACCATCCGCGTCGGCAAGCTGTTCGAGAATGGTTTCAGCCAGTTCCTGACCCATGACCAGATTGATCAACGGTGTGATCGACGAATCGCCACCGGACCGGCTGCCCCGGACCATCAGATTGATCAACGCCGACCCCTGCCGCTGGGTCGGGGTGCGGGTCACACCGGCCTCGGCGTCTTCCCGGAACAACGTCTGAGACTCCACATCAAGCAGACGGCGGAAGGCCTGACCGGTGAGCGGGTCGAAGGAGAACCTGCCGGTCACCGACCCATCAGAGCGCTTGCGATACGAGCACAGAGTCTTGGCCACCTGCTCGGATGGCTCAACACCGTCCGGATCCGCGGCGTTGAGCCAATAGGCCAAGACGTTGACAAAA
>JBFHME010000125.1:0-10567 GCA_041594435.1 Acidimicrobiales bacterium
GGGCCCATGAAGTAGATCGACGAGCGGTCCTCGAAGACGATCTCGATGCCGGCGTCCTCGAGCCGAGCGCGAAGCCGATGCCAGTTTTCCTCGGTGACCGAGATGGCGATGTGGTGCAGGCCGCCGAGCACTTCGGCGTAGTCACCGAGATCGAGGCCCGGGAAGTCGAAGAAGGCCAGTCCGTTGCCGTTGCCGATGTCGAAGAAGAAATGGGTCGATCCCGGGTAGTCGCGGTTTTCGAACAGGTCGGTGAGCGGGAAGCCGAGGACCCCTTGATAGAAGTTGATCGTCTGCTCGACGTCGGATGAGAGGATCGCCATGTGGTGCACACCCCGCGCCGTCGAGGGAGGACGGGCGTCGGCCGCCTGCAGGTAGGTGGTGCGCAGCCGCTCCCATTCGGCGGTTCGGTCGGTGGACTGATCGGTGGTTGGGGAGGTTGCGTCGGCCATGATCTGCTCCTGCTCGGCCCGTACCGGGCCGGTATCGGTCGTTCGAGCGGCGTACGCCGGCGTTCGAGTTCCGTCGAGAACCGGGTCCTCCCACCCTAGCTTCTGCTTGACCGAACACCGGAGCCGCCAGGCCGGGGTCGACAAGTTTCGGCTCGCTCGTGGCGATCGGTGCCGTCGCGTTCGTGATTCGGCTCCTACGGGGCACGCTGGACGGGGGTCGGCTGGTGGTGTCGATCGCTCGGCGGTCCGCACTGGTCGATCGCGGGGTGTTTTTCGACGGTCGGCGGCATCCTGGTAGGCGGTGAACCGGACCGAAAGCCAGACCCAGCCCACCGTCGATCAACCGGCCGGCTCGGTGGTCGCGGCCAGCCCGTTCGTCGCCGACGCGGCCAGAGCCGCTGATCTACGACGCATGAAGACGATGGCCACCTCCCTCCTGGTGTTCGCCGCGTTCGTCTTCGTGATCGCGCGCCGGCTCGAGGTCGACGGGAACGCCTGGGGGTACGTACGAGCCACCGCGGAGGCGGCCATGGTCGGCGCGCTGGCCGACTGGTTCGCGGTGACGGCCCTGTTCAAACACCCGGTCGGTATCCCGATACCGCACACCGCGATCATCCAGAAGCGAAAGGACGAGATCGGAGCCAGTCTGGGGTCGTTCGTTCAGGACAACTTCCTCACCCGGCCGGTGATCACGGAACGGCTCCGGGAGGTCCATCTGGCCGAGCGACTTGGCCGGTGGCTGGCCGAGCCGGAGAACGCCTCGCTGATTGGGGAGCAGAGTGCCGCCGTTGTTCGCGGGGTGACCGAGGTGCTCCAGGACGAGGTCATACAGACCGGCATCGAGGCCGTCGTGGTCGAGCGGGCGAAGTCGGTCAAGGTGGCGCCGATCATGAGCCGGGTGGTGGATGCGGCAATTCTCGGTGATCACCATCAGACGCTCCTCGAAGGTGTGCTCGCCGGTCTGGGCTCGTTCATGGAGGACAACCGTGACAGCTTCCGCCACCGGTTGACCCAGGAGTCGCCGTGGTGGGTGCCCGAACCGATCGACGACGCGGTCTTCGACAAGATCTACACCGGCGTTCGCCGATTTCTCACCGACATCGGCAGCGACCGCAATCATGAGATGCGGGTCGACATCGACCGTCGCACTGCCCGACTGGCCGAGGAATTGCGAACGTCTCCGGCCATGATCGAGCGGGGTGAGGCGCTCAAGCAGGAGTTCCTCGACCACCCCGAGGTCCGGGCCTGGTCGGCCACCCTGTGGGAGCGGATCAAGGCCGGCCTTCTCGAGGCCGCCGAATCACCGGATTCCGAGTTGCGCCGACGTCTGGAGGAAGCCCTGACCGATGCCGGGCGGTCGTTGTCGGCTGATCCGGAGCTGCGGGAGAAGATCGACACCTGGATCGTCGAGGCCGTCGGCTACGTCGCCGATCAGTTCCGGGGCGAGGTGGCCGACCTCATCGCCACCACGGTCCAGCGCTGGGACACCGGGGAGACCGCCGAGCGGCTCGAATTGCAGGTAGGGCGTGATCTGCAGTTCATCCGGATCAACGGCACACTGGTCGGTGGCGCCGCCGGCTTCGCCATTCACGCCATTTCGGAGCTGCTGCTCACCTGACGGCGGTCCTGACCTCGGCTTCGGAGAAGGCGGTCGTGCAGTCGGCGCGGCGGCGTCGATCCGACGCTTGGCCTAGAGAAGGAAGTCGTCGGGCAGCAGGGTGGGTAAGCGGTCGATGCGGTTGCCGAACGTGTCGCGGTCGAACCGATCCGTGAGTTCGGCCGCGGTGACCGCCTCATCCTTGTCGGCCAAACCGACGGTCGAGGCCAGGAAGCCCAACACCTCCGCCGCCGACTCCCCGCGCCGGCGCCGATCGTCGAGGCTGACCGCTCCGTGCCGTTTGGCCAGCCGGTCGCCGTTGGCCGACAGCATCAGCGGCACGTGCACATAGCGGGGCCGGGGCGCGAGCTCGAGCAATTCGTAGAGCAATTGTTGGCGACAGGCCGACTCGGCCAGGTCGTCGCCGCGGACGATTTCCTCGACGCCCTGTGCGGCATCGTCGACCACGACGGCCAGATGGTACGCCGGTGTCCCGTCGTTGCGCTTCACGACGAAATCGTCGAGTTCGATCTCGATCGGTCCGGCCAACTCGTCGACCACCATCCGAGTCGCCCCAGCGGCGCGGACTCGCAGCGCGGCCGGCCGCTCAGCGGCCCGCCGGGCCCGTTGGGTGGAATCGAGCTGCGTGCACGTACCCGGGTAGTGGTGCCCGGCGTGGGGTCGATTGGGCGCACTCGCCGCCTCCCGGATCTCACGGCGGGAGCAGAAACAGGGATACACGAGATCGACCGATTCGAGTCGCTCCAGCGCCTCCCGATACCGGTGGAGATGATCCGACTGGTTGACCGTCGGTTCGTCCCAGTCGAGGCCCAGGGCCGCCAGATCCTCCTCCTGGGTCCGGTAGTGCTCGGATCGAACGGCCGCCGCGTCGAGGTCTTCGAAGCGCAGCAGAAAGGGTGAGCCGTCGCTTCGGGCATACAGCCAGGCCAACATCGCGGTTCGCAGGTTGCCCAGGTGGAGGCGCCCCGTCGGCGAGGGGGCGAAACGTCCGAGTGGCATGGATCAAGCATGCCGGTGGTTTCGACGGGGTCCAACGACGAGGCCGAACCGGACCGCCGGCCCTCGATAGACTGAGCCGATGAGCGACACCTCGTCGACCGGATCCCTTCCCCTGAGCGGCCTCGAGCCCGACCAGCCGATCGTGTACGGCGGCAATCGCGTGACCCACGTTTCGCCCGAACTGGCCTCCGATTTCGTGGCCGGTGACCGGTTGCTGGTGGTCAACGACTCCGGCGACCTGCTGCACGTTCCGGCCGCCGAATGGGACATCGCCACCGCGGCCGTCGGTCGGGCCCACGACGCGTTCGCCCGGCTCGGCCCGATTTCCGACGACGCGATCAGTGCCTTCTTCGATCACTTCGCCGCCCATCTGGACGATGACGGGCGATTCGCCCCCATCGCCGCCGCGAACGTCGATGACGTGACCAGGGCGGAAGCCAGGGGTCGTTCCACCACCCGGCTCCGGCTGTCGGACGGTATGCGATCCGACATGATCCAGGGCCTTCGGATGTGGCGCGATGCAGCCTCGGGTCGCGACCGGGTGTTGGCGACGATCGATCACGACGGCTGGTGCCTCGAACAGCGGGTGGCCGGTTTGGGTGTGGTCGGGTTTGTCTTCGAGGGCAGACCGAACGTGTTCGCCGACGCATGCGGTGTGCTCCGATCGGGCAACACCGTGGTCTTCCGGATCGGGTCCGACGCCCTCGGCACCGCCCGGGCCATCGTCGCCCACGCACTCGATCCGGCGCTCGACGCCGCCGGCCTCCCGCCGGGCTCGGCCAGTCTGGTCGACAGTTCGGCACACGCCGCCGGCTGGGCGATGTTCAGCGACTCCCGGCTCGCGTTGGCCGTGGCCCGAGGCAGCGGTCCGGCGGTGGCCCAGCTCGGCTCGGTGGCCCGTCAGGCCGGCATCGCGGTCAGTCTCCACGGAACGGGCGGAGCCTGGATGGTCACCGGCGAGGCTTGCGATCCCGTCCGGCTCGAGGCCGTGGTGTCGGCTTCACTCGACCGCAAGGTCTGCAACACGCTCAACACCGTGTGTGTCCGCCGGTCCGAGGCCGAGACGCTGGTCCCTCGTGTCCTGGCCGGCTTGAGCGGCGAGGCCGAGCGGCGGGGCGTCAATCCGAAACTCCACGTCACCCCGACAGCCCGGCCGTTCGTCCAACCCGAGTGGTTCGAGGCCGACGTCGAGATCGGGCGGGCGGACGGGCCGTCCATGGAACCCCGGGCCGAACTGATCGACGACGGCGAGCTCGGCCGGGAATGGGAATGGGAGTCGTCGCCGGAGATCACCCTCACCGTGGTCGACGACGTCGCCGAAGCCGTCGCTCTGTTCAACGGGCTCTCGCCCCGGTTCGTGATCAGCCTGATCGCGGATGACGACGAGCAGCAGGATTGGTTCTGGTCGGCGGTCGATGCCCCCTTCGTCGGCGACGGTTTCACCCGCTGGGTCGACGGTCAGTACGCCCTCAATCGGCCGGAACTGGGCCTCTCGAACTGGCAGTTCGGTCGCCTGTTCGGGCGGGGCGGGGTTCTGTCCGGCGACAGCGTCTACACGGTACGCAGCCGTGTTCGACAGCAGCGCCCGGACATCCGCCGCTGACGACGGCCCGATTCTCGTTACGAGGCGTGCTCCAACCCACGGGCCAGCACCAGGGAACCTCCGTCGGCTTCGGCCCGGGCCCGCAGGCGGGCAACCAGTTCGTCGAGTCGGGGATCGGTTGCCGTCGAGGGCCCGAGGTCGACGACCATCCGTCGTCCTGGATGCTCGGTGACGACATCGGTCAGTCGTCGCTCGAATTGGCTGTGACTGCCGAGCCACAGCAGCCCGTCGACCAGGATCCGCTGCTCGTCGGGCCGTGAAATCGATTCGGATTCGCCTGCCGTCGGGTCGACCCGGATCGGTCGCAGGAGCTGTCCGGCCACGGTGGCGGCCAGGCCGATCAGCACGCCCCAATGGATGTTGGGAGCGAGAGACAGCGTTGCGGCCCACGTGGACCATCCCAATGCCGCGTCGATCCGTGACTTCCGGTACAGGCCGATGAGCTGCCGAAGGTTCAAGAGTCCGAGTACCGCCGCGATCACCACCGCGCCGAGCACGGCCTGAGGGAGCGGGTCCAGCACCCCGGCGAACGGGAGGAACGCGAGCACGACCAGTCCGGTGACGCCACCGCTCCAGCGGGAACGGGCGCCGGCCATCCGATTGACCGAGCTGCGGGAGAACGATCCCCCGACGGGGAAGGCACCGGACAAGCCCGCGGTGATGTTGGCCAGACCCTGGCTGACCAGTTCCCTGTTGGCATCCCAGGGGGTGTCGTCCTCGGCGGCGAAGACCCTGGCGATCGCCGCCGGTTCGGCGAAGCCGACCAGGGCGATGATCAGCGCCCCGACCGCCACGGTGCCGACCGAATCCCAGGGAAGATCGAGACTGATGGAGGGAAATCCTTCCGGCAGGCCGATCGGGTCGCCGACGATCAGGCCGGGATCGGGCGCCAGGGCCGAGTAGGCGAGGCCGATGACGACCGCGATCGCGACACCGGGGAACAGCCGGTGGATTCGTTTCCCGCCGATCATGACCACCACGGTGACGATCGACAGGAAGAGGGCGGACCCGTGCCAGGAACCCGGATTGCTCAGCGACCAGAGGGCGTCACCGACCGTTGACCCGCCGGGAACAGTGCCCGAGTTGCCGAGTGCCCTGGGTAGCTGGGAGAACAGGATCAGCATGGCGGCCGCCGACGTGAAGCCCAGCAGAACGGGCTGAACGATGAGGTAGGCGACCCACCCGGCCCGCAGCAGGCCCAGAAGCAGCCGGAACACGCCGACGAGAACGGCGAGCAGCCCGCCCATGGCGAGGTAGTCGGAATTCCCCGACGCGAATCCCGCCCCGTGCAACGTGGCGAAGGTGAGCAGGCTGGTGAGGGTCACCGGTCCGGTCTGCAGATAGGGCGAGGAGGCGAAGGGGGCGAACACGATCAACGGTAGGGCCGAGGCGAACAGGCCCGTGACCGGTGGCATGCCGGCTATCTGGGCATACGCCAACGACTGGGGGATCAACAGGAGCGCAACGCTGCATCCCGCCAGGACGTCGCCGAAGTGCAACGTCGACCGCGTCGAGATCATGCCTCAGAACGGTCCGTGGACACGGAGACAGGACGGTGGCGGGCGGCGGAAGTGGTGGCCGGTGGTAGGCGGAGGGTCATGGCCGGGCTAGTCGGTCAGATTAGTGAACGCAAGGAATCGAGACGCGCATCGGCATCGACAACCCGATCATGAGCTACCCGTGACCGTCCACGATTCAATCGGACAAACAGCGAGAAAAGCGCCGTTGTCGTTGAGATACTCGGTACCAGTGGCTAGACAGAATACCGTGGACAACGCCAGCAACACCAGCCCGCAACTCGTCATCATGGCCGCCGGACTGGGAAGCCGGTTCGGTGGTGTGAAGCAATTGGCACGAGTCGGCCCCAACGGTGAAGCCTTTCTGGACTTCTCGATCAAACAGGCCGGGGCAGCGGGGTTCGGATCGATCGTCATGATCGTCCGCACCGACATCGAAGCCGACATCCGCGATCACCTGATCTCCCAACACGGAGACGGCCTGCCGGTGGTCTACGCCCGTCAGGACGACCTCGGCCCACCCCGGGACAAGCCCTGGGGAACCCTGCACGCGGTCCTGAGCGCCGGTCACCTCATCGACCGTCCGTTCGCCGTCATCAACGCCGACGACTACTACGGGGCTCGCTCGTTCGAGCTGGCCGCCGGGTACTTGCGAGGCATCGAGCCCGGCTTTTCGGCCAATGTCGCCTTCGAGATCGGTAACACGGTTCCGCCATCGGGTTCCGTGACCCGGGCGGTGTGCGAGGTGACCGACGGTCGTTTGACGTCCATCGTCGAAACCGAGGACTGTCGGCGCAACGAGGACGGGACGTTCTCCGCCGGTGGTGTCGAGGTGCCGTCGACGACTCCGGTGTCGATGAACCTGTGGTGTTTCGATGTCGGTGTGCTCGCCGACTTCACCGAGCGCTGGGACGCGTTCGTCGCCGCCAACGCAGGTGATCCCAAGGCCGAGGCCCAGCTACCGACCATCGTGGGTCAACTCATGGGCGACGGCCGGATCATGGTTGACGTGGTCCGGTCGCCGGAACGCTGGATCGGCATCACCAACCCCGAGGATTTCGATCTGGCCCGCGAAGCGCTGTCAGGCTGACGCTCAGACGACGGCCCGCCGCTGCAGCTTGCCCAGCGCCGTACGGGGCAGCGGATCGGTCTGCACGATCAGCTCCTTTGGGGCCCACCACGACGGAAGCCGATCGGTCACCGCTGTTCGGATCTGCTCGAGTGTCGGCGGGTCGGCGGGATCGGTCGGCACCACGACCGCGACGACCCGATGCCCCCAGTCGGCGTCCGGTCGACCGATCACGGCCGCTTCGACGATGTCGCGGCGACCGGTGAGCAGCGCTTCGATTGGACCGGGCCACACCTTCTCGCCGCCCGTGACGATGACGTCGGCCGCCCGTCCCTCCACCGCCAGGCTGCCGTCGGTCCGCCACCGGCCGAGGTCGCCGGTCGGGAACCAGCCGCCGTCGACGAAGGGCGTCGGGCCGTCCCGGTAGCCGCGGAACAGCATGGCACCACGTACGTGGATGGCGCCGGTTACGCCGGCCCGATGCACCTGATGGCCGTCGTCGTCGACCAGCCCGATCTCGCAGCCGTCGAGGATGCGACGGCCGTAGACGACACCCGATCCCGTCTCGGTCATGCCGTAGGTGGGGATCACGTTCGATGGCAGATCGTCGGGTGGAGCGGCGCCTCCGATCAGCACGGTGCGAAAGAGTTCGGCTGGAACCTGGTTGAGTGCCCGGGTGACCAGCGAGACGAGAGTGGCGCCGCCGTCGGTGGCCGCCTCGATCACGGCTGCGGCGTCGAAGGTCGGGTGGACCGTGAGTGGCGTGTCGGTGACGAGCGCCCGCAAGACGACCGACAAACCGCCGATGTGGGCCAGTGGCAGACAGGCGAGCCAGCGATCTGACGCCGGTTCGACGGCCAGCGCCTTGCCGGTGGCCCGAGCCGAGGCCTCGATGGAGCCGTGGGTGTGGATCACGGCCTTGGGGACACCGGACGTGCCGCTGGTTGCGATCACCAGAGCATCACCGTCATCGACCGGCTCCCCGATTGCCACGGGCCGGCGCTCGACGGAGCCGTCGGCACCCAGCCGAACGAGGACGGTCGGTCTGATGGCCTCGATGACGGCACGGCGAGGCCCGTCGGGCAACCGGGGATCGATCGGGGCGATGGCGGCCCCGGCATCCCAGCTCTCGACGAGGACGTCGATGAAGGCGTCGCCGGCCGGTCCGTCGATGGCGATCAACTCTCGCACGGTTTCGATCCTACGATCGGTGGTGCGGTTTGCGGCCGGGCCTCGTCGCAATGCCACTAGCCTCGACGCGATGAGCAGCAACGACCCGAGGGCCGACTCCACGACGTTGGAGCCGACGACGGTTTGGCGGGACGGAACACTGATCCCGTTCGCCAGCGCGACCACTCATGTGCTTTCCCACATGTCGGCCCGGGGGTCACAGATCTTCGACGTCCTGCTGGTGGTGGGCGACGCGGAGGGTCCCACCGCCCTGGGCCTGCGGGAACACGTGATCCGGTTCGTTCGCTCCGCCGAGACGATGGGCATGGAGAACCTGCCGGAGGTCAGCAGCCTGGAGCGGGCGGTGGCCCGCACGGTGATGGCGAATCTCGACGAGGCCGGGCTCGACGTGACCGGGAGCGGGCCACTGGTGGTCAAGTTGATCGCAGCATGGGAGGCCCCGTCACAGACCGTGGTGCCGGCCGATCGAACGCCGACGGTGTATGTCACCGTCACCCCGCTCGGATCCGGCAGGAACGGCATGGACCGGTTCACCAGTGTCCCAAGCCCGATCGCGGTGAAGACGGCGGCCATGCCGAAGGTTCCGGCCTCGGTGCTGCCCCCGTCCATGAAGGTGGCGGCGGGTTACACCCCCGGCCTTCGTCATCATCTGCTGGCCGCCGATGAGGGGTTCGACCAGGTGGTGTTCCGGACCATCGACGGCGGTGATCTGGCGGAGTCCGTGACCTCCAGCGTCTTCGTGGTCATCAACGGTCGGATCGCGGTGCCGCCCGTCGACACCGTGCTCGACGGCATCACCCGGCGGGCAGTGCTCGACGTGGCCGAACACGGTGGCATCCCCTACACCGTGAGGGCGGTGGGCTGGAACGAGGTCGAGGCGGCCGACGAGCTGTTCCTGTCGTCGACCATCCGCATGGTGTTGCCGATCGGGCGTCTGGACGAGCGCATACTCGATGCGCCCGGACCGATCACCACGGCTCTGGCCGACGATATGGGCCGGCTGTTGACCGGTTCCCATCCGCTGTACCGGCGGTGGATGACACCGCTCGCTCCGCTGGCCACCGACTGATCCACCCGATCCGGTTCGGATGTCGGCGGACGGTGTGAGCGGACGGGGTCAGCCAGCGGACCGTGAGCCCGCGATCCTCTGAAGCGACTCGGTTGAGCGACGGGCGCTGGCGTCGAGTTGCCCGTCGAGGAGGCCCGTCCACATCGAACCGCCGTAGTGGAGCCGGCACTCGGCTCGGCTCCTGTGCGGGCCGCCGTCGATGGCGGCCACGGTGACCTCCATCGTCCACGGTGCATGGTCGCGCCCGTCGGTTTCCGATCGGTCGAAGCGAACCCGCCCGGGCTGATCGGGCTTCGGGCCGGGCGCAATGAGCACTGTTCGGGCCATCCGCAGTCGCTTGGAGCGGGCGAGTGGGCCGACCCGGGCCCGAAGCGTGACCCACCATTCGGGGCGGCCGCCGGCGAGCGTCCCGGTTCCGGTTATCGACTCCACGCGGTGTACGAGCTCGATCCAGTCGGGGAACGTCGCCAGGTCGCTGACGACGGCGAACAGCTCGTCGGGGGTCGCCACGGTCTCGGCTCGGAACACCTTCTCCACCGCCCCAGTGTGCCCGGTATCCTGAGCACCGTGACACTCGCGGCGCGCACGATCCGGATCGATCACCTCCCGGCCGAGGTGCGTTCCGACCTCGACCCGTTCCAGGTGGGGATCCGATCGGGTCTGATGTGGAAAGGCAACGGTCGTACCGTTGCCGGTATCGGCGAGGTACTCCGTATTCCGATCGAACGTCCCGGCGGGTTCGCCACCGCTCAGCGACGGCTGGCCGGTGAGGTGGGCGAGGACGTCGAACCGGGTGCGGCCGCCGTGCCCGGCACCGGTCCGGTCGCCTTCGGTGCGCTCGATTTCGATCCGACCTCGGACGGCGAGCTGATCGTGCCGGCACACGTTCTGTGTCGAACGCCGACCGGTGAGCTGTGGTTGACAGCGCTCGACCCGGCCGCGGCGAGGTCGCAACCCTCCGACGATGCGATGATCGCCGCGGCCTTGGAGGGCCTGCCCCGGTTCGAGCCCGGTCCGGAACCCACGACGATGACACTGCAGGCCGCGCTCAC
>JBFHME010000126.1:0-10275 GCA_041594435.1 Acidimicrobiales bacterium
CGACGACCCCGACTGCAAGTCCTCGACCATGCCGTCGTCATCGGACGCGACCCTCGTCGATCTGCACATGCCGATCCTGTACCCCGGAACCGTGGCCGAATGCCTGGAGTTGGGGTTGCACGCGGTGGCGTTGTCGCGGGCGTCGGGCTTGTGGACGTCGATGAAGATCGTGACGCCGATCGCCGACGGATCGGGCACCGTCGATCTTCCGGCCCTGCCCGCCGAGCCCACCCTGCCGTCAATCGAGGTCGACGGGCGGCCGTGGCGCAACACGCCGTCGGCGATGTTCCTCGGTCGCCGCATGCTCGAGGTCGAGCGCCAGTTCCGTGAGATTCGCCTGCCCCTGGCCGAGTCCTACGCCGCACTCAACGATCTGAACCGGATCACCATCGATCCAACCGACGCCTGGATCGGACTCGTCGCCACCGGCTTCACCTACTACGAGGTGCTCGATGCGCTGCGGCGGCTCGGTCTGCCGTCCGAGCGCGACATCGAGGCGGCCGGCATCCGGCTCCTGCAGTTGCGGATGCCGGTGCCGTTCAACGCCGACAAGGTCCGCCACTTCGCCCGCGGCCTCGACGAGATCGTGGTCATCGAGGAGAAGAACCCGACGCTGGAGTGGTTGATCAAAGACGCCCTCTACGGGGGCGGCCACTATCCCCGGATCGTCGGTAAACATCACGAGGACGGCCGGGTGCTGATGAAGTCGTGGGGTCGGCTCGACGCTGACGCCATCGTCGCCGGCCTGCGGGAGCGCCTCGCCGTCCGGTTGGCTGATCGTTTGGCCCGGCTCGACGGCGGTCCGACCGCCCGAGAGGCTCGGACCGGTGAGCCGGGCGGTGCGCGCAAACTGATACCGCTGTCGATCAATCGCACGCCCTTCTTCTGCTCCGGCTGCCCCCACAACTGGGGGACCAAGGTGCCCGACGAGTCGCTGGTCGGGGCAGGTACCGGCTGCCATGGCATGACCCTTTTGATGGACGAAGAGCGGGTCGGTGAGTCGATCGGCATCACGGCGATGGGCGGTGAGGGAGCGCAGTGGATCGGTATGGCCCCGTTCGTCGAAACCGACCACCTGTTCCAGAACTACGGCGACGGTACCTTCTTCCATTCGGCACAGCTGGCGTTGCAGTACTGCATCGGGGCGGGGATGAACATGACGTTCAAGATCCTCTACAACGGCACCGTGGCCATGACCGGGGGTCAGGACGCGGTGAATCAGCTCTCGATACCGGACCTGGTGTCGGTGCTGCTCGGCTACGGCGTGTCGAAGGTGGCGGTCACCACCGACGATGTCGGCCGCTTCCGGGGACGGGGCGGTATCGAGCTGCCGCCGGGAGTCGCGGTGCACGATCGGGTCGACATCGTGGCCGTGCAGGAGGACCTGCGATCGACCCCCGGCGTGACGGTGCTGATCCACGACCAGGCGTGTGCCGCCGAGCTGCGGCGGGCCCGGAAGCGGGGTCGGCTGACGATGCCGACCCGACGGGTGGTGATCAACCACCGGATTTGCGAGGGCTGCGGCGACTGCGGCGACGTGTCGAACTGCCTGTCGGTGCAGCCGCTCGACACACCCTTCGGCCGCAAGACCACGATCGATCAGGCATCGTGCAACTTCGACGAGAGCTGCCTGCAGGGTGACTGCCCGGCCTTCATGACCGTGGAGGTCGGCGACGGCCACGGCGGTTCCGGAGGCGACGGCGACGGCCACGGTGTGGCCACGGCCGGGTCGGTGCCGGACCCCGTTGTGCCCGAAGGGGTCGACCAGGTGCGTCTGCGGCTGGCCGGCATCGGCGGGACCGGGGTGGTCACCGTGGCCCAGATCCTGTCGACCGCCGCCATGTTCGACGGCTGGGAGGTGCGGGGCCTCGATCAGACCGGTCTCAGCCAGAAGGCCGGACCCGTGGTGAGCGACATCGTCCTGGCCCGGCCGGGCACGATCGCCTCCAATCTGGTGGGCGGCGGCCAGGCCGACCTGATCCTCGGGTTCGACGCCATGGTGGCCCTGGCCGACGGGCCCGTGGAGGCCGCCGACCGAACGTCCTCCACCGTGATCGTGTCGACCCACCGCACCCCGACCGGGCGGATGGTGTCGCACCCCGACATCGCCTACCCGGCCGATGAGCTGGCGCAGCGTTTGGCCGCCGTCACCGGGGAGGATGGCGGTGGCGATCGTGCCGTGCGGGCGCACTCGCTCGATTCGGTCGCACTCGCTTCGTCACTGACCGGAGCAGCGGCCGCTGCCAACATCCTGATGCTCGGCGTCGCCCTGCAGCTCGGCACGATCCCGGTCTCGGTGGAAAACATCGAGCGGGCCATCGAGCTGAACGGTGTGGCCGTCGATGCCAACCTCGCCGCCCTCGACTGGGGACGCCGATGGGCCCACGATCCCAACTCGGTGGAGCAATTGGCCGAGGCCGGTTTCGGCAGGACCCCGACCGCACCCGTGCGGGTTGCGGTACCCGAACTGCCGCGTTCGCTACGATCGACGATCGAGGCGTGGGGTGTGCCCGCCGAGATCGACGAGCTCGTGTCGATGCTCGCCGCCGACCTCGTCGCCTACCAGGACCGGGCCTACGCCGCCTCCTTCCTGTCGACGGTGTCCGAGGCGCTGGCTGGGGAGCGAGGGGTCGACGGCGGCGGCGGGATCGACGGAGACCTTCCGTTCCCGTTCACCACCGCGGTGGCCCGCAACCTGCACAAACTGATGGCCTACAAGGACGAGTACGAGGTTGCCCGGCTGCTCGTCGGACCCGAGGGTCGGGCCGCGGCCGAGGCGGTTGGCGGACCGGACGCCGAAGTCAGCTGGCACCTGCATCCGCCGATGTTGAAGGCGCTGGGGCTCGACGACAAGGTTCCGCTCGGGCCGTGGGCGACGCCGCTGTTGAAGACACTCGCCGCCGGTAAGCGGGTGCGGGGAACGCGCCTCGATCCGTTCGGCCGTATGGAGATGCGGCGGGTGGAGCGATCATTGATCGACGAGTATCGTTCGGCGCTGGATCAGGTGATTCCCCGCCTGTCGTCGTCGAACCTCGAATCGGCCACCGCTCTGGCCCAGTTGCCGGACATGGTCCGCGGCTACGAGGAGTTGAAGCTGCGCCGGGTCGCCGAGTTCCGTGAGCGCCTCGCCACCGCTCTCACCCACAACTTTTCCTGAACCAGGCGCGCACCATGCGCGGATTTTTCAGGAAGAGTTGCGGGCGGGTGGAGCCGGCTCACCCATCCCGGCATACTCGACCGGCGATCTTCCCCCGATCAATGCGGCTCCGATCAGGGGAAAGCGGTATGTCCGTCAACAGCATCCTCCAGGACCAGTACGGTCTCATCACCCGCCGGCAGGCTCGGACGGTTCTCCGGCCGGGACAGATCCGATACCGGGTCGACAACGGCGAATGGGTCGAGGCACATCCCGGCGTGTACCGCCACAGTGCGGTGAAGCCGACCTGGGAGACTCGGCTCCTTGCCGCGGTCCTGTCGACCAACGGCGTCGCCTCGCACCGGTGCGCAGCCGCCCTGTGGAACCTGGAGCTGTACCGGCGTCCTCCGATCGAGATCACGGTGCCCGAGGAACACCGGGCCCGCCGGACCGCTGTGCGGGTCCACGGTTCCACCCAATGGGATCGGATCGACCGAACCCTACGTCGTGGCATTCCCTGTACCGGAGTCGAGCGCACCATTCTGGACTGCGGCGCCGTTGCGGGACCCCGCACCGTCGAGCGGCTGGCGGAATCGGCGATTCGCCGGCGGCTGACGACCTGGCCCGGGCTGGTGCTGTGTCTGGAACGTCACTCCCGGTCGGGGCGCAACGGCTGCGGAAACCTTCGCGCCGTCGTCGAGCGCCGCATCAACGACGCGACCGTTCCGTTGTCGGACTTCAGCCGTTTGGTCGCCAATCTCCTGGACGACGCCGGCCTGCCGCCGCCCGAGCTCGAGTATCCGATCCTCGACGAGCACGGCTACCTGGTGCTGCAGGTCGACCTGGCCTGGCCGTCGCGGAAAAAGTGTTGGGAGCTCGACGGCCTGGCGTTCCACTTCGCTCGCGAAGCGGTCGAACGCGACAGGAGGAAACGCAACAAGGTCAAGGCGCTCGGCTGGAACATGCAGGAGATCCTGTGGTCGATGTACGCCGACGAGCCCCATGAACTGGTGCGTCTCGCTCGGAGCTTCCTCACCACCGGTTCTTCCTGAACCAGGCGCGCACCATGCGCGGATTTTTCAGGAAGAGTTGTCAGGGGGTGGGGGCGCCGTGGGCGCCGCCGTGGACGCCGCCGTAGGCGACGCCGGCGAGGTGGGCCATGTCGCGGTCGAAGGTGGTGAGGTCGTCGAGGGTGAAGTCGGCGAGCGATGAGTGGCCGCAGGCCCGAGCGATCACCGCCATCAGATCGACGGTGGCGGTGAGGAACCGCTCGAGCCGATCGGCGGCCTCGTCGACGATCAACCGGGCCCGCAGATCCTGCTTCTGGGTGGCGATGCCAACGGGACAGTTGTTGGTGTTGCAGGCCCGCATTCCCAGACAGCCGATGGCCTGGATGGCCGAGTTGGCGATGGCCACGGCATCGGCGCCCAGGGCGAGCGCCTTGGCGAAATCGGCATGGGTCCGCAGACCGCCCGTGGCCACCAGCGTGATGTCGGAGCGGCCGATCCGGTCGAGGTGACGACGAGCTCGGGCCAGCGCCGGGATCGTGGGCACCGAGATGTTGTCGCGCAGCACTGTTGGCGCCGCACCGGTGCCGCCGCCGCGGCCGTCCAGGATGATGTAGTCGACGCCGATGGCGAGCGCGGCGTCGATGTCGGCCTCGATGTGCTGGGCCGACAGCTTGGCCCCGATCGGTATGCCGCCGGAGGTTTCCCGCACCTGCGCCGCCACCGTCCGGTAGTCGTCGACGGTGATGAGGTCGGGGAACGTCGCCGGCGAAACCGCAGCCTTCCCCTCCTCGAGGTCACGCACCTCGGCGATCTTCCCGGTCACCTTGGAGCCGGGCAGATGACCGCCGGTGCCGGTCTTGGCCCCCTGCCCGAACTTGAAGTGGAAGGCGGCAACGTCGGCCACCTTGTCGAGCGACCACCCGAACTTCCCGGAAGCCAGTTCGTAGAAGTAGCGCGAATTCTCCGCCTTCTCCTCCGGTAGCATGCCGCCCTCACCGGAGCAGATGCCGGTCCCGGCCCGCTCGGCGCCGCGGGCCAACGCCACTTTGGCCTCCTCCGACAACGCCCCGAAGCTCATGTCGGACACGAAGATCGGCATCGACAGCTCCAGCGGTTTGGTGGCGTTGGGTCCGATGATCGTGGTGGACGCAACCGGTTCGTCGTCGAGCAGTGGGCGCCGAGCCAGTTGGGCGGTGACGAACTGGATGTCGTCCCAGGACGGCAGATCCAGATGCGAGACACCCATTGCGGCGGAGGGTCCGTGGTGGCCCAGCTTCGACAGGCCCTCGTCGGCCAGCGTGCGGATCTCCGAGACGTGGGGCTCGTCCTCGGTCCCGTGAGGATCCTGATAGCGCCCCTGATAGGCGTCACGGTCGTAGGGCTGAGGGTTGTCGTGGGCCCACTCGGCGATCTCGTCGGCGTCGACCATCACCTTGCCGTCGTCCGACACCCACGAGGTGAACTTCGCCAGCTGCTCGGAGTTGTTGTAGGCGCTGACGCCGGAGTCGACCCGGTAGTCCCAGCCGTGCAGCCCGCAGATCAGATCCTGACCGACGACCGCTCCATCCGCCAGCAGGGCGCCGCGGTGTAGGCAGCGTCCGTAGAGGACCGAGTGCTCGTCGTGGTCGTCGCCGTAGCGGACGATCACCAGATCCACATCGCCGACGAGGGCACCCACCGGGTGATCGATCTCGAGGTCTTCCCAGGCGACAAGGCTCGTGGCTCGCATGCAGATCCGGCTCCTTCGTTGACGGGCCCTCCGACTCTAGCGGTACCCGGTTGACAGGCGTCCAATCGTGATCGAACATATGTTCAATGACATCACCGGCCCGGTCCACGCCCCGTGCCATCCTGCATGCCGACCTCGACGCGTTCTACGCGTCTGTCGAGCAGCGCGACAATCCGGAGCTGCGGGGCAAGGCGGTGGCCGTCGGAATGGGTATCGTGCTGGCCGCCAGCTACGAGGCCCGACGTTTCGGGGTCAAGACCCCGCTCAACGAACGCATCGCCCGCAGCCGTTGCCCTCATCTGATCGTGGTGCCGCCCCGAATGGACGCCTACGCCGCAGCCAGCCGGGCGGTGTTCGACATCTTCCACGACACCTGCCCGGTCGTGGAGCCGATGTCGATCGACGAGGCGTTCATCGACGTGACCGGCCTGCGGCGCCTCGTCGGCCCGGCGGAGCAGATCGCCGCCGAACTGCGGCGCCGGGTGCGCGACGAGGTCGGCCTACCGCTGAGTGTCGGGGTGGCGTCGACCAAGTTCCTGGCCAAGGTGGCCAGTGCGGTCGGCAAGCCCGACGGGCTCCTCGTCGTCGAACCGGGACGGGAGCTGGAGTTCCTGCATCCGCTCCCGGTGGAGGCGTTGTGGGGTGTCGGCCCGAAAACGGCGGAGCGACTCCACGAACGCGGCATACGCAAGGTGTCCGACGTTGCCGGGATCGACCTCGAATCACTCGTCGCCATGATCGGGAAGGGAGCCGGCACCCACCTGCACGCACTGGCCCACAACCGTGATCCCCGTCGGGTGGACGTGGGCCGCCGCAACCGTTCGATCGGATCCCAACGTTCGATGCCCCGAGGCGGGATCGACCGCCCGAAGGCGGAGGAGATTCTGCTGGCGGTCTGCGACGGAGTCGGCAACCGGTTGCGGTCATCGCACCAGCTGGGGCGGACCATCACCCTTCGGCTCCGCTACGGCGACTTCACCACCGCCACCCGGTCACACACACTTCCCGACCCGACCGACTCCACCAAGCTCATCCACACGGTGGCCCACCGCCTGCTCGACACCGCCTGGCCGCTACTTCACGAGAAGGGCTGCACGAAGGTGGGGATTGCGGTGTCGAATCTCTGCCCCGACGACGCCGTCCAGCTCAGTCTGCCCTTCGGGCGTGCCGGGCCCGGTGGTGATCCCGGCTCGGGCCGTGAGCGAGCCGAACTGGATCGAGCCGTCGACCAGGCCCGACGGAGATTCGGCTACGAAGCCGTCGGGCGAGCCCGTCTCGTGGGCGGCCGGGGTCGGGGTGCCACCGGCCTGGTCGCCGGCCATCCCTACCACCACGGACACCCTGCTTTGGTCACGCCCGACAACACCTCGTAGGCTCGTGGTCATGACCACGGTCACCGACATCGATCCGACCTGGCTGGCGCCCTCCTACTACCTCGACTCCGACGCACCGGAGGTGGCGACCTTCGCGGCCAGGGCAATCGGCGAGTCTGGCGCGGACCCGGCTGCGACGCCCGTCGACAAGGCGATCAAGCTCTTCTATGCCGTGCGGGACGGTTTTCGCTACGACCCCTACGGCATGGATCCACGACCCGAGGCCTTCCGGGCCAGCCACGTGGCCGGACTCGACACCGCCTGGTGCGTGACCAAGTCGGTGTTGCTCACCGCCGCCGCGCGCAACCAGGGCATCCCGGCCCGCCTCGGCTTCGCCGACGTCCGCAACCACCTGAGCAGCGAGAAGCTCCTGGAACGGCTCGGCACCGACCTGTTCATCTGGCACGGCTACAGCGAGCTGCTCCTGGACGGCCGGTGGTTCAAGCTCAGCACCGCGTTCAACATCGAGTTGTGCGAACGGTTCGGCGTCAAGCCCCTCGACTTCGACGGAACCGACGACGCCCTCATGCACCCGTTCGACACCTCGGGTAACCGACACATGGAATACGTGAACCAGCGAGGCAGCTTCGACGACCTCCCGTACGAGCAGATCGTGGCCGACTTCGCCGAGTTCTATCCCGAGTGGAGCCCGGAGAACGACGGAAGCGCCGAATCGGCCGGCGACGGCGCGTTCTCCGCCGAGGGCTGACTCACGGAAAACGCATCCTGGGACCGGCCTCGGCCCAGTCCCGGTGGTTGCGAACGTACGCGTTGGCCACGTCGCTGACCGGTCGATGGTCCCACGAGGTCAGCGGGCCGGACGACATCGCCTCGTGGAGGATCCGGCGGCGGCGCTGTGACTCCACCACCCGCTCGCGGATGGCATCGGCATCCCAGCGCTCGGACACCTCGGCCGCGAACGAGGCGGCGAGCTCCCGGTAGTCGCCGGCCACGGTGACCGGCGTCGACGGCAACTCGTCGAGCGTCGCCGGGTGGATGGCGTCGCCGGCGACGGCGGACCCGGCACCAGCGTCCGTTCCGACCTCGACCGGCGGCACGAGGTTGGTGCGTTCCAGCGGGTCGGCATGGAGATCGTAGAGCTGATCCGGGTCGGTGGCACAACTGATGAACTTGTAGCGGCCGCGTCGGATCATGAACATCGGTTGCGAGGTCATCTCCCCCATGTACTCCCCCGTCGTCTCATCGACGTCGTCGGCCACGGCGGAGGGCGAATGACTCCCCGACGCCAGCGACCACAGGCTCCGACCGGCCCACCGGCTGGTGTCGACGTGGTCCGTGGGACCCTGGTCGTCGAGACCGCGACCGTCGGTGGCCACGTCGACGACCGTCGGCAACAGATCGAGCAGCGAGCAGACGTTGCCGACCGTTGCCCCCTCGCCGGCTCCGTCGATACCGGGCCCGGCCATCACCAGCGGCACCCGGGCCGAGCGCTCGTGGAACGACATCTTGAAGAACACCCCGCGGTCACCGAGCATGTCGCCGTGATCGCTGGTGACGATGATGACGGTCCGGTCGAGGCGGCCGATCTCGGCGAGGGTGGTCACGAGGCGGCCGAGCCAGTCGTCGAAATAGGAGGTGTTGGCGTAATAGCCGTGGCGGGCGTTGCGGACCTGCTCCTCGGTGAACCCGACGGTGTCGGCCTCGATACCGGCCCGGATGCGGCGGGTATGGGGATCGACCGTGCCGAGGTCGCAGGGGTCCGGCAGGTCGATGGCGTCGTGGTCGTAGAGGTTCCACCACTCGGGACGGGCCACATAGGGATCGTGGGGATGGATGAACGAGGCGGTGAGGAAGAAGGGTCGGTCGTCGTGATCGCGGGCCAGGTCGAGGAGCTTGCGGCGGGCCGCATAGCCGACCTCCTCGTCATAGTCGATCTGATACGTAGTCACCGCCGGACCGGCATCGGCCAGGACGTCCATGTTGTGATACCACTTGTCGATGCGCTCGTCGGCCTTCTCCCAGTTGGGCGTCCAGGCGAAGTCGGCCGGATAGATGTCGGTGGTCAACCGCTCCTCGTAGCCGTGCAGCTGGTCGGGACCGACGAAGTGCATCTTGCCCGCCAGGATCGTGCGGTATCCGACCAGACGAAGATGATGCGACAGGGTCGGCACCGAAGCGGGGAACTCCGAGGCGTTGTCCCACGCCCCGATGGCCGACGCGGCCATGCCCGACAGCATCGTGAACCGTGACGGCGCGCACAGTGGCGAGTGACAGTACGCGGCGTCGAACCGAACGCCCCGTTCGGCCAGGGCGTCGAGATGCGGGGTCTTGACCAACGGGTGCCCGTACGTCGAGGTGAAGTGTGGGGCCAGCTGGTCGGCCATCACCAGCAGGATGTCGGGTCGGTGACCGGCACCCCCGAAACGTGTCGTCATGAACGGGCAAGCTACCACCTCCGTCAAGGTGGCGACAAGAACGGCGCAGGGCGCACAAGTGGGGTGCGGTGAGGCATACTCGGCTTGGCAACGGCACCGAGGAGGTTGCACCCGTGTCGATCGTGGTGAACCCGGCCAGCAGGCCGGACGAGTGGATGGCGGCCCTGGCCGCCGAGCTTCCAGACGAGGAGCTGTACCTGTGGCCGCAGGTCGGCAACCCCGGATCGGTGGAGTACGTGCTGGCCTGGGAGATGGCGCTCGACGATCTTGCCGGCTTTCCCAACCTGAAGGCCGTGTTCTCCCTCGGAGCGGGCGTCGATCAGTGGTTGACGCTGGCCGAACACGACGAGCTGGGTTCGGTCGACGTCGTCCGTCTGGTCGATCCGGCCATGTCGGATCAGATGGCGGCCTACGCGCTCTACTGGGTGCTGCACTACCAGCGGGGATTCGATCAGGTGGCCGGGCTTCGCCGGCAGCGGCAGTTCAAGCCGCCGAGCCTTTCCGACAGCTCGGATCACACCGTCGGGATCCTCGGCCACGGCAGCATCGGTCGTCGGGTCGGTCAGGCGTTCATCGACCTCGGTTACCCGATCAACGCCTGGACCCGGTCCGGTGACCGGGGGCACCCCGA
>JBFHME010000127.1:0-10242 GCA_041594435.1 Acidimicrobiales bacterium
GAACCATCGATGGCGGTGGTGGCATTGCCGGCCGACGGCAGGGCCCGGGCGACGACGGTTGTCGCCGACGTCCTGGCCGCCTTGTCCTGGCGCGCCGGTGTCATCATGGCCACCAGCCAGGCCGGGCTATCGGGGGTGACGCGCATCGCCGCTCCGGCTTGTTCCGAGCTTGGAGTCGAAGCCGAATCGAGGTTGATCTCGAGGAACCGTTGGAAATCGAACGGGCCCCGTCGCCAGGCGGCTGCGGCCCGGGATCGGACGCCGAGCTGTGGTGCGGGTCGAGTTGTCGAGGTTGATTCGAGCTGTCTGATCGTGGTCTCCGAGCCCGGTGGCCGGCTGTTCGGCGGCGCCGTTGGCTTCGACCGATTGACCGGGCCAGGGGGTGGGGAGCGTCGGCCGGGCGCGTCCGCGATGGGCGCCGTCGCAACGGTCGGGATCCGGTCGGCCGGCACCCACGGAGCCGCGGAACCCGACGTGGGTCCGCTGGACGATTCCGCCCTCGCAGTGGTCGAGGTCGTCGTGTCGATCGGTGGGGGTGGTTGTGACGCCGTCGATGGGGGTGCCGTGACGGTCGTCGAGCTGGGCGACGTCGTGGGAGCGGGCGACGTGGTAGGAGTGGGCGACGGGACCGTCGTCGTTGGTGTGGATCGAAGAAGGAGGCCCGACCCCGGGCCCGATCCGGCATCGGCGTCGCCGCTCACCGGGCCGACGAGATCCGACGCCGACACGACGATGTCGGTGCCGTTGACGGCATCACCGGTCGACGCCCGGTCCACCACGTTCGACTGCACGGAGAGGGTCGGCTTGATCTGGCCCGGGTCGGTGTAGCTGTCGATGCATCCCTGGTTGCAGCCGATGACGGTGTTTCCCACGATCTGGACGGCGGTGGCCGCCGGGTTCCCGAATCCGTAGGCCCAATCGGCATCGCTGTCGTCACCGTGAACCTGGATGGGAGCGGTCCACGGCCAGCTGTCGGTGATCCGGCTTTCGATGTTCCAGATCGTGTTGTTGCGGATCGTCGTCGGGCCGTGGGCCACCGCGATGGCCTGCGCATAATGCCGGCCCGAGGACACGTTCCAGATCTTGTTGTGCTCGACGAGGTAGTTGGCGGGACCCCAGTTGTTCTTGTTCAGGCCGAGGGAGATGGCGCCGCCGTAGTACGGCGTCACGTCATGGATGAGGTTGTGACGGACGGTGACGTTCGTCGTATGGCGCTTGACGTCGATGGCCTCATTGGCGATCGTGTGGATCTCGTTGCCCTCGATCAGCACATCCGACGTACGGTCGACTGCGCCCGTCTTGCCGGTGCCGACATAGATTCCCTCGCCGTATTCATGGTCGAGCATGCCCGTGTGGTGGATCGAGTTGCAGCGAATGGTCGTATCCGACGACGGTTCGAGGCCCGACGGGCCCTCCGCGGCACCGGTGGCCACACCGACCTGGCCCACGTGGTGGATGTGATTGTGTTCGAACGTGATCGAGACACTCCCCCGCGACAACGCACCGAAGATGCCGTTGCGGATCTCGAGACCCCGGACGGTCACGTGCGCCATCCGGTCGATCGACACGGCAAACCGGCGACTCGGGTTGCCGTTGTCGCCGGCGTCGACCACCGGGGTCGCTCCCGCCTCCGCCTGGATGACGATCGGCGCGGAGGCGGTGCCGGACTGATGACCCTTCTCCCGCCGGTAGTCGACCCGGGTGTAGGTACCGGTGGCCAGATTGACCGTGTCACCAGGTCGGGCGGCGGCGAGCGCGGCGGTCAGCTCCTCCTGATTCGAGACCGACCGGACGACGCCGCCCGCCGGCGCCGCCGGTTGGTACCGACCGCAGCCGCCGTCCGCGGCCGCCGCCGGTTCGACGGCCCAGCCGAACGGGATGCCGATGGAACGCCCAATCGCCGGCGCACCAACGAGCACTGCGGTGAGGGCTGCGATGACCGCAAGCCTGAACACCAAAGGCCCCACCGCCGGGCTGGATACGGGCATATCAGGTAATCGTCGGAGAACCCGTCGATCTTGAGCCCCGGCTCGATCGTGCGGTGGCGCCGGTGGCGCTGTGGCATGCTTGGCCCATGCCCGAACACCCCATCTCCCGTTTCGCCGTTCCCGAGCTCGACGACCTGCCGGACGACATCCGTGCGATGATCACCGAGGTGCAGGAGAAGTCGGGCTTCATCCCCAACGTCTTTCTGGCCCTCGCCCATCGACCAGCAGAGTTTCGGGCCTTCTTCGACCACCACGACGCCTTGATGGATTCCGACAGCGGGTTGTCCAAGGCCGAACGGGAGATGATCGTGGTCGCCACCAGCGCCCAGAACGGCTGCCTCTACTGCGTGATTGCGCACGGCGCCATTCTCCGGATCCGCAGCAAGAACGAGATCCTCGCCGATCAGCTGGCGGTGAATCCCTGGAAGGCCGATCTGTCGGAGCGGGAGCGCTCCATCGTCGACTTTGCCCTGGCCGTAGCGCTCGATTCGGCCGCATTGTCCGACGAGGATCTCGACGAGATGCGACAGGCAGGCTTCAGCGATGACGAAATCTGGGACATCGGGGCCATAGCCGCGTTCTTCGCCATGTCGAATCGGCTGGCCAACCTGGCGGACATGCGGCCAAACGACGAGTTCTACCGGCTTGGCCGCGATCTCGGCTGAAGGATCCGGATCCGTCCGAGTCGATTCGGTGAAGCCGCCGTCTACAACCGATCGGCCAGATCGTCCACCAGGGTGACGATCTGGCGGGCGACCGCCAGATAGAGGTCGACTTCTCCCCCACCAGGATCGACGATCTCCTCGTCCGGCACCGGATCATGGTCGTCGAGACGGAGGTTCCTCACCCGGGCATCCAGCGGCGAATGATTCGTCGACAGATTGCGGACGAGGTGGATCAGGGTCGCCGCACGGATTGCGTGATCGGGATGCTCCCGTCGAATCCAGGAGACGTGTTCCGGCGCCGCGGCGATCACCAGGCTCGAAACCTCCAACATGGCGGCTGTCGCCTGACGGGACCGATGGTCGGCCGCATCGAGGCCGACATCGAGCATGGCGCTACGGGTTCGCCTGCTCATGGGCTGGCCTTCCACCACGAGCGTTCCGGCGGTGGCGATGGCGAGGTCCGGTCGCCGGCGGGCCAGAGCCGCACCCCCGATGACCGATCGGGAGGCGTTGCCGGTGCACAGGAACAGGATGGTGGCTCCCGGCCCGGTGGACATCAGCCGCCGGAACCAGCCGTCGACGTCGTCGATGCGGTGCTGGATGCCGACGGGGCCGTTGTCGAGACGGTGTCGGATGTGGGTGTAGCTGCCGAGGTGGATGTGCTGTCCACGGTCGTCTCGTTGGAGACAGTGGTCGGCACCGTCGACGTGACGGTGCTCGACGTCGACGGGAGATCGCCCGACGACGCCGTCTCGGCCGTGGTCGCCGTGGTCGTCGGCTGGGCCGGGGGGCTGATCGTGGCGTAGTTGGCCGGCAGCGTGTCCGATCCCCAACAGCGCCAGCTGGCCAGCCAGGGACGTGTGCCGTCACGCCGCAGTGTCAGCACGGCGGCCTCGTCCTGTTGGGCCGGCGTGGCCAGATCGGCACGGGCAGCGCCGTAGCGGGCTGCGTGGCCATACCACTCCCAGCTCCGTGTGAGGAACTGGTAGGCGCCGCGGGCGCTGGAAACGGAGTGGGCGGCGCGATAGTTGTTGGTCGACTCGCAGTACCGGATCCGGAGCAGTACGTCGGGGACAGCCACGCCGTTACCGGCGTCGATCCATTCCGATTCCGGTGGAATCACCGGCTCGGACCATCCCGCCGTCGTGGCGGTGGGCTTCGTCGTCGACGTGGTCGAGGTCGAGGTGGTCGACTCGACCGGAGCGGCGATCAAGCCGAGAAAGTCGGCTTCCGCGGATGACAGCAGATTTGGGCTGACACCGGCGGCAAGGGCCAGCGGGAGGGTCGACGGAACAGCGTCGAGATCATCGTCCACGTTCTCCGACTGGATGGACGAAAGCGCGGCGGTCTCCAGATTCACCGCGGTGTCGGGCAGCGGACGACCCGACGTGAAGGTGACCACCACCAAGGCGATCCCGGAGACCACGGCCACCATGCCCGACAGTCGTTTCCACGTCCGCCACGACCGAATCGAGTGCCCGCCCGCCGGTTTCAGCAGAGCGAGCCAGTCGCCGGTCGTGAACGCGACATCGTCGGGCAGCGCAGGAACATCGATTTCGTCCCAGCTCTGCTCCTCCCCGATCGGATCGAGGATTTCAACGTCTCCGCGTGTCAACACAAATGGTTCTGCCTGCTCGGCCAGGCCCCCACAGCCCGACTTTGTTGCAGCCATGTTACGGGCGGGAGGGCGCTGATGCGAGCACTTCACCAAATCCGCGCCGAATGTTTGCAGTCGGACGCCGGGGATCCGGCTCTACAGGGCGTCGAGCGACTCCTCGATCGCCGTCCACAACTGCTCGGTCGGTTCGCAGCCCACCGAGAGCCGGACATAGCCGTCGGGTACCTGATCGCCCCAGCGAGCCCGCCGGTCGGCGATCGTGTGGGTGCCGCCGAAGCTGGTCGCCGGAATGACGTACCCGGTCTTGCCGGCGAACGCATCGGCGGCCTGCGCATGGGCGAATTCGACGCCGATCAGAAGCCCGAACCGGTACATCTGGCGCACCGCCAGATCGTGTTGGGGGTGGGCCGGGAGGGAGGGGTGATTGACCGATCTGACGGCACGGTGACCGCCGAGGCGCTCGGCGATCACCTCGGCCGAATCGCACATTCGGTTGAATCGCAGTTCGAGGGTCTCGAGACCTCGATGGACCAGCCACGACTCGAAATGCCCGGGAATCGCCCCGGTCACGGTGCGCCATTGGGTGACTCGTTCGAGCAGCCCGGGATCCCGGCTGCCCACGTGGCCGAACAGGACGTCGGAGTGGCCGTTGACGGCCTTGGTGTCCGACGAGACCACGATGTCGATCCCGCAGTCGAGCGGCCGTTGACCGAGCGGGGTCATGGTTGTGTTGTCGGCGACGGTGATCGCACCGGCGGCCTTGGCCCGGTCCGCAAGGGCGGCCAGGTCGCAGAGCTGTAGTGTCGGGTTCGAGGGTGTCTCGACGAACACGAGATCGAAACCGGTGAGGTCGCGCTCGACCATGTCGACCGTTGGACACTCGGAGACGTGCACGCCGTTGGGGCGGAGGAACTGTTCGGCCAGCAGCCGGGTGGTGTAGTAGCCGTCGGCGGGAACCAGCACCCGCTCGCCCGACCGGACAAGCGAACACAACACCGACGCGATCGCCGCCATGCCCGACGGGAAGCTCACCACCGGGGCGTCCTCCAGGGTGGCGAGGGCATGTTCGGTGGCGTCCCAGGTGGGGTTTGTCCAGCGACCATACTGATACGGGCCCGCCGGCTCCCCGGGCAGCACATAGAGGCTGGCGGGGACGATGGGCGGGCGGAGAGGCCGGCCGGCCGTCAGCTCGTCGTCAGCATGGTGCAGAAGCTCGGCGGCCGTCCGTTCGGGATCAAACTCGGTCATGGGGCCTGTCTACCACGACCCACACGGTTCCCGATCGTCGGCCGAGCGCGGCCGGGGGCACGCCGCCTACCAGCGGGCCACCACACGCTCCGGTTTGCGGAAGATGGACCCCCGAGGGGGAGTCGATCGTCCGGCATCGAGCTCGACGTTCGGTAGCTTCATGAGCAACGTCTGCAGTGCGATGGCGGCTTGCAGCTTGGCCAAATGCAGTCCGAGACAGACATGGGGACCGCGGGCGAACGCCAGATGGTGACCGATTCGGGCCCGATCCGGATCGAACCGATCGGGATCGACGAACACCGCGGGGTCGCGGTTGGCTCCGGCCAGGGAGACCTCGACCAGGTCTCCCGCGGCGATGGGGACCACCCCGTTCCTCGTCTCGAGGTCGACATCGGTCGTGGCGTAGCGATCGACGACCGCGGCCGCCGGTTCCAGCCGGAGCGATTCGTTCACAACCCGGTCGATGTCGGCGTCGCCGCCGCGGATCCGGTCGGTGACCTCGTGGTCGGTGAGCACGTGGCCGATGGCGTTGGCCGTCATGCCTTCGCAGGTCTCGATGGCCCCGAACAGGATGACGGCGACGTTCGACCGCAACATGTCCCCGTCCACGTCGGGGCGGGCGGCCAGCTCGGCCAGCGCGCCACCATGACGCACCGTTCGATCCAGGAGATCACCGAGGTCGTCCATGGCCCCGGAGGCGTCAGCGGGATCGGTCCGGCCGGCGGCGAGTCCGACGACCGTGTCGACGATGGTCCGGTACGCCGTCAGCAGCCGGCGGTCGACCGCCGCCACGTCCGCTCCGGTGCCGGCGCCGCCGTGGAACCCCAGGAACGCGGCGATGACCGAGACGGCCAAGGGTGCGGCGTAGGCGGATCGAAGTTCGGCCTCGCGCTGATCGGTGAAACCGTCGACCAGTTCGGCTGCCGTCGCACGGATCGTGTCGGTGAACCCGGCCACGGAGGCACGGCGGAACAGGGGTTCGAACGGTTGTCGGTGGAGCTGGTGGTCGATTCCGTCGGTCGACAGCATCGACGGGCCGACAACTCTGCCGGTCGTGAACCGCTCGTCGTCGACCGTGAAGGACGCAGGCTGTCGCAGTACCTCGAGAGCTTCCGCGTAGCCGGTGACCAACCAGCCGCCGAGCGACGGCAGCCACGAGATCGGCTCGGTCGACCGCAGCCCGGCGAGCGTCGGGTGCAGGTCGTCGTCCAGCCGGCCGGTGGTGACGGTCGCTCCGAGCGGGAATCGCGCGGCTCGGTTGGCGGCCACCGCGGTGTCAATCGGCTCCACCCGCTCAACGGTACCGGTGTCGATCGAAGGCCGGCCGCAGGAGTACGATTGGCGCTGTCACCCACCACGAGTCGCCAGGGGAAAACCGTGAACCGAATCGATCCTCCGTTCCGAGCCGACCATGTCGGCAGCCTTCTTCGTCCCGAGCGTGTCCACGAGGCGCGGGCCAAGCGGGCGGCAGGCGAGATATCGGCGGAGGAGCTACGCGGCATCGAGGACGAGGCGATCGCCGAGGCTGTGTCCAAACTGGAGGGCACCGGCATGCAAAGCATCACCGACGGCGAGTTCCGCCGGGGCTGGTTCCATCTCGACTTTCTCGAGCAGCTCGACGGTGTGGTGGTCACGGGCAACATCGCCTCGAGCTCCGATTCAGCCGACACGGTGCACATGACACCGCCCAAGTTGACCGTCGACGGTCCGCTTCGCCACGCCCGCGACATCCAGGTCGACGACTACCGCTACCTGGCCTCGGTCACGAAACGCACGCCCAAGGTCTCGATCCCCTCGCCGACGATGGTCCATTTCCGCGGTGGTCGAGCCGGCATCGACATCGACGCCTATCCCGATCTGGAAGTCTTCTTCACCGATCTGGCGGCGGCCTACAAGGCCGAGATCGAAGCCCTCTACGCCGCCGGCTGCCGCTACATCCAACTGGACGACACCAACCTCGCGTACCTGTGCGACCCGGTCATGCGTGATGGTGCCGTCGAGCGCGGCGACGATCCCGACGAGCTGCCGCGGTCCTACGCCGAGCTGATCAACAACGCCATCGACGGCCGACCCGACGACCTCGTCGTGGGCGTTCACCTGTGCCGCGGCAACTATCGCAGCACCTGGTTCGCCCAGGGTGGCTACGAGCCGGTGGCCGAGGTGCTGTTCAACGAACTCAACGTCGACGCCTACTTCCTCGAATACGACGATGAGCGTTCCGGCGACTTCGCGCCGCTGCGGCACGTTCCCGCCGACAAGACCGTGGTGCTGGGCCTGATCACCAGCAAACGCCCCGAGTTGGAGGACTACGACGATCTCGCCCGCCGGGTCGACGAGGCCGCATCGTTCGTGCCCATGGAGCAGCTCTGTCTCAGCCCTCAGTGCGGCTTCGCCAGTACGGTCGAGGGCAATGCGCTGACCGAGGCCGAGCAGTGGGCCAAGCTCGGCCACGTGGTCGAGATGGCCGACCGGCTCTGGTCGTAGACGGTCCGGGCGCCACCCTTCTCCACCTGCGCCCTGCCCACGGCCCTGCCCCCCTCCCCCCCGTGCCGAACTTTTGCGGTCAGGTGACCCCCTGGCTGTGAACTTTGGCCGATAGGTGACCCACCAGACGGTCACCAACCCGCAAAAGTTCGGGAGGAGGGGGGTTTCTTGTCAGGCCGGGGTCGTCGAGGGGCCCCGCAGCGCGCCAACCATGACGGCCGCCAGAAAGAGCACCACTGCAACCAGGGCCATGGTGGCGCCGGCCGCCGTTCGGTAGTGGTAGGCGATGAGGAGGCCGAGTACCACGGCGATCGCCCCCAGGCCGACGGCAACGGCCATGATCACCGGTACCCGCTTCACCAGGAGCGCCGCCGTCGCCGGCGGTGCGACCAGGAAGGCGAAGACGAGGAGGTTGCCGACCGCCTCGAAGGAGGCAACGATGGCGATCATGACGAGCACCAGCAGGACGGCGTGAGCCAGGCCTGGTCGCAGGCCGAGAAGCAGGGCGAGCTGACGGTCGAAGGTCAGCGTCACGAACGCACGGTGGAACACCACGACGCCCGCCAACACGATGGCCGTTGCGGCGGCCTGACGGGTCAGATCGACGCCGTCGATGGCCAGGATCGATCCGAACAGGAAACGGTTGAGGTCACCGATGTAGCGGTCCGAGCCACGTGACAGGATGACCACGGCGGAGGCGAGGAAGCCCACGAACAGCACACCGATCGACACGTCCTCGGCCATGGGCGACCGTTCACGGAGCACGGTGAGCGCACCGACCATCAGCACCGCCGCCACCAACGCGCCGACCGTGGTACTCACACCCAGGATGAAGGCGATCGCCACCCCGGGGAGCACACCGTGGGCCAGGGCGTCGCCGAGAAAGCTCATGCCTCGCAGCACCACCCAGGTTCCGACCACCGATGTCGTGAGCACGACCAGCAGGCCCGCCAGGAGCGCCTGCGCCATGACCGGGGTCGTGAACGGCGAGATCCACCAGCCGACGGGATCGCTGACCGGCCCGACCGAGGCCGCCGCCGGCTCATCGTCGCCCAGAGCGGCGACGATGAGCTCGGTGTTGGTCCGCATCAGATCGACATAGGTTTCGAAACCGGAGCCGTCGGGTCCGAGCGCGTCGGTTTGGAGCGCTACCGCCGTCACGCCGAGCCGGTCGGCCAGCGCCTCCGCGGCCTCGGCTTCGTGGCCACCTTCGGTGAAGATCGCCGGCATGTCCTCGGCGGCGATGAGGTCGGCCAGCGCTTCCAGGTCGGCCGGATTGGCCTGGGCCACCGACGAGGTCGACGGGAGCACCGTGCCGATGACCTCGAAGCCATAGCGATCGGCGAATCGGCCGAGGGCGTCATGGTTGGTGACCAGCTTGCGTCGGTCCTGGTCGAGGGCGGCCACGCGATCGGCCAGCTCGACGTCCAGATCCTCGAGTGTGGCGATGTACCGGTCGCCGCACTCGGCGACGCGGTCACCGTCGACTCCGGCCGCGACGAGGACGCCGGTCAGGGTGCGGGTCGCTTCGATGGCGAGGGTGGGGTCGAGCCACAGATGAGGATCCTCATCGTCGGCCCCGACCGCCTCGGTGAGGCGGATCACCGTGACCCCGCTCGACTCGGCCCGGTCGACGAGCGGTTCCAGCGACTCCTCGAGCCCGCCACCGTTGGCGATGATCACCGATGCCGCCCGCATGGCCTCCGCATCGGCGATCGACGGTTGGTATTCGTGGGGATCCGCGCCCGGCGGGATCAGCGGTACGAAGGTGCCGTCGGCGGAGCAGGTCGTTTTCTCCACGATGTCGGCCCAGATGCTGGTGGTGACCAGAACACCGTCGGGTGACGGGTTGCCCTCGGCGGCGGCCGAACCGGCCCGTACATCCGAGCTGGTCGACGCGCAGGCCGTGGTGAGAAACGCGAGCAGGACGGTGAAACAGAGCCCGACGGCCGGGCGAATCGGCATGATCAGAAGTCGGTACATAGTCGAACGACGCCACGTTAGTGAGAATGAGTCTCATTCACACCCCACTCGGTCCGGATAGGCTGAAAACATGGGTGCTTCCAGCGATCAGTCGCCCGACGAGGCGCAGATGGCCGATCTTCACGCTGCGGTGGGCCGGCGTCTCGAGCGCCACGACCACCGCTACACCCGAGGTCGTCGCCATCTCGTCGAAACATTGGCCCGGGTCGCCCGGCCGGTGACCCTGCCCCAGATCGCAGCCCACGCCGACGAACTC
>JBFHME010000128.1:0-10233 GCA_041594435.1 Acidimicrobiales bacterium
GAGGCCAAAGCCGAGCTGGGTCTCCCAACCGACGAGTTCGTCTTCCTGTCGATCGGGTTCCTGCAGCACCACAAGGGGTTCGACCGCGCCGTGGAGGCCTTCACGCTGGCCGACCTGCCTCGGGCCTCGCTCCACATCGTCGGATCGGGGCGTGTCGACCATCCCGACATCGGGCGTTACGTGTCGGCGCTGGAACGCATCTGCAGCCGGAGCCCCGGTGTGGAGTTGCACAACCGCTACGTCTCCGATGATCAGTTCGACCTCTGGCTCGTGGCCGCCGATGCCGTGGTGCTGCCCTACCGGGAGATCTGGTCCTCGGGTGTGGTCGAGCGGGCCCGGTTGTTCGACAAGCCGGTGATCGCCTCCGATCTCGAGCAGCTGCGCCACCAGCTGGCGATCGGAGGGGGAGCGGGTTCGATGACGGCCGGCGATGTCGACGAGTTCGCCGTGGCCATGGAGAAGGTGTGGTCGGGAGCCGGCTACGGCCACGCGGAGAACAGAACGGCGGCCGGTACCCACGACGGCGCATCGGATGAACGAGCCGAACGACGGCGCGCGGTCCGCCCGGTGTGGGACGTCGACGACGTCACCCCCGATCGCAACGCCATCCAGGCGCAGATCGCGGCCAGGGCCCGTGCCTCGCAGGCCGGCGGCGAGGAGACGCCCCCCGTTGCGTCTCACCGCGGCCGCTCGTCGGCCGACGGCGAGCGCCCGTCGGCCGGTCTGAAGTCGCTGGGACCGCTCGTGATACCCGAGCCGGTGTCGGCCCGCCCCGGCGTCACGCCGGTGAAACAGACGGTGAGGCGGCTGACCGGCTGGCAGCTCGACCCGATGAACCAGCGGCTGGCTGCTCTGCAGCAGGCCACCGTCGATGCCGTCATCGACATGGAGACCCGGTTGGAACGGGTGACGGAGGCGCTCGACGATGGAGCGGACTGAACCGACCGGCGGCGGTCCCGGCCAGGTGGAGGACAACGGCGCAGACGGCGAGACGACGGCGAGGGTCGTCGAGATCGACACCGGTGAGCTGGCTGCGCTTCATCGGCGGGTGGCCGAACTCGAGGAACGGAATCTCAACGCCACCGACGCGTTGATCGGCGCCCAGGCCGCGGCCGCTCAGGCCCGTCGTGAGATCGACGGGATCTTCCACCGCCTTCACGTCCGCGAACAGGAGTTGCAGGAGTTGAAGGAACTGCTCGGCCACGAGCTCAATACCCCCAATGAGGAGATCATTCGGGAGCTGAGTCGGAATTCGCGGTTGTCGGGTCGAACGACCAGGAGACGATCGGTCAGATCCAGACCGCGGCGGTGACCCGATGACTCCGAGCCGATCCTGGTCCGACGCGGCGACCCTCGTCCGGGGTGTCGCCGGAGGTTTTCGACGGGGCGGTCGGCGGGCGCACGTCACGGATGCCTCGGTCACCCACATCGACGTGGTTGTCATCACCTCGCCCGATGGCCCGGTGACCGATCCACCGTCCCGGCCGACGGTGGCTTCGATCGAGCGGGCCCGTGACGTCCTCGGCGACCGCGGACTCTCGGGCCTCGATCGGCGTGGCCCCGAACGCGTCGTCTCCGTGAACGTCTCCTCCCGGAGACCGGCCGTCGTGGAGGGTCGCTCGACCGACCCGGGTGTGCTCTGGGTGTTCGTGATGGACGGAGCGGAGCTCGAACCGGCCGCACTGGCGGCACTCGTCGAGGTCTTCGACCGCCGTCCCGACCTCGACATGGCCTATGGGGACGCCGCCGCCCGGACCCCGGCGTCGACCGCCGATGCCGCCCCGGAGTCCTTCGACCGGGCGCCTGAACCGGAACCGGACCCGGAGTTCGACGGCCCCTGGCTGCTTCCCGGGTTCTCACCCGATCGTCTGGCCGACCAGTACTATCTCGGCCACGTCGTGGCCTTCCGGCCCGAACGCCTGGTGTCGACCGGTGAGGAGACGAGGCGGGGCACGGTTCGCATGCCGACCATCGATGGTCCCTGGTCGCTTGCCCCGGTGGCTCGAACGGTCGCCCACCTCCCGGTGCCGCTCCATTCGCCCGCACCGTCTGTCGGTATCCGGGATCCGACGCGGACCGGGAGTCGGAACCATCCCGGCCTGGTCGTCGGACGGCGACTCCCGCCCGTCAGCGTGATCATCCCCACGAACGGATCGTCGCGGAACCTCGACCGCGGCCCGACGCGCCTCGTCGATCAAGCCGTTCGGTCGGTGCTGGCCAGCCGCTATCCCCGGATCGAGATCGTGGTCGTGGAGACGCCGGGTTCACCCGATGACCTGATTCCCACGCTGGTCAACGTCGTCGACCAACACGACAGCGTCGGCCGAACGCTCACCGGAGTGCTCGACGATCGCCCCTTCAACTTCTCGAACGCCTGCAATCGGGGGGCGGTTCGCTCGGCGGGCGACATCCTCGTCTTCCTGAACGACGACACGGCGGTGATCGCAGCCGACTGGCTGACGCACCTGGTCCATCACGCGCAGAGGCCCGAGGTCGGAGCGGTGGGCGCCCGGTTGTTGTACGAGGACGGGCGCGTCCAGCACAGCGGGATCTGGAGCCGCGGCGGCCACCCGACGCACCGCTACGAGGGTTGGCCGGGCGATGCCGAGGGCTATCGGGGAGCGCTGCGCGTCACCCAGAACTGCCTGGCGGTCACCGGAGCGTGCCTGGCCATCGAGCGTTCGAAGTTCGAGCTCGTTGGCGGCTTCTCGCCGATCTTTCCCAACAGCTACAACGACGTCGATCTGTGCCTCAAGCTGTGGGATCGCGGGTTTCGTACCGTCGTCGAACCACGGGCCGAGCTGTTCCACTTCGAGGCCAGCACCCGAGATCCGTCGATCACCGACGATGACCTGGCGGCGCTTCACGACCGGTGGCGGTCGCGGCTCAACAACGACCCGTTCGACAACCCGAATCACACGGCGGAGCGGTCCGAGGAATGGCCGCTGCCGGCCGGCGTCTGGCCGGCGCCGGCCGGCGACGTCCCCGAACCGAGGTTCTGGCCGCTCGAACCGATCGTCGAGGTCAAGCCGAGCTGACGTCGGTGTCGGCGCTGGTGGCGATGTCGGTGCCGGTTTCGTTGCGTTCGCCGAATGCGGCGGCCACCAGATGGCGGGCCGCAGCCGAGACCGAACGGTCGCCGTTCTCCACCTCGACCCGGATCGCCTCGTGGAGTCGACGGAAGTCGGGCCGCCGACTGACGTGGCGGTACAGCAGCGCCTGCAACTCGGTGTCGAGCTGCTCGACGGCCTGACGGCTTCGAAGGCGATCCAGTTCACCGGCGGCCTGCAGGCGTCGGTGCAGATCCACGAGTTCCTCCCAGAGCTCGTCGAGCCCCTCACCGGTCAGCGACGAGCAGGTGACGACGGTCGTCTCGATCCCCGGGCGTTTGGGGCGGACCAGATGGAGCGCCGAGCGGTAGTCGGCGGCCGTCGTCTCGGCCAGCTTGGTCATGTCGCCGTCGGCCTTGTTGATGGCCACCAGATCGGCCAGCTCCATGACCCCTCGTTTGATGCCCTGCAGCTCGTCACCCCCGCCCGGTCCCACCAGCAGCAGGAACAGATCGGTGAGCCCGGCCACGGCGGTCTCCGACTGGCCGACGCCGACCGTCTCGACCAGGATCGTGTCGAAACCGGCGGCCTCGCACACGGTGATGGCGTCGCGGGTTCGGACCGCCACCCCGCCGGTCACGCCCGCCGACGGGGAGGGGCGGATGAACACCTCGGTGCGCCGGGCCAGATCGGCCATGCGTGTCTTGTCGCCCAGGATCGAACCGCCGGTGGTCCGGCTCGACGGGTCGACGGCCAGCACCGCGAGGCGACGACCGCGTTCGACGAGGGAGACCCCGAGCCGGTTGATGAAGGTGCTCTTGCCGACGCCGGGTGTGCCGGTCACGCCGAGGCGCAGCGAGCGGCCCGAGTGGGGGAGGAGGAGGTCGAGCAGCGTCTCGGCGTCGGCTCGATGATCGTCTCTCGTCGATTCGATGAGCGTGATCGCCTTGGCCAACGCCCGGCGGTCACCACCGACGACGGCGTCGGCCAGCGCGACGGGCTCGGTTTCGGGATCAGGTGACGGTTTGGGGGCTGCGGCCTCCGGCAACGGAAAGTACCTCGAGAGCGGCTTGGTTGATGTTCGTGCCAGGGCCGAAGATAGCAGCCACCCCGGCCTCGGTCAGGAATTCGTAGTCCCTGGGCGGGATGACACCCCCGCAGACCACGACGACATCGCCGGCTCCACGCTTGCCGAGTTCGGCGATCAGCTCCGGTACGAGGGTCCTGTGACCGGCGGCCTGTGACGACACGCCGACGATGTGCACATCGTTGTCGACTGCGTCCTGGGCGACCTCGGCCGGCGTTTGGAACAGCGGCCCGACGTCGACGTCGAAACCGAGGTCGGCGAAGGCGGTGGCGATGACCTTGGCTCCCCGGTCGTGGCCGTCCTGACCCATCTTGGCCACCAGAATGCGAGGCCGTCGGCCGTGGTCGGCGGCGAACGACTCGACCGCTTCCTGCACCTGGCGGAACCCCTCGTCGCCATCGTAGGCCGACGCGTAGACGCCACTGATCGTGGCCGTCTGAGCCCGATGGCGTCCGAACACGAGCTCCATGGCATCCGACATCTCACCGACGGTCGCTCGGGCCCGAGCGGCGTCGACACAGGCGGCCAGCAGGTTCCGACCGTCACGGGCGGCGGCGGTCACCGCGTCGAGCGCAGCCCGGCAGGCGTCATCATCGCGATCGGCCCGAACCTGCTCCAGGCGGGCGATCTGCCGAGACCGGACCGCGGTGTTGTCGATGTCGAGGACGTCCACCATCGAGTCGTCGTCGGACCGGTACTTGTTGACGCCGACGATCACGTCGAGCCCCTGATCGATGCGGGCCTGCCGGAGGGCTGCCGCCTCTTCGATACGGAGTTTGGGGATGCCCTTCGAGATGGCGGCCGTCATGCCTCCCAGTTCCTCGACCTCGTCGATCACGGTCCGGGCCCGATCGGCGAGCTCGGCGGTGAGGCTCTCGATGAAGTAGCTGCCGCCCAGGGGATCGACCGTGCGGGTGATACCGGACTCCTCGGCCAGGATCAGCTGGGTGTTGCGGGCGATGCGGGCGCTGGTGTCGGTGGGGAGCCCGAGGGCCTCGTCGAACGCATTGGTGTGGAGGCTTTGGGTTCCGCCGAGCACCGCCGACATGGCCTCGATCGTGGTCCGGACCACGTTGTTGTAGGGGTCCTGCTCGGTCAGGGACACCCCGGAGGTCTGGCAGTGGGTGCGCAACATCGAGGATCGGTCGGTCCGCGGGTTGAACTGGGCCATCAGCTCGGCCCACAGCAACCGGGCCGCCCGCAGCTTGGCCACCTCCATGAAGAAGTCCATGCCGATTCCGAAGAAGAAGCTGAGCCGCCCGGCGAACGCGTCGACGTCGAGACCGCTGTCGAGGGCGGCTCGTACGTACTCGAGGCCGTCGGCCAGGGTGTAGCCGAGCTCCAGATCGGCCGGGGCGCCGGCCTCCAGCATGTGATACCCGGAGATCGACACCGAATTGAACGACGGCATGTTCTCGGCGGTGTAGGCAATGATGTCGGCCACGATCCGCATGCTCGGTTCGGGCGGGTAGATGTAGGTGTTGCGGACCATGAACTCCTTGAGGATGTCGTTCTGGATGGTCCCCGCCAGTTGTTCGGTGCCGACGCCCTGCTCCAGCCCGGCCACGATGTAGCAGGCCATCACCGGCAGCACGGCTCCGTTCATCGTCATCGACACGGTCATCTGATCGAGGGGGATGCCGTCGAACAGGATCTTCATGTCCTCGACCGAGTCGATGGCGACCCCCGCTTTGCCCACGTCGCCCACGACCCGGGGGTGGTCGGAGTCGTAGCCACGGTGGGTGGCCAGGTCGAACGCAACCGACAGACCCATCTGCCCGGCGGCCAGATTGCGGTGGTAGAAGGCGTTGGATTCCTCGGCGGTGGAGAAGCCGGCGTACTGACGGATGGTCCACGGACGATTCGTGTACATGGTGGCGCGGGGACCCCGCACGAAGGGGGGCTGCCCGGGCAGCGAACCGACGTGATCGGCCCCGTCGAGATCGGCCGCGGTGTAGAGCGGCCTGATCCGGATCTTCTCCGGGGTCTCGACGGTCAGGTCCTCGAGCGATGCGCCCCGAAGCTCCTTTTCGGCCATGGCGGCCCAGGTGTCCAGTGGCTGTTCGTCCATGACTCAAACGTAGACGAATCGTCTTGACACTGCCCCCATCGCGCCCCCTCGCCACGGGTCACGGAGCCGACCCGGTGATCGTGAACGACAGGGAGGCGCCCGAGGTCGCACCGGTCGCCGTCACCTCCCACACCGTGCCGGCCTGATCGGCGGTGCACGACCAGCGCACCGCAAGACTCCCGTTCCCGTCGGCCCTACCTTGGCGTATGGCCTCGGACTGGGGCGATTCGAAGTCGATGGCCTCCCTCGGCACGAAGTTCCGCACAACCGCGAACCGGCGGGCGGCGCCGTCGCACACGAATGGATCCTCGACGATCTCGATCGTCACCGGGCTCTCCAACGTGGTCGAGCCGAACAGGAAGCTCGCCGATCGGCGGGCCGGCGTGGCCTCGGTGACGGTCAGCTCCCAGGTCGTACCCTCGTCCCGGCGGTCACACTGCCAGAACACCTTCGACGACCCGTCGGACCCCGCCTCGCCGGGCCGCAGCCGCTCGTCGGATGGTGAGACCACGAACTCGAGCGTGGCGTTCGGTGTGAGGTTGGTGAGTCGGACCACCGGGCGCCGGCCACGATCGCAGACGAAGGGGTCCTCGACGATCTCGACGACGATGTCGCCCGGATCGGCCGGTCGGGGGGCTTGTCCGGTGATGATGAACTCCGCGCTGCGGTCCGACGAGCCGCCGGTGGCGGTGATTCTCCAGTCCCGACCGTCCTCATCCGGCGAACACGTCCACCGGATCGCCACCTCACCGTTCGGCCCGGCGAACGTCGGAGCGATCGAGTCCACGTCGGGCGAGGTGAGCGCCACGATCTCGTTCGGTTCGGCATTCGAGAGACGGGCCACGGTCCGACTCGTCTCGTCACAGAGCGCGAAATCGCTCGTCGGCTCGTGGACGAGAACCCGGTCGAGAAGGGGATCACGATCCGAGCCGGCAATGGTGAACCGGGCCGATCGGCCCGACCGGGATCCGGTTGCGGTCACGTCCCAGGAGAGCTGTGACTCGAGTGGGTCACAGCGCCATGACAACTGGAAGCGACCGGTCTCGTCCGCCGTGCCGTCACCGATGTCGATCGGCATCGGTGACACGAACTCGATCGTTTCGCCCGGTTCGGCACCGGAAACCTCGGCCGCCGGCCGCCTCACGCCGTCGCAGTAGACGCCTTCGGCCGTCGTGCTCACGGTGAGTCGGTCCTGCCGGGTGGCCCGATCGCTCGACACCGGCGGGCTGCAGGACGTGGCCACCACGGCGATCATGGCGGCGACAGGCGGAATCGCAAACCGCCGGGCGTTGCGACTCGAGACGATCTTCATGATGCCGATGCTGGTGACTCCGATCTTCATGACACCGATGGGTCCCACGATCATCCGACCCCGACGTCCTCGCTCCGACGCGATCAAGCCTAGATGCTCACCGGTCGACGGGCCGGCCGCCGGATTCTCCTATCATGTCGGTCAATGGGTCCGTCCGCCGCCGATCCCACAGCCGAACCGACGCGCCGCCACGGGTCCGATGCCATGTCGTGTCTCCGGGTCGCGCTCGATGCCACCCCACTGATGAACCGTCCGACGGGTGTGGGCGTCATGACGGCGGCGCTGTTCGCCCAGTTCGAGTATTCGACGGCGGTGGATCTTCATGGTTACGTCGTCAGCCTGCGGGCCCGCGACCGCTACCGAACATCGATGCCCGAGGGCGCGACCCCGTTGCGTTTGGCCTGGCCCGCCCGGCTGACCCATCGGCTGTGGCAACACCACGACCGGCCCCGGCTGCCCGGAAGCTGGGATGTGGTGCACGGAACCAACTACGTGGTGCCGCCCGCCCGGGCTGGAGCACGGCTCGTCACCGTCCACGATCTGACGGCCTGGCGGTTCCCGGAACTCGTCGATCGCCACAGTCGGAGCTACCCGAGCCTGTTGCGCCGAGCCGTGGACACCGGAGCGGAGATTCACTGCGTGTCACACGCGGTCGGCCGCGAAGTCGTCGACGAACTGGCCATCACGCCCGAACTCGTTCACGTCGTGCCGAACGGCTTCGACCCCGTTCGCCCCGGCAACGCATCGGCGGCCCGGCAACGCATCGGCGCGCCCTACGTGCTGGCCATCGGCACCATCGAACCCCGGAAGGACTACGTGGGTCTCGTGCGGGCGATGACGGCGGTGTGGGAGGAGTATCCGGACCTGAAGCTCGTCATCATCGGCGGCGACGGCTGGGGAATCGAAGCGTTCGAATCCGCGGTCCGGGACTCGAACGCCGGCAACCGTGTCGTCCGCGTCGGCTACGTCTCCGCAGGCGACAAAGCCGACCTCATCAGCGGTGCGGAGCTGTTGGCCTACCCGTCGATCTACGAGGGATTCGGTCTGCCCGTACTCGAGGCCATGGACCGTGGCCTTCCCGTGGTGGCCACAGCGGTCGAAGCCGTCGCCGAGGTCGCGGGCGACGGTGCGGAACTCGTGGCCCCCGGCGCCCCCGACCAGCTGGCGTCGGCCATCATCACCGTGTTGACCGACGACGACCGGCGCCGTCGGCTGATCGCCGCCGGTCGCGACCGGGCGGCCGAGTTCTCCTGGGACCGGACCGGATCGGCGCTGATCGAGCTCTATCGGGACATGGCCGGGCGCATCGGCCGCTGACCGGGCCGTTTCGGGGGGATCCGGGGCCCGACAGAACGGCCGGCGTCCGCCGATAGGGTTCAAACGGAATCAACGGCCCGACACGTCCGGAGGGTGAGCGCCAACCCATGAGCAACCGAGATTCGAATCCGCGGATGGTGAAACGTATCGTCATCATCGGCGGTGGTCCCGCCGGGACGACCTGTGCCACCCACGCCGCCCGACTGGGGGCCCATGTCACCCTGATCGAGAAGGACATCGTCGGCGGCGCCGCCCACCTGCTCGACTGCATACCGTCCAAGGCCATGATCGCCACGGGCGGCGCCATGTCGATGATGAACAAGGCCTCGGCGATGGGGTTGGCCAAGGTCGATGTCGTGCTCGATTTCGAAGCACTGCGAACTCGTATCGCCGACATCGAGGGCCGCTTGGAGTCATCGGTCACCAGCCTGCTGACCAGTCAGGGTGTGAGGTTGATCGAGGGTACGGGCAGCCTGCTGTCGGCCAACGACGTGCAGGTCACCACCGAATCCGGCACGGAGGTGCTACCCGCCGACGTGATCGTCCTGTCGACGGGGTCACGGCCGCGGGTGCCGGCGTGGGCGCCGGTTGACGGCGTCCGAGTGCTCACGACCCGCGACGCCTACCCGCCGCCCGAGCTACCCGAACACCTGGTGGTCGTGGGGTCCGGTGTGACCGGCGTCGAGTTCGTCCACATGTTCAACTCCTTCGGTTCGGACGTGACGCTGATCGTCTCCCGCCAGCAGGTTCTCCCCGACAAGGACCCCGAGGTGGCCTCCGTCCTGGAGAAGAGCTTCCTCGAACGCGGGGTCCGACTCTTCAAGGGAGCCCGGGCCGAGGCCATCGAGGTCGATGGCGGTCAGGTCAAGGTCCTGTGCGACGACGGCCGCATCGCCACCGGCTCACACGTCCTGTTGGCCATCGGTTCGATTCCGAATTCCGAGGGTCTCGGCCTCGACAACGCCGGGATCGAGAGCGAGAGGGGTTACGTCACCGTCGATCACAACTGTAAGTCGAGCGTTCCCCACATCTATGCCGCCGGCGACCTGTCGGGCAAGCTGCCGCTGTCGTCGGTGGCGTCGATGCAGGGCCGCAAGATCGCCGAGCACGCCATGGGGCTGCACGCCGCTCCTCACCGCCATCTCGACTACGACAAGGCGGCCTCCGCGATCTTCACCGACCCGGAGATCGCCGATGTCGGACTGGCCGAGGCCGACGCGTTCGCCGAGGGCCGAAAGATTCGGGTGACCAAGGTGCCGTTCTCCGTGTCGGCCAAAGCGCTGATCAACAACGACTCCCGGGGCTTCGTGAAGATCGTGTCCGACCCGGCCACCGGGGTGGTCATGGGTGGCTCCATCGTGGGCCGTCACGCGGCGGAGCTGATCTCGGTGCTGGC
>JBFHME010000129.1:0-10086 GCA_041594435.1 Acidimicrobiales bacterium
ACGGGAGTCGATTGAGCTGCATCACGACCGGTTCTGTCGAGTTCTCGACCGGTTTCTCGCCGAGACCGTCGCCCCCGAGCTGAGTGTGGTCGTCTACCAGGCGATGGGCAACGAGATCGATCTGACGCCCCTGGTCGAAGCCCACGACGACCCGACGGGGCGTTTTGCCGTGACCCGCACGCCCGACGACGGTCTGGTTCTGACCGTCCACCCCTGGGGAAGCCCCCGGGAACGGCACCCCTACGGCTATGACCAACCCCGAGCCGACAGCCCGAGACTCGCCGATGGCGAGATCGGAGCCGTACTGGTACCGGCCCTGGCCTTCGACGTCACCGGAGCCCGGCTCGGACGGGGAAAGGGCTACTACGACCGATTCCTGGCCCGGTTGTCGCCGTCATGCCTCCGGATCGGCGTCACCGGCGACTATGTCGTGGAGCGGCTTCCGGTCGGACGGCACGACGTGACGATGACCCACCTTGCCTTCAGCGATCGGGTCAGCGCCGTCGAGCCCGGCCCGACCGGGTCGCCGCCCGGTCGTTAGCGCTGGGCGGCGGCGAGGTCGGCGAGAACCGTCCCCGCATGGCCGGCGGGGTCCGAAACCTCGTAGCTCTTCACGATCACACCGGCGGGATCGATCAGATAGCTGACGCGCCGGGGGTAGTCGGCGAACTTGTCGCTGGGATCCCGAAGCACCTCGTAGACCGTGCCGACGGACTTGTCGACGTCGGACAGGAGCGCGAACGGAAAGTCGTTTGCCCGCTTGAACGCCAGATTCTCCTCGGGGGTGTCGAACGACACGCCCAGGATGTCACATCCGGCTGCGCTGAACTGCAGGGCCTGGTCACGCAGGCCGCGTCCCTGCAGCGTTCAACCGGGTGTTGCGGCCTTCGGGTACCACCACACCAGCACCCAACGACCTCGGTGGTCTGAGAGTGAGACGGCGTCACCGTCGGTGTTGTCGAGGGTGAAATCCGGTGCCTCCGTTTTGGGTTCGAGCATTCGATGACCTTTCCAGCTCTACGTACGACGATGGGGAAACAGCCTATTGGTTGCGCGAACAACTCGGTGAACGACGAGGTGGTGGCCCGGCGGACCGCCGGGGCACAATGGAGGCATGTCCGATCTCGATACGCACCAGGGAACCGACACCGTCATCGATCCGTCGTTGACCGATCCGTTGCTCGAAGACGGGGACCACGAGCGGTTCTCGCACTACGTGCGCAAAGATCGAATCCTGCCCAGTGCGGTCGAAGGCACGCCGGTGATCGCTCTGTGCGGGAAGAAGTGGGTGCCGACGAGGGATCCGAAACGGTTCCCGGTCTGTCCCGAGTGCAAGGAGATCTACGCCAAACTCAAAGGCGACAGCTGAGCGCGTCGAGCCCAGCCGAGCCGAGTTCGCCGTGGAGCCCTCCCACCCCCGCCAGCGCATCCTCCTCGATTGCGATCCGGGCCACGACGACGCCGCGGCCATGGTGGTGGCCGCCCACTACGGAGACCTCGTCGGCGTGACCACGGTCGGGGGCAACGCCCCGCTGGCCGACGTCACCACGAACGCACTCCTCACCGCACAGATCTTCGGGATCGACGTCGAGGTTCACCCCGGTTGCGACCGGCCCCTGGTCGCCGATCCGCTGCACGCTCCCGAGATCCACGGTGTTTCCGGGTTCGCCGGACCGTCGCTGCCGGCGCTCGACCGGTCCCCCTCGTCGGTCGGGGCGATCGAGTACATCATCGAGACGGTCCGGGCCGAGGAGGGTCTGTGGCTCGTGCCCACCGGCCCGCTGACAAACATCGCGATGGTCATCCGCCGCGCTCCCGACGTCGTCGATCGAGTGGCGGGAATCAGCTTCATGGGTGGATCGGCGGTCGGTGGCAATCGAACCGCCACCGCGGAGTTCAACGCGCTGGTCGACCCGGAAGCGGTCAAGATCGTCGTCGATTGTGGGGCCAGAGTTCTCATGTCTGGTCTCGACCTCACCCGTCAATTCGTCGTCGATGACGACCTCGCCGACGATCTGGCCGCCATCGGTACGACCGGCAGTGTGGTCTTGGCCGATCTCATCAGGGCCTACCTCGACAAGGCGGAGAGCCGGGGACTTCCACGGCAGGGCGGTCTTCACGACCCCTGTGCGGTGCTTGCCGTCACCCACCCCGAGGCCATCGACCGGACACCCCGCCCGGTCGACGTCGAGCTGGGCGGGCGGTTGACGAGGGGCATGACCGTCGTCGACGTCCGACCGGGTGCGACCGGTCGCAGCCCGTCATCGACCGGGCGGCCGATCGCCAACGTCGAGCACTGCCACACGCTCGACCACGAGCGCTGCCGAAGGCTGTTCCTCGAGGCCGTTGCCGCGTCGGGCACCGCGGCCTCGTAGCTCAGTTGTCGTCGACGGTCTCGTTGCCGTTGCCGGTGTTGCGGGCGTAACCGTCGGGATGGCGGGATTGCCAGTTCCAGGCGTCGCGAAGCATGACCTCGAGATTTCGGTCGGCTCGCCATTCGAGGATCTCGTTTGCCTTCGACGGATCGGCCAGGGAGGTGGCGATGTCGCCCTCGCGGCGGCCGACGACCTCGAAGGGGATCGATCGCCCGCTGACGTTCTCGGTGGTCTTGATGACCTCGAAGACCGACGCGCCGGTACCGGTACCGAGATTGAACGCCTCGCAGCCATTATCGAGGTGTTCGAGTGCGGCCAGATGTCCCTCGGCGAGGTCGAGGACGTGGATGTAGTCCCGAACTCCCGATCCGTCCGGCGTGTTCCAGTCGGCGCCGAACACCCGCACCCGGTCCCGGCGACCAACGGCCACCTGCATGACGTAGGGCACCAGGTTGTTCGGCACCCCCAGCGGATCCTCACCCATCTCGCCGCTGGGATGGGCACCGACCGGGTTGAAGTAGCGGAGCAGACTGATTCTCCAGCGGGGCTCGGAGGCGGCCAGATCCCGGCAGATGTCTTCGATCATGAGCTTGGTCCGACCGTAGGGGTTGGTGGCGCCGGTTCGAGCCGATTCGGTGATGGGTAGCTGCTCCGGGTCGCCGTAGACGGTGGCCGACGAGGAGAACACGAGATCCCACACGTCGTGATCCTGCATTCGGTTCAACAGGTTGAGTGTCGAGATCAGGTTTGCCCGATAATACGAAAGGGGCATCGTGACCGATTCCCCGACGGCCTTCAGCCCGGCGAAATGTACCACCGCCTCGATGGAGTGCTGGGCGAAGACCTCGTCCAGAGCCTCCTCGTCGGTCACATCGATTTCGTGAAAGGCCACCTCGCGACCGGTCAGCCGGCGGATGGTCGCCACCGCCTCTCTCGAGCTGTTGGCCAGATTGTCGGCAATGACCACCCGGTGGCCCCGGTCGGCGAGCGCCACCGCGGTGTGGCTGCCGATGTATCCGGCACCGCCGGTCACGAGCACCGTCTTGTCCATGTCACTCCAATCGGACGTCTCCCGGCCATCTTCAACGGTGGCCTGGAACGTCGAGGCGATCCAACCTTCCCGAGTTCGCCCGACGTTGGGGTGGTCGGCATTCCAACCGGTGTTCGACGGGCTTTCCACACATTACGATAGGCCCCCTGACACCGCTGCGCCGGTGTGGTCGGGGGAACTGCCCAGTGGTTGACCTGACCTGAGGCGCGATCGGGTTCCTCGAGAAGTCGGAGAGATGACGACGGAATGACAGGCAGCGCAGGTCAACAACCCCCCGGCTGGTACCACGCCCATGGCGATCCGTCCGGTACACAGCGGTTCTGGGACGGCACCGGGTGGGTCGGCGCGCCCCAACCCGGTCCGGACTCGTCGGACGAGGCGGCGGTCAACATCGCGCTTCCGATTCCCCGGATTGCAGCCCGGGTGATCGACTGGGTTCTCTGGCTCGCCATCCGTGCCGGCGCGGCGGCGTTCGTCGGCTACGTGGCCGGGAGCGACTCAGGAGACACCTGGCTCGACCGGGCGCTGATTCCGGTGCTCGGCGTCGTGCTGATCTCGGTGTACGAGATCTCGATGGTGGCCCGGGCCGGCACCACGGTGGGCAAGATGGCGCTGGGTCTGAAGGTCGTCAACACCGACGGAACCCGCGTCGACCTGGCGACCTCGACGCTTCGGATCCTCCCGCTTCTCCTGGCCGGCCTCGTCGAGGGATTGCTGTTCGGCCGCACCTGGTGGTTGACGATTCTCGGGCTTCTGGCCTTTCTCGTGTTGATCGTGTACAGCTTTGTGACGCTGTTCACCGACTCGTCCCGGCGCACGCCCTGGGATCGCCTGGCCGGAACCCTCGTCGCTCGTCGATAGCCGGTAGACTGGCACCATGACTCGCCCCAAAGCCGGGAGCAGGGTGGGCGGTGGCCCGCCCAAACAGAAGCCGGTGGCTCCGCCGGACCTACCGTCGATGCGCGAACGGCGGCCGATCGTGTTCTGGGTGGTCGTCCTGGCCGTCGCAGCCATGGTTTTGAGCACGGTTGCCGGTTTTTTGAGTGTGATTCTCTGAGTCAGACGCCATCCTTAGAAACACGGGCGTCCACAGCGCCCAGCGAGCCGAGGAGTTTCATGCCAACCTTCAAGTCGGGTGATCGAGTTGTCTATCCCCACCATGGAGCAGCGGTGATCATAGACACCGAGACTCGTCAGGTGGACGGCGAGACGAAGAAGTACTTCGTGCTCCAGGCGGTGCACGACAACCTGACCGTTCGCGTTCCCGTCGACATGGTCGAGGAGGTCGGCATGAGAATGCCGATCAGCGAGACCGATGTCGAGGACCTGTTCGAGCTGCTCTCCATGAAGGACGTTCGGGAGCCGGCCAACTGGAGCCGGCGGTTCAAGAACCATCAGGAGAAGCTGAAGTCGGGCGACGTGTACCAGGTGGCCGAGGTCGTGCGGAACCTGGCCCTGCGTGAGAAGTCGAAAGGCCTCTCCGCCGGCGAGAAGAGCATGTACACCCGGGCCCGCAAGGTCCTGGTCTCGGAGCTGTCGTTCGCCCTCGATGTCACCGAGGAGGACGCCATGGACAAGGTCGAGGCTCAACTGGCCTGAGTGCCGGTGCCCGTCGCGCCGACCGATCGCGGCTAGAGACCGAGGAGGGCGAACATCGAAGCCGGCGGTTCGTCGCGCCCTGCGCTCAGCAGGCGCGCCCGATCGATGTTGACCTCGTCGAATCTGCGGTCCGTCCAGCGATCCCACGGCCCACTGGGTAACGGACCTCCGGCGGATGCCGACATGCAGGCTTCCAGGTAGGCGACGAGGTCGGCAACGTCGGCTGCGCCACCGATCGGTCCGTGGCCGGGGACGACCGTCACACCGGCCGTCGCCATACCCTGCAGCCCGGCGATCCACTCGGTCGGATAGGCCTCGTGACCGAGCGGTGTCACACCGAACGAGGCGAAGGCGCCGGCGAAGACGACGTTTGCCGACTCGACGAAGGCCACGAGGTTACCGGCCGATTCGCCGGTCAGGGGGTCGACGGCGATCGCCCCGGTGAGTTGCGCCCGTTCGGACACGGTGTGGGTGATCGGTCGGGTGGTGAAATCATCGGGATAGGCGATGGCCAGCTCGGGGAGCAGCGCGCGGAACGCCGGCGGGTTGGCCGGAGCGTCGAGCTGGAGGCTCGTGACCTCGGTGCCGTAGAACGCGGCCGACCAGAAGGTGCCGCTACCGCCGGTGAACGCCACGCGACTCGACGACACGACGACTCGCTTGATCGGCAGTCCGAGTTCGCCGGCCAGCCGGTCGATGGCCCGGACCGTCACCTCGGCCTGTTCCGGCGTTGCGGTCGTGTCGATCAACGTCATGCCGTCATGGTCGATGACCAGCCCCACGTTCGAGTTGCCGAATCGAGGATCGGGGTGGGTGAAGGCGTAGACACCTTGGCCAAGCTGGACCAGGTTGGGTTCGACGGCCATTGCATCGATCCTAGCCCCCGGCCGAGACCGGTATTCGCCTGGCCGCCCCGTTCTCGGCCTGGTGCCGTGACCAAGTAGGCTGGAGGGGCCCGAACCTTCTGGAGGTGTCGCCAACGATGTCCGACTACACGCCGCCGATCGCCAATATCGAATTCGTGCTTCGTCACGTGGTCGAACTCGACGACCTGCTCGCCAGCGGTCCGTTCGAACACCTCGATTCCGAGACGATGTCGATGGTCATCGCCGAGGTCGGACGGTTCATCGCCGAGGTGATCGCGCCGATCAACCGTGACGGCGATCAGATCGGAGCCGTCTGGAACGACGGGGAGGTCACCGTGCCCGACAGCTTCCGATCTGCCTACGAGCAGTTCGTGGCGTCGGGATTCGGTGCCGTGCCCTTCGATCCCGAATACGGGGGTGGCGGCTTCCCCTGGATCACCGCCATCGCCATCCAGGAGATGCTGACGAGCGCCTGTATGTCGTTCTCCCTGTGCCCGTTGCTCACCCAGGGGGCGATCGACGCCCTGATGCATCACGGATCCGAGGAGCAGCGTCAGGCCTACCTCCCGAGAATGCTGACCGGTGAGTGGACCGGCACGATGAACCTCACCGAACCTCAGGCCGGGTCCGACGTGGGAGCGTTGACCACCAAGGCCGAGCCGGTCGGCGACGGATCGTTCCGGTTGACCGGCCAGAAGATCTACATCACCTACGGCGAACACGATCTGGCGGAGAACATCGTCCATCTGGTTCTGGCCCGGACCCCGGGCGCTCCTCCCGGCACCAAGGGCATCTCCATGTTCCTGGTCCCCAAGTACCTTCTGAACGCGGATGGCTCGCCGGGGGAGCGAAACGACATCTCGTGCGTGTCGATCGAGCACAAACTCGGTATTCACGGCAGCCCGACCTGCGTGCTCAGCTTCGGCGACAACGATGGTGCGATCGGCTGGCTGATCGGCGACGAGGGCGCCGGGATGCGCAACATGTTCACCATGATGAACAACGCCCGACTGTCGGTAGGCCTCCAGGGTCTGGCCATCGCCGAGCGTGCTTATCAGCAGTCCCTCACCTACGCCCAGGAGCGGGTTCAGGGCAGGGCCGTTGGTGCCGAGCCCGGCACCAAGAGCCCGATCATCGATCACGCCGACGTGAGACGAATGCTGATGACCCAGCGGTCCTGGATCGACGCCATGCGCTGCCTGCTCTATGAGAACGCGGCGGCACTCGACCGGGTCACCGCCGCCGCCGACGCCGAGGCAAGGCAGCGCCACCAGGAGTGGGCCGATCTGCTGATTCCGCTGTCGAAGGGTCTGTGCACCGATCTGGGCAACGAACTCACCTCGATCGCGCTTCAGATCCACGGCGGTATGGGCTATGTCGAGGAAACCGGGGTGGCCCAGCATTACCGCGACATCCGCATTGCCGCCATCTACGAGGGCACGAACGGCATTCAGGCGGCTGATCTGGTCGGTCGCAAGCTGCCGATGCGAGGCGGCGACGTCGTGCTCGAACAGTTGGACGTGATCACGGAGCGGGCCAAGGCCCTTGGTGAGGTCGATGAGCTGGAGGCGTTCGGCCGGAACCTCGACGCGGCCGCCGACACGGCTCGTCGCGTCACACGCTGGCTGATCGAGCACGGGATGTCCGATCCCAACGACGCTCTCGCCGCCTCGTCGCCCTACCTTCGTTTGCTCGGGACCGTGATGTGCGGAGGGCTCATGGCCAAAGCCGCTCTGGCCGCCGCTGCTTCCGAGAGCGACGATGCCGACTTCCACCGGGCCCGCCTCGTGTCGGCCAGGTTCTTCGGTGAGCAGCTGTTGCCAACGGCCGAGGGCCTGGCGTCGGCGGTCACAGCCGGTGCCCGTGACCTGTTCGCCCTGTCGGCCCGGCAGCTCCAGTAGCCTGGACAGTCAGCGGGCTCGGCGGGAAGCACACGGACCGCTGAACGGTTACCGATCAGGCGATGGGTTCGATCCGGGCCGGTCCGATGAGCGATCGATTGGAGAAACTGTGAGCTACCTGTTGGGAGTTGGGTGATGGCCGGCGGTATGGTCCCGGGGATGATGGCTTCCATCCCGAGCCCGTCGTCGACCGGCTTCGAGATCGGTCCGCTGACGCTCAACTACTACGGGCTCTGTATCGGACTCGGGGTTGTCGTCGCGGTGATCATGGCTCAGCGCCGGTGGACACGGATGGGCGGTCATCCCGACGACATCCCGGAAATCGCCAAGTGGGCGGTCCCGGCCGGGGTGGTTGGTGCCCGCCTCTATCACGTCGTCACCGACTGGCGGCCCATCACCGAGTGGATCAAGATCTGGGAGGGGGGTCTCGGAATTCCCGGCGGGCTGATCGGCGGTATCGGTGTCGGCTACCTGGTGGCACGCCGACGCTTGCGGGGCACCGACGGCGATCTTCGTAACATGCTCGACGCCGCCATCCCCGGCATCCCGGTTGCCCAGGCCATCGGTCGCCTCGGCAACTGGTTCAACCAGGAGATTTTCGGCGGCCCGACCGATCTTCCCTGGGCCGTCGAAATCGACGAGTTCCACCGTCCGGCCGAATTCGCCGCCGAGTCCACCTTTCATCCCGCTTTCCTCTACGAGGCCACATGGAATCTCGCGTTGGCGGGCTTTCTCGTCTGGATCGATCGGCGCGGCGTCCTGAAACGCGGCATGATCCTGCCCCTCTACGTCATCGGCTACGGGATCGGACGGTTCCTGGTCGAGACGGTGCGGATCGACACCGCCACCGAGATTCTCGGCATCCGCGTCAATCATTGGATGAGTGCCGTGGCCGTCGTGGGCGGACTGGTGGCGTTGGCATGGATGCGCCGGGGTGGACCGTCGTACTGGGCCGGGTCAGCCGACAACGACCCGGCCGGGTCCTCCACGGTGGATGCCGACGCCCAGCCTTAAGTCGAGTTCCTGGGCACCATGGCCCGCTGGATGTCGAGGCCGAGGCCCCGGAAGTTGGCGATCGGCGTGTTGTAGCCCCGGTCGAGATGGTGCGTGTTCGTGATCGTGGTCCGTCCTTCGGCCGCCGCTGCGGCCAGGACGTAGGCGAAGCCGCCGCGAATGTCGGGGACGACCACGTTGGCGCCGTGCAGCGGCGTCCTACCCCGCACGACGACCGAACACGCCGTCGAAGAGCCGACGAACCGCCCCTTGATGCTGCCGAGGGGCGTGTTGTAGGACTCGATCTGGGCACCCATCTTCTTCAGGGCGGGCACGTAGGTGAACCGATTCTCATAGACGGTTTCGTACATGACCGACAGGCCGTCGCATTGGGTGAACAGCGCGACCATCGGTGACTGCCAGTCGGTCATGAACCCGGGATGGGTGTCGGTTTCGACGGCGGCCGCAGTCAGGTGATCGGCCTGGGCCGACACCGAGGTGTCGGTGATCTCGAAGGTCGCCCCCATGCGGGACAGCGTCGAGATCGCCGTGACGAGGCGATCCTGGGACAGTCCATGAACGGTCACCTGCCCGCCGGTTATCAGACCGGCGACAAGGTAGGAGAACGCCTCGATCCGGTCGCCCTGAAGGCGTAGGGCCGCTCCGGAGAGGCGGTCGACGCCATCGATGACGTAGCGCCGGTTGGGCCGCATCTCGATGTGAGCGCCCATTCGCTGCAGGAACAGGGCGAGTTCGATGACCTCGGGTTCGAGGGCGCCGCCGTCGAGCACGGTGCGGCCGTCGGCCATGGCCGCAGCCATCAGGACGGTCTCGGTGGCGCCGACGGAGGGATAGGGGAGTTCGATGTGGGCGCCCTTGAGCCGGCTGGCCTTGGCTTCCAGGCCATCGGATGTGATCTCGAGTTCGGCTCCCATCCTGCGCAGCGCATCGACGTGGAAATCGAGCGGTCGGGCACCGATGTCGTCTCCGCCGACGAGGGGAACGAACGCCTCACCGACCCGGTGGAGGAGTGGGCCAAGCATCAGGATGGGGATGCGGTTCATCCCGCTGAAGGTCAACGGAACCCGGCTGCTGGTGAGGTGCCGGGAATCGACGACCGTGTCGCCGTTGTTGCGTTCGACGACACAGCCAAGCGCCTCCAACATCTGCACCGTGATGTCGACGTCGCCCACGGCCGGACAGTTGCTGATGGTTGACGGCGTGTCGCCGAGAAGGGCGGCGACCAGGTGCTTGGTCACGGCGTTCTTCGATCCTTTGACCGTCACATTTCCGACGAGGGG
>JBFHME010000130.1:0-10068 GCA_041594435.1 Acidimicrobiales bacterium
CAACGACCCGGCCCTGGGCGACGGGCCACTCGGCAGCCGAACCGACGCCGCGGTGGTCATCACCGACGGCCGCGTGGAGGCGGTGACCGGTGCCGGAGCCATCGCCGACACCCGGATCGACGCCAGGGCGCAGTGTGTCATCCCGGGCTTCGTCGACTCCCACAGCCACCTGGTCTTCGCCGGTGACCGAGCCGAGGAGTTCGCGGCACGGATGGCCGGTCAGGCCTACGACGGGGGCGGCATCCGGGTGACGACCGATGCCACGCGCAGCGCCTCGTCGGCCGACTTGGACCGGCTCGTCTCCGAGCGGCTGCGGCGGGCCCATCTCGGCGGCACGACCACCATGGAGATCAAGTCGGGCTACGGACTCACCGTGGTCGATGAGGCACGGACCCTCCAGGTGGCCGAGGCCCATACCACCGAAACCACCTTTCTCGGTGCCCACCTCGTCCCCAACGAGTACCTGGGTCGAGCCGACGACTACCTCGACCTGGTTTGTGGTGACATGCTGACCGCAGCCGCCCCCCACGCCCGCTGGATCGACGCGTTCTGTGAGGAAGGGGCGTTCGATGCCGATCAGTGCCGGCAGGTCCTCGAAGCCGGCCGCCAGGCCGGACTCGGGCTGCGCCTCCACGGCAACCAGCTCCGACCGGGGCCGGGGGTGCGGTTGGCGGTCGAGATGGGCTGCGCATCGGTGGACCACTGCACCTATCTCACCGATGACGACATCGACGCCCTGGCAGGATCCGACACGGTCGCCACCCTGCTCCCTGCCACTGACTTCTCGACCCGTCAGCCCTACCCGGACGCTCGGCGCCTCCTCGATGCCGGAGCGACCGTGGCCATCGCCTCCAACTGCAACCCTGGCTCCAGCTACACCACCTCCATTCCGTTCTGCCTTGCGCTCGCCGTGCGCGACATGAACATGACGAGCGACGAGGCCCTCGCCGCGGCCACCATCGGCGGCGCCATCGCTCTGGGGCGAACCGACATCGGCCGCCTCTCCCCCGGCACGCTCGGCCACGCCGTGATCCTGGATGCTCCGTCCCACCATCACTTCGCCTACCAGCCCGGTCAGAACCTCGTCCACCGGACGATCGGCCCGTACGGCTGACTAGAATGCCCGTCCAACCGCATCCAAGTCCGGATCCGCGACGAAGAGCACACACGTGACGGCCATGACAACCAACTCCACACCCACACTCGACATCTCGGACGACGTCTTCGGACGCCTGCGAAACCTCAACATCGGCGCGGCTGCGCTCCACCTCGTTTCCGGGATCGCGATGATCGTGCTCGGCAACGACTTCTCGCTGCCCATCTCCCTGTTCAACCTGGCGGGCCCGCCGGGAACGCCGATCTCCGAGGGCTTCCTCGAAGAACTCGGACAGGTGCCCCTGGCCCCGATGACGGCCGCATTCATGCTCCTCTCATCGCTGTTCCACGTGCTCGTCGTCGTTCCGGGTGGGTTCGCGAAGTACAAGTCCGAGATCCGCAACGGGATGAACCGGTTCCGATGGGTCGAGTACTCGCTCTCGTCCACGCTGATGATCATCCTCATCTCGCTCATCGTCGGCATCACCGACATCGCAGCCCTCATCGGTATCTCGGTCGCCAACGTGTCCATGATCCTCTTCGGCTGGGTGATGGAGGTTGTCAATCGTCCGGGTGAGCGTGTTTGGTGGTCCCCCTTCTGGTTCGGCTGCATCGCCGGCATAGCGCCGTGGCTGGCCCTCGTCGCCTATCTGACGCTGTCGAGCGAAGGCGAGGGCCCGCCGGGATTCGTGTACGGCATCCTCATCAGCATCTTCGTGCTGTTCAACTGTTTCGCCCTCGTCCAGTGGCTGCAGTACCGGGGCGTCGGTCGGTGGGCCGACTACGTGGTCGGTGAGCGTGCCTACATCATCCTCAGCTTCGTGGCAAAGAGCGCGTTGGCCTGGCAGATCTTCGCCAACACGCTGATCGACTGATCCGACCGCTCCGCCGCTCCGGCGCCGTCCCGACGACCGTGCTACGATGGCTTCGGCCCCGGTCGGCTGGGCCCCCGGTCCGCGGGAAGGGCGAAGCCCAACCGACCGCTCGACGAACCACAACCGACAAACCTCTTTCAGCCCGCCGATGCGGACATCGGGCTTCCATACGAAAGGGGCTGTCATGCCGTCCATTCCACTTCCCGAGCATCCGTCGATCGAGCACCTGAAGAACCAGGCCAAACTGGTTCAACAGCTGGTCCGCGCCGGTGACGACGGTGCGCTCGACATGGTGCGGGAGTTCCACCCTCGCCCCGACGATCTGCTCACGTCGGCCGAAGGCCTCGCCGCGTTCGCCCGGGCCGATGCCCAGCTGGTGATCGCCCGCCTCTACGGCTTCGACAGCTGGCCCAAACTCCGTTCCGGGGTTGCCCTCGTCCGCGAACACACCGGATCCGATCCGGCGGACGCCGCATCCCAAACCGGGGGCGACGGCCACACGAGCGCCGTCGAACGCTTCGTCGCCCTGGCGTGCGTCAGCTACAACCCGGTCGATGTCCACGGGCGCCTGTCCGAGGCAGCGGCGTTGTCGGCCGCCGACCCGCAGTTGGCCACCGGGTCGCTCGCCGCCATGGCCACAACCGGACAGCACCGGTTGCTCGCGGCTGCGCTCGACAACGATCCCACCGCCGTCCAGCGAGTCACCGGACCGAACCAATGGCCTCTCATCCTCTACTGCACCTACTCCCGAGTTCCGGCCGACGGCGACGACGCCTCCGCGGTGGAGACGGCCCGGCTGCTGGTGGACCGCGGCGCCGATCCGGACGCCGGCTTCCTCTGGCACGGACTCGTCCCACCGTTCACCGCCTTGACCGGAGCCATGGGTCGAGGCGAAGGTGATCAGCCTCCCCATCCGGAACGCGACCGTCTGATGCGTCTCCTCTTGGAGGCGGGAGCCGATCCCAACGACGGTCAGGGCCTCTACAACAACGGCCTGGCCGGAACGGCCCACGACGACCCCACCCACCTCCGACTGCTCCACGAATTCGGTCTCGGAGATCCCCGCAATGGCCCGTGGTATCGACGTTTCGGCGATCGGCTGACCCCGCCCGCCGAACTGTTGTACGACGAGCTGGAGGTTGCGGCTTGGCGTGGCCTCCCGAACAGGATGCGGTTCCTCGTCGGGCTCGACCTCGACCTCGACCGGGGCGTCGGTCGATCCGGCCGCCCGCCGCTGGAGCTGGCGATCGAGCAGCGCCACGACGAGGTCGTCACCATCCTCCGGTCGGCCGGCGCCACACCGGCCGACTGAGAACAGGCAGCCCCGCCGGCACGTTCGTCGCTCAGCGGGGCGTTGGACCGCAGCGCCGCGGCACCGGGCGGCTCGTCCGGCACCGACGCCCGTCACTATGATGGGCCCGGCGACAGCAAAGGAGCGCCCAGGTGAACGACCGCAGCAGTCAGCAGGTACTCGTCGTCGGCGGGGGAACGATGGGCGCCGGCATCGCTCAGAATCTCATCCAGATCGGCTGCCAGGTGATCGTTCGGGAGGCTTCCACGGGGGCGGCCGAAGCCGCACTCGCCCGGGTGGTGGATGGGCTGAACAGGGCGTACCGCAAGGCCGGCGATCCCGCGTCGCTGGTGGCGGCCGATCTGGATCGACTCGACGTGGTGACCGACCTTCCAGAGTCCGAACCCGAGCTGGTGATCGAGGCCGTGCCCGAACTCGTCGATCTCAAAGCCAAGGTGCTGAGCGACCTGGCCGACCGCTACCCCACCGCGCTGCTGGCGACCAACACGAGTTCGCTGTCGATCACCGATCTGGCCGCCCACGTGGTGGCGCCGCACCGGTTCATCGGCATGCACTTCTTCAACCCGGTTCCCGTCTCCGCGCTGGTCGAACTGGTGGTCGGTGAGGCGACCGACGAAGCCACCGTCGAGGCGTCCCGACAGTGGGTGGAGCGGCTCGACAAGACCGCCATCGTCGTCAACGACTCCCCCGGCTTCGCCACCAGCCGTCTCGGTCTCGCCCTCGGGCTCGAGGCCATCCGCATGGTCGAGCAGGGAGTGGCCGCCGCGCAGGACATCGATCGAGGGATGGAACTCGGCTACAAGCATCCGATGGGACCGCTGCGGCTCACCGACCTGGTCGGACTCGACGTCCGCCTCGGCATCGCCGAACACCTCGCCGCCACCCTCGGACCCCGCTTCGAACCGCCCGATCTGCTGCGAAACATGGTGGCCGACGGCAAACTCGGCAAGAAGTCGGGGGAAGGGTTCTATTCGTGGACCTGATCACCGTCGAACGCCGGCCGGGAGTTCTGTTGGTCGGGCTCGATCGGCCCGACAAACGCAACGCCCTGGACCAGGCGATGGTCGACGAGATCGACGCCGTGATCAGCGGCGCCAGGCTCGCCGATCCGGCGGTGCTCATCCTCCATTCGACGAATCCCGGCATGTTCGTGGCCGGAGCCGACATCGGCGAGCTGATCGACCGCGACGCCGACGCGGCGCTGCGAGCCATCAACGCCGGTCTGTTCGAACGGCTCGAAGCCCATCGGTGGCCAACGATCGCCGTGGTCGACGGCCCTGCCTACGGTGGCGGCTGCGAACTCGCACTGGCCTGCGATCATCGCCTCTGCTCGCCCACCGCCCGGTTCGCTCAACCCGAACTCAACCTGGGCATCCTGGCCGGCGCCGGTGGCAACTGGCGGCTTCCAGCTCTCGTCGGGGTGGGACTGGCCCGCCGGATGCTGTACCTGGGCGAGGTCGTCGACGCCGAGACCGCCTTGGCCGCCGGCCTCGTCGACGGTGTCCACGAAGCAGGCGAGTTGCTCGACGCGGCCATCGCCATGGCCGAAACGATCGGCCGACGATCATGGCGGGCGCTCGAACTGACCAAACTCGCCCTCCGGCAGCATCGCCCGGCCACCACCGGCTTCGACATCGCCGCCCAGGCCCTGCTGTTCGAGGGTGACGACAAGCGACAACGCATGCAGGCTTTCCTCGACCGCAAACGTTGATCGGCCGAGGCCGGCCGATGTGGACCGGCCTGCTGATCGCCCTTCTCACAGGAGCACACACCCATGAGCAACTTCGGACGCGACGCCGTGATCTGCGAACCGCTGCGTACCCCGGTCGGCCGCGCCGGCGGCGTGTTCCGGGAGCTGCCGACCACCCGGCTGGCCACGGTGGTGCTCAGCGCGCTGGTGGAACGCACCGGCGTCGACGCCGAACGAATCGATGACGTCATCTTCGGCCAGTGCTACCCGTCGGGGGAGGCCCCGGCGATCGGTCGGGTCGCCGCCCTCGACGCCGGGTTTCCGGTGTCGGTGCCCGGGGTGCAACTCGACCGTCGCTGCGGGTCGGGCCTACAGGCCACCGTGTATGCCGCCATGCAGGTTCAGACCGGGGTCAGCGACGTCGTGGTCGCCGGTGGTGCGGAGAGCATGAGCCAGGTCGAGTTCTATGCCACCGACATGCGCTACGGCGCCGGGGGCGGAGGCGTGCACCTCCACGACCGGTTGACCAGGGCTCGGGTCACCGCCGGTGGTGAGCACCATCCCGTTCCCGGCGGCATGATCGAGACGGCCGAGAACCTCCGGCGGGAGTACGGTATCGGCCGGGAGGCCCAGGATCAGCTTGCACTGGCCTCCCAGGAGCGGGCCGTCGCCGCCCAGGCCGAGGGACGCTTCGCCGACGAGATCGTTCCGGTTTTCGTCGGCGACGAAGCCATCGCCACCGATGAGCATCCCCGCCCCGGCACGACCATGGAGAAGCTGGCGAAGCTCCGTCCGATCATGGGCCGCCAGGACCCCGACGCCACAGTGACCGCCGGCAATGCCTCGGGGCAGAACGACGGTGCCGCAGCCTGCATCGTCACCACACGGGAGAAGGCCGATGAACTCGGACTGCGGCCACTGGCACGACTCGTCTCGTGGGCGGCCGCCGGTGTGCCGCCGGCCACCATGGGCATCGGCCCGGTTCCTTCCACCGAGAAGGCGCTGGCCGCCGCCGGGCTGACGATGGCGGATCTCGACCTCATCGAGCTCAACGAGGCGTTCGCCGCCCAGGTGCTGGCCTGCACCGCCGCCTGGGGATTCGGCGATGCGGATTTCGACCGACTCAATGTCAACGGTTCCGGGATTTCGCTCGGCCACCCGGTCGGAGCCACGGGCGTGCGAATCCTGGCAACCCTGCTGCGCGAAATGGACCGGCGGGAGGCCCGATACGGCCTGGAAACGATGTGCATCGGCGGCGGTCAGGGAATCGCCGCGGTCTTCGAACGCCTGTAAACCATCGGTCGGTCAGCGTTAGCCTGATCGGTATGGCCGACGAACGCCACAATCCGGATGTCGACGAATGGTCTGCCGACGAACGGCACCCGGCGGTTCGAGCGCGGCGCGACAGCCGATGACGACGCGGACCGACCCCGCAGCGGCCGAGCCGGGCCGGATCAGGCGGCTCCGAGAGGAACTCGACGAACTCGATCCCTCCGTGCTGGCCAGCCTGGACGACCCCAAACCGATGCTCGAGGAGTTGGCCTACGCCATTCGGCCCCGCATCCATGAACGCCGGGTGCCGAGCTTTGGTGCCATCGTCCGTCCGGCCATCACGTCGAAGAAGTGGTCCGACGGAACGAGAATCAGCGTTGCCCGCCGCAAGGTGGACGATCTGGCCGACTCGGCTGTGCGACGATTCGCCGACGGCGTGACGAGCTTCGTGGTCCGGGGTACGGCCGGCGTCAACGATCTCGTGGTTTTCGATCGCAGCGTCGGCTCGGAGCGCGACCTCACGATCGTGGCCGAGGCGTCGGGGGCGACAGTCGTGCAACGACATCCGTCCGGGGTGGTCCGGGCGGCGGGACCGTTTGGCGTGTTGCGTCTGCTGGGGTTCGATTGGCAGCTCGAACCGCCGGTGAGCCGCTGGCTCGATCTCGGCGTCCACGCCATGGAACCGCTATCGCACGAGGTCCTCAAGCGGATGCTGCGCTTCGCCATCCACGATGTTGCCGCCCGCAACGTCGGTGCCACCTTCGTGGTCACGCCCGGTGGTGAGCTGCGCGGCGGTGTCGAACGTCGCTACGGTCGCCCTCCCGACTTCCAGATCGGCCGCCCGTCCGATCTGGCCCCGCTGTATCACGTACTGGGCCAGGTCGACGGCGCCGCCGTCTTTGATCACACCGGCATGCTCACCGAGCTGGGCGTGCGGTTGATTCCCTCGGTGGCCGCCGAGGCCGAGGTCGAACCGTTCGGAGGCACCCGGCACACCTCGGCCCTGCGGTACAGCTACGACGATCCGCAGGCCACCATCATCGTGATCTCCGAGGACGGGCCGGTGTCGGTGATGCAGGCCGGTCGGCGGCTCGGCCAGTCGAGCTGAGCCTCCCGACCGACGACGACTGCCGGTGCCATGTCGGACACCCGTTCGCAGCAGACTCCTCGGTCAACCTAGACTTCGGCGGTGCGCATCGGCATCTCCCCACCGGCTCTCGACCGGGCGTCACTCGAGTTCGTCGTCGAAGCCGAACGTCTCGGCGTCGACTCGGTCTGGGTACCGGAGGCCTGGATGTACGACGCACTGACCCCGCTCGGCTATCTGGCGGCGAGGACGGAGCGGCTGCGGTTGGCCAGTGGAGTCGTGCAGCTCGGCGCCCGATCCCCGGCCATGGTGGCCATGTCGGCGCTGGCGCTCCAGACGATGTCCGGCGGGCGGTTCGTTCTTGGGATCGGCACCAGCGGCCCCCAGGTGATGGAGGGCTGGCACGGTGTGCGGTTCGACCGGCCGATCACCCGGACCAGCGAGACGATCGACATCATTCGAACCGTCGTGTCCGGAGAGCGGCTTTCCTACAACGGTGACGTGCACACGCTGCCACTTCCCGGCGGGCAGGGCCGAGCGCTCCGGTCATCCGTCGGCGGACCCGAGGTGAACGTTCCGATCCACGTTGCCGCCCTCGGTCCTCGGAATCTGCGGTTGACCGGCGAAAAAGCCGACGGATGGATCGGCACCGCGTTCATGCCGGAGTCGGCCGACGTGTTCCTCGAACCCATCGGCGCCGGTGCAGCCGCGGCCGAACGCAGCCTCGACGACATCGAACTGTCCGTCGCCGCAAGCCTCGAGTTCACCGATGACGTCGAGGCCGCCGGCCGTCGTCACGCCGCAGGCTACGCCTTCACCATCGGGGCCATGGGTTCGTCATCGACCAACTTCTACAATCGAGTCCTCGCCCGTCAAGGTTTCGCCGAGGCCATCGAGGAGGTTCGGGCGTTGTGGGAGTCCGGCGACCGGGAACGAGCAGCGGTCCGCGTACCGATCGAGATCGGCCTGCAGACCAACCTGGTCGGCGATGACGCCGCCGTGATCGAACGGCTCCGCCGGTACCGGGCCTGCGGGATCGACACGCTCCGGATCAACAACGTCGTTGGATCCGACACCGACGCCGACGCAAACGGCCATCACCAGCGCCTCGACGCCCTCGCCCGGCTCCTTGACCTGGTTGCCGCGGTCGACGCCGAGGACACGGCGCCCTAGTCCGCGACGCCGTCGATCTGCCACCCCGGCGCGGTGGGGGGTGCGTCGGGCTCAGCGAATCAGGCGATCGCCGTGCCGAAGAGGCTGCCGATTCCGTAGGTGACAACGGAGGCGGCCAACACGATGGCCAGTTGGCGCAGCGCGCCCTGGCTCACCGGCCGATCGGCCGATCGGCTGACCCATCCACCGACGATCAGGCTGGCCAGCGCCGTGGCGGCCACGGAGATCACGATCGCCGTGGCCCCGCCCGTGAAGAACCACGGGGCGAGGGGCACGATGGCGCCGGCGGCGAACAGACCCAGTGACGACACCGCCGCCACGGTCGGCGATCCGACCTCGTCCGGGTCGAACCCGAACACCGTTCGGGCCGTGAAGTCGATGAACCGTTTGCTCTCGAGCGGCAGCTCGGTCGACACCCGCTGAGCCGTGTCGGTGGCCAGACCGCTGTCGGTCAGCTTCGTCGTCAGCTCGTCGAGTAGCAACTTCGGGTTCCGCTCGGCCAATCGGTTCATTTCCTCGACGATGCCCTGGAACAGCTCCACCTGGCTGCGGACCGAGATCCACTCCCCCGCCGCCATCGAAAAAGCACCGGCGATCAGGCTGGCCAGCCCGGCGATCCGAACCTCGTTGACTCCGGAGGACGCACCGGCCACGGCAAGGATCAGGCAGACGTTGGTGACGAGACCGTCGTTCACCCCGAGCACGGCGGCCCGTGCGGCACCCCGGGTGACCGCGGTGACCCGTTCCTGCAGATGGCGAGCGTCGGATGCCGCATCGGAAACCTTCGGTTGGGCGGTCCTGGTGTACGGCTGGGTGGTCATCGGAGGGCCTGCGCCTCCTCGATGTCGGCGATGACATCCTCGGCGTGGTGAGCGACGTCGGTGACGTCGTAGGCCCGATGAATCAGCCCATCCGGATCGATGAGGTAGCTGTAGCGCCGGGGAAAGGCGGCGAACTTGTCGTCGGGGGCACGGGCGACCTCGTAGGCGATGCCGACGATCCGGTCGGTGTCGCTCAGGAGTCGGAACGGGAACCCCTGGGCCTCGGCGAACGCCAGGTTCTCCTGGGGGGTGTCGAACGAGGCGCCGAGAATGGTCACACCGAGTTCCTCGAAGCGATCGGCCCTGTCACGCAGGGCCTGGCCTTCGATCGTTCAACCGGGCGTGGCCGCCTTGGGGTACCACCACAGCAGTACCCATCGGCCGGCGAGATCGGACCGTTTCACGATCTCACCGTGCTGATCGGGAAGGTTGAAGTCCGGGGCGGGTTGTCCTGGTGTGAGCATCGTCGGCCGTTGATCGGGAGGATTGGGCGGTTCGGAGTCTAGCGGTCCACCACCTCGCCGTGTCGACGAGCGGCCTCGGCGATGGCTTCGATGGCGTCGGGATGGTGAGGATCGTGCAGGGCGACGACCGCCTGATCGACCCCGGCCGTCGCCAACGCCTGGAGCTGCTGCGCCACCTGGTCGGGCGTGCCGATGAGCGCCCGGTCGAAGACCGCGTCGAGATCCTCCGATGAACCCCGCTCCGATCGAACCCGGTCGATGAGCCTGCCGAACCCGGCC
>JBFHME010000131.1:0-10029 GCA_041594435.1 Acidimicrobiales bacterium
GACGCTCCGGTGTCCTACGGATATCGCCTGGAGGCCGTCGGCGAGAGCGGTACCGCCTACGAGTTGCCGGCGTCGACGTTTGCTCCGCTCGATCACGAGATCCTGTTCAAACGTCTCCAGTTCGACGGGCCGGGCCACCTGAGCGGTGCGTATGGTGCCCTGGCATCGACCGAACGGCTCGACGAGCTGAACGGCATCGGGAGCCTGGCGGACCTGGTGGCGCTCGAGGCGGCGCAGCCCGAGCCCGACCCGTCGGTCCGTGCGGCGTCGTTGGAGCTGCTCTCCGGCTTCGTCGAGGCGACCGGCGACGACGAGGTGCGGTCGGCGACCAGATGGCTGCATCGTTTCAGGCCACCGTCGTTGTTCTGGTCGTCATGGTCCGACGACGACTATCGATTCGAGGAACCGCTGGAACGTCTCGACGTCATCCTGCTGACCCGGGTGCACGACCCGGTTCGACGCGGCAATGGGATCATCCTGACCCGAACCGATCCGGTGCTGACGCTCACCCGGCAACCCGACGGGTCGGTGGAGGCCGAATCGTTTCGGCACTGATGCCGCCCGCTTTCGCTCACCGGTCGGTCAGTCGTGGTCGAGATTGGTGACACCGGTGTCGGCGTTCCGGTCGAGTTTGGTGTGACCGATGTCGGCGTTCTGGCCGGCCCGGCGTCCCGAGCCGTATTCGTCGAACCGCACCTCGGCCGAACGGGCCCGAGTAATCGTGTAGGTGGCGTGCAACGCCTCCCGGGCCGCTTCGTTGGTGGGTACCAGCGCCATCGAAGCCGCAGCCTCCGCCTCCTGGGCGGCGGTGAGACGATCGGCGACCTCGATACTCCATCCCACGGCGTAGCTCATGCGGGAGCGGGGTGCGTCCCGCAGCAGATCCCGGCGCAGCTGGGGCAGCAGATGGTCGACGAGGGCGATGGTCAGCTCACGGTCGGTGTCGGTGCCGAACAGGATCACCTGGCTGGCGTTGCGGTCGCCGGTGCGGGCGGTGGTGCAACGATTGCGGGTGGCGACCGCCGCATAGAGGTTGACCACACCCCGGGTCGCGTTGCCCCATCCGGAGATCGTGATTCGCTGCTCGCCGATGGAGTCATCGGACTCCGCGAGCTCGGCCTGCTCGATGTGGTGTCGGGTGATGAGCTGCTGGGCCTTGGCCACGAAGGCCTGACGCTCCGGTTCGTGATCGGTGCTGTCGGCCTTGGCCAGGAGGGCCTTGACTCGATCGACGATACGTTCGCGGTCGTCGCTGGAGGGCATTGGGACTCCCATCGGTGTGGCCGGCGGTGCCACGACTGGGCGATTGGTGTCAGCGTTGCTGCGAGGCCCTGTCCGCATCGGTCCGATCCGATCCGATGGCCGATCGTACCCGATCGACGGTGGGCGAACGACTACGCTCGGAGGTTTATGAGGTACACCGTGGAGACCTGGGATCCGGCTTACGGCTCACCGGTGCGCGATCACGATCTCGACCGCAGCTCCCAGTCTGTCGATGTCGCCGTGGAGTACGCGGCGGCCGACTGGCGGCCGCACCAGCCGATGGCCGACGACGGCGGGCTCGAGTCCATCACCTTTGTCGACGGCGTGCGTCGCATCGACGCTCGACTGTGGATCACCGACTCCAGCGGTCGTTCCCGACCGGGTGTGTGTGCTTCGGTGGCTGCCGGTGCCGTCCGCTGCGTACCGGGTCGGGCCGAGTTGACCAGCGTGGTCGTCGAGCGGGGACTCTACACGGCGGTTGAGGGGGCGACGGCGATCATGCCGCCGGGCGATGCGGTCGGACCGTACGAGCTGCGACGGACCCACGACGACAGCGACGAATCCCTCTATCTGGGGGTGCACCGGCACATGACCGAGATCGAGGTGGCGCTGGCCGACGAACTCGACGAGCCGGGACTGATCGTCTTCGACGGCCCGCTCGGCCATCGCGACGGGACCACCTCGGTTGGCTACGTCAAGACCCACCACGTCGACTACCTGGCTGCCGAGCAGCAGCAGGTCGTCTCCGCTCTCGGGATCGGCGACCGCACACCGCTGTTTCGGATTGATGGACAGTGGTCGACGTGGTCGTGGTACCTGCGTCTGCCCGCTCCCATTACGCACGGGATGAGCGGTATCGTGCGGCTCGAACTGCCCGGTTTGGGTGACGCCGACTCGGCCGCCGATCGAGCCGACGCCGTCTCCGCCGCGCTGCCCCGTTACGCCAGCGAACGGCACAAGGATCCGCGGGCTCCTCAGAACCTGTACCCGATTTCCGGCCTGGAACGACAGCTTCGTCGTCGCCTGGGTGACAGCCGACTTCTCGACCGGGCCCTGCGGCGGTCAGCCGCAGCATGAGCACGGTGGCGGTCGGCCGCAGCATGAGCACGGTGGCGGTCGGCCGCAGCATGAGCACGGTGGCGGTCGGCCGCAGCATGAGCACGGTGGGTCTTCGTTGTGCCCGAGTCCTGTCCCAACCACTGAAACACTACCGAGGAGAGATCCATGGCGGAAACAGATGATCCGTATCAGGCGTTCCGGTTCGTCGTCGAGATCGCAGACATCGAAACCCTGACCGGCTTCACCGAGGTGAGCGGGCTGGGAAACGAAACGGCGGTCATCGAGTACCGCTCCGGCGGTCAGCAGCGCACCCGCAAGATCCCGGGGCGTCACAGCCACCAGAACATTGTGTTGAAGCGAGGACTCACCCCCGACCGGGCGCTCTGGGCCTGGCGAAAGAACCTTCTCGACGGCCTCGTCGATCGCCGCAGCGGGTCGATCATCGTCCTCAACGCCGAACTCGAACAGGTCGTGCGATACAACTTCTTCGAGGCTTGGCCTGTTCGGTGGGAGGGACCGAGCCTGAACGCGACGGGCAACGAAATCGCGATCGAAACGCTGGAGCTCGCCCACGAGGGGATCGAGCTGGCGTAGGCGCCCCGACGGTCGGTCATGAGCCGGCCCGCCACGAGGTGGCTAGCCTGATCAGGTGACCACGTCGGGCCGTTCCAAGTACCTTCAAGCGGCGGCCGTCTGCCCGCCGGGTCTCGAGAAGCTGTGTGCGGCTGAACTCAAGGGGCTCGGGCTGCGGCCGAAGCCGGCCGGGCCGGGCCTCGTCGAATTCGAGGCCAACGCCCGCCAGCTCTACAGCGCCAACGTCTGGCTCCGGACCGCCGGTCGGGTCGTCGTTCGGCTGGCCACGTTCCGAGCCACCGATTTCGTGCACCTGCAGGATCATGCGGCGACGATCGACTGGGCCCGCTGGGTGGAACCGGGTCGGGCGCCGAGGTTTCGCATTTCCACGACGGACTCGAAGCTCTATCACACCAAGGCGATCGCCCAGCGGTTGCACCAGGTGAGTCTGCCCCCGTCGATCGGTGAGCCCGAGCAGCTGTTCGTCGTGCGCATCAACCGAAACACGGTCACCATCTCGGTCGATGCGTCCGGCGAGGCGCTGCACCATCGGCCCTGGAGAACCGAACTCGGCGATGCGCCGCTGCGACCGACCATGGCGGCGGCCTGCCTGCAGGCCGTCGGGTGGGATGGAACCCGGCCGCTGATCGATCCGTTCTGTGGCTCCGGCACCATTGCGATCGAGGCCGCGCTGATGGCGCTCGGCCTACCACCGGGTGGTGAGCGGGAGTTCGCGTTCCACACCTGGCCGACGTTCGACACCGGAGCCTGGGCGAGTGTGGCCGGCTCGGTGCAGGCCGCCTATGACGCGGCGTCGTCCGATCAGATTCGACGGCCGGAGATCATGGCCTCCGACCGGGACCCGGCGATGGTGGAGGCCACGAAGGCCAACGCCGGTCGGGCCGAGGTCGATCATCTGCTGGCCGTCGAGGAACGGGTGGTGTCGCACCTCCGGGCCCGCACCGACACCGGGCTGATCATCACCAATCCGCCCTACGGCAAGCGCCTGGGATCGGCCAAGCTGGCGAGGCTCTACGGGCGTCTGGGTGCCGTGGCTCGTGACCGGCTACCCGGCTTCGACCTGGCGGTTCTGACGGCCCACCGGAAGCTGGCGACACAGGCCGACGGTGGCGTCCGGCCCGTGCTGGCGTTTCGCCATGGGGGCCTCGGGGTCAAGCTCTATCATCGTGGCGCCGTTTCCTCCGGGGCCGTGCCGTCAGGGGCGGGTCAGGACGAGGTCATCACCACCGGCGGCGACTAGCCGCAATCCATCAGCGGTCTGCTCCCACCGTTCGACGCGATCGATCAGTTCCCACAGGGCGTCGTCGACCTCCGACGGCGGGCACGGATCGACCGCTTGTCGTCCGGTCAGCGTGATCGACGCCTGCCCGTCGTCGGCCAGCGTGAACGAACCGAGCCTGCGGTCACAACCCAGATCCACCCGTGCCTCACCGGTGACCACGTCGAACGCCATCCGGCGGGTCGACGCCGCTTCCAGCTCGACCTCTCGTCCGCCTATCGTGGATCCGGTAACCTCGAATGTTGCGTGGAAGTCGGGCGAGGCGATCGTCGGATATCCGTCGGGAATCGCGGTTCCGGACGTTTCGCTGTCGGGCCCCGCCCCGCAGCCGATGAGAACAAGGGTCGAGATGGCCATCGACACCACCGGTCTGCCGACTCGCCGGCGACGAAGGTGGTGGTTCACGGAGAAGAGAGGCACGAGTGCAAATGTTATATTCTCCGAGGCTGGATGCTCGTGGGGTCGGACCCGGTCGTCACAGAATCGAGGAGGTCCGCCCAGCATGATGGCAGACCATCCATCGAGCGTGGCGCTGGCGATTCCGCCCTGGCTCAACCAGCGATTCGCGGGGTTCGCCGGAGCCGGCCGCTCCGGCGACGAGGACCAGATGCGGCTGGTGCTCGATCTCGCCGCCGAGAACAGCCGACGTGGCGGGGGACCGTTTGCCGCCGCGATCTTCACCGACACCGGTGAGGTGTTGGCCGTCGGTGTCAATCGGGTCGTACCCGATTCGGCCCCGATCGCCCACGCCGAGATCGTGGCCATCGCAGCCGCCGGTCAACGACTGGGAACCTGGAACCTGCGATCGGTCGGCCGGTTGACACTCGTCAGCTCCACCGAGCCATGCGCCATGTGCATGGGGGCGGTGCCGTGGTCCGGTGTCCGGTCACTCGTGATCGGTGCTCGCGACGCCGATGCCCGATCGGTCGGTTTCGACGAGGGCAACAAACCCGATGATTGGGCCGATCACCTGGCTTCCCTCGGGATCGATGTCCGGGTCGATGTCCTGCGGGCCGAGGCCGCCGCGGTGCTGGCCGACTACGCCGAGGGTGGCGGACCGATCTACAACGGCTGATCCGGCGGGCTCCACATCGCCGACCGCCTACCTGGTCAGTGCCTTGACCTTGGTGGCGAACTCGCGCGACTCGGAGAAGCCGGTCATGATGTCTCCTCGGGGAACACCCCGATTGGCCTGGCCGATCCAGTAGTTGAATCCGTCCGTGTCGGCCCGGCGACCGAGAACGTTGCGGTAGACGAGGGACACGAAGTCGCGGTTCGTGAGGGTTCCGTAGCGGTTCAGGAACTCGGTCGAGTTGGCGAAGACGTCGCTGATCGCGGGCAGCTGCAGGCCGGTGTTGATCCAATGCGCCAAACCTCGGGTGTCGGGTCGACGGAGGAAGTACGCCCGGTAGAGGCGGCCGATCGGGCCGACCTCCTCGAACCACCACACCTGCTTCGCGGAGCGCCGCTTGAACTCGGCGGACTCCGAGAAGCTGACCATGACGGCGCCGCGCCCGCCGCCACGGTTGAGCACGCCGACCCAATGGTCGAGACCGTTGGCGTCTGCTGATCGGTCGAGGACGTTCTTGTAGGCCAGCTCGACGAACTGTCGATTGGACAGGCGGCCGTACTGGTTGACGAATTGTCTGGACTGGGCCAGGGCCTGTGAGACCGAGTTGAGGGATCGGGAGCCACCGATGACCTGTTCCGACCAGAACGCCATACCGTCCTCGTCGGGAAGACGGCCGAAGTAGGCCAGGTAGAGTCGGGCGATCGCCGCTCGCCGTGCCACCCGATCCGTCGAGGAGACCACGACCGGTGCCTGCTTGCCCGGCAGGGGCTTGCCGGGCGGATTGAGAAAGCCCAGATCGCCGTAGTCACGGCCCAGGATCTGGGCTGAATCGGCCTCGAGCCAGGTGGACAACAGGTTGCCGTAGAAGTGGGGGAACGTCACCGTGGTCTTCAGGTTCCGGTCACTGTCGAGATTGGTCAGCGATGGCAGCTGCCCGTGGAATCCACCGTTGACCTGGTGGCCGACGGCGAACAGGGAGTTGGCGACGCCGTGATCGGTTCCGCTGCCGTTGTCGTGAACACGCCGGCCGAACTCCGACGTTCCGACGATGAGGGTCCGGGTGACGAACGCCGGCTGGAGCGTTCGGTGGAAGGTCTCAATGCCGGCGTTCAGCTCGCGCATCCGCTCGTCGTGCATCGAGGCTTGGTTGACGTGGCTGTCGAAGTCGCCGAAGTCGATGGAAATGACCCGGATTCCGAGATCGGCGTTGATCAACCGGGCGGCCAGCCGGAGTTTGGTGATGACGGCGGGCTCGTCGATGCGATCCTCGATGTGCCGGTGGACGGTGCCTGCCAGGTCGACCGCCCTTCGACCGGCCGCCGTCAGCCCATCGGCGAGGGGCCCGAATCCGGTCGGTTTCATGCCCATCGCCCGGAGGGCCCGCCACTGGCGGGCATAGGTGGATCCGGGCTCGCTGACGTCGAAGATGTTGTTGCGGTATTCGGGGATGGCGATCGCCTGCCGGGATCGGCCTTTCACCACAAGCGGTAGCGACGAGCCGACACTCACGCCGTTGAACGGGTCGGCGCCGAGGCCGTCGAGGTAGCGGCCGAGCCAGCCGGTGCCGGCCGCCGACGAGGAGCCCGCCAGTGTCATCATCCGGGCCGTCGAGTCGAAGTGGCTGAGGTTCGACCCGGTGAGGCCGACGCCGTCGATGATGGCCAGGTTGCCCTTGTCCCACTGCTGCTTGAAGAAGCCGAGCCGAGGATGGAGGCCCCTGCTGCTGCTGAGGGCAATGGCCCGGTCGGCCCCGATCGCCAGACGGGGCCGGCGATCGTGATAGGCCCCGTTGGCGAAGGGGATGAAGGTGTTGAGCCCGTCGTTGCCACCTGACATGGTGAGCAGCACGAGCACACCGTCACCGGATCCGAGCGGGGTGGCGGCCTCCGCCGGTTCGGCCAGCCATGCTGGTAGGGCGCTGACCGTGATACCGGCCGCCACCGCCTGGAGGAAGAGACGTCGGGTGAACAGTGTCTGTTCGGCCGGGCTCAAGGCCGGATCGACGATCGGCTCGGAGGGGAAGGAGGTGAGGCTCGAAGTCATGCCAGTTGAATATCCGGGGTCAGGAGGGGCAGCATCAGCAGGCCGGCTCGTTGGCCCCAGGCACTCTCGGAGTTGCGCTCGGAGACGACGTAATCGACGAGCGCCTGCCGGCTGGCGCTGCTTCGGAGGGTGATGCCGTAGTTGTCGAGGGCCATGTCGATCGCCTGGTCCACCGTGTATTTGAACGTGACGGGATTCCAGTTCACGACGTCCTTCACATCCTCGAGATCGCCACGTTGGTAGGTGTGCCAGCGCAGCTGGCCGGCCATGTCACCCCGGGCCCACATCGCCGACTCGGTGATCCAGTAGTCGTTGGGGCGCCAGCCGCTGACGTTCGGTGGACGGAACGGCTCCTGCCCCATGGCCCGGAAATACCATTCGGGATGGGCGGTTGTGCTATCGAGCCGGGTGTGGCGCATCAAGGCCACGGCGTACTCGATCGGCGATCGCATGAGGCCGTTGAAGGCGGCGTCACTGCGGAACTCGGAGTGCATGAACACGGCCCGCAGCGCCTCTCCGGCGTTGAGGTTCCGGTTGTAGGTTCCTGCGATGTCGGTCACCACCGGGTGGTTGATCGACACCGGGTAGGCGAAGAACGACCACAGTTTCCGGGCGAAGAAGCGGGTGTGGGCCTGGCGGCGGTGGCGGAACAGCAGGTCGACAATGTCGCGTCCGTTCCAGTTGCCTCGTTGGCCGAGGAAGGTTTTCGTGCCGCCATCGTGATCGGCGGCGGAGAAGCGGAAGCGATCGTTGTCATCGAGGCCGTAACCGGTCCAGGCCCGGCCCGACTCCCGGACGTCGGACTCGGTGTAGTGGCCGACACCGGTCACGAACAGCTCCATCAGTTCCCGGGAGAAGTTCTCGTTCGGGGAGCGAACCGTGTTGCGGTGATTGTCGAGGTACAGCAGCATCGCCGGGTCGATCGACGTCCGCCACACGAGGTCCTTCACGTTCCCGAGGCCGCGGGCGCGGAAGAGCTGGTTCTGGTCGAACATGGCCCGGTGATTCTGAACCTTGTCGAGCGAGGAGCACAGGTAGCCGTGCCAGAACAGCGTCATCTTCTCCACAACGGGTGCCTGGGTGACGGGACGCCGGCAGCGGTTCATCCAGTAGTGCACCATGTCCAGGTACTTGTCGTACCAGTCCCGATCGGGATGGAGGTTCAGGTCGGGGCCGCGTGCGGGAGCTCTGGAAGTGTCGAGCACAAGATCGACGAGTTCATCCCAGGGCTTGTTCTGGTGGGCAAGTACTTCGGATCGAACCGCGCCGAAGCCGGCACGGCTGAACAGATGGGCAGTATCCCGAAACCTCCGATCCATAACGAGGTGTTACGGAGCGACGCCGCCCCAGGTTTAGCGAAATGAGCTGGATGTCACGTCAGGTTGCTCAAGGTGGACGGTGGTCGATGTGGCAGTCGTCAGGTCGGTGAAAGCTCGGTATCGGTCCAAAATCCGGGGAGCGACCGGCTGGATTCGCCGTCCGCATAGGTCCGCAGTCGATCCAGAGCGGCTGGACCGTAGAGCTCGATGACGTCGTGGACCACACCCGGCCCGGCGGCTCGGAGAGCCCTGTCCGAGGGCGAACCGGGCTTCGGCCCCGACGCGGTGAAGACGAGAACGGGTTCTCGGTCGGACCCGTTGGTGGCGGCCGCGGCCCGACCCAGGGCCCGCCACGCGGCGTCGATGCGCTGCAGCCCCGGTTTCGGCGTGGTGAAGCCGCCGGCGATGTCGATCCACCACCGCCGGCCGGCGCCGTCGGTGGCGCAGAGATCGAAGTCCACGGCGCCGGACGGGTGCTTTGGTTTGGCCTTGACGTCGGTGAATCCGGCCTCGATGAGATGGCGGGCGGCGATGTCGCTGATCTTGGCCGCCTCGGCCACGGCGTTGGCGGTCCGCAGCTCCTGGCGTTCTTCGACCGTGAGATCGATGGCGGACGGGTCGGCGCCGTTGATGCGATCGAGCCGGTCGATCTCGGCGGCAAGCCGCTGCTCGGCCAATTCGAGGTACTCGGGTTCGTTGTCATAGCCGACCCCGACTCGACCGGTGCGCAGCGCCGCCACCACGGTGGTGCCGGACCCGACGAACGGGTCGAGCACGATGTCACCCTCGTAGGTGTAGAGATCGATGAGGCGGCGGGGCAGGTCGACGGGGAACGGGGCGGGGTGGCCGACCCTGGTGGCCGATTCCGGGTCGATCCGCCACAGATCCCTGGTCACGTCGACGAATTCGTCGTTGGTGATGGTGGAGACGTGGGGGAGCCCCTGCTTTCGTCGCTTGGCCGATCCGAGCGCCCGGTTGAAACGACCCTTGGAGGCGATGATCACCCGTTCGGTCAGATCCCGAAGCACCGGATTGGACGCCTGCGCGAAGGATCCCCAGGCGCACGACCCCGACGAACTCGATGCCTTCTCCCAGATCACCTCACCCCGAAGAAGGAGGCCGAGATCGTCCTGGAGGATCGAGATGACATCGGCCGAGAGGCTTCGATAGGGCTTTCGACCCAGGTTGGCCACATTGACGGCGATACGACCGCCTGGCTCCAACACCCGGCGGCACTCGGCGAACACGTCACGCAACATGTCGAGGAAATCGAGGTAGGTGGTGGGGATGTCGCTCGACTCCGTGACCGCCAGCTCATAGTCCTTCCCGACGAAGTAGGGGGGTGAGGTGACGACGAGGGCCACGGAATTGTCGGGCAGCTCGGCCATCGACGAGCCGTC
>JBFHME010000132.1:0-10024 GCA_041594435.1 Acidimicrobiales bacterium
ACCTTGAGCGCTCGTTCCCGGTTCTGGAGCTGCGACTTCTCGTCCTGCATCGAGACGACCTCACCGGTGGGCAGGTGGGTGACCCGCACGGCCGAGTCGGTGGTGTTGACGTGCTGGCCCCCCGCACCGGATGACCGGTAGGTGTCGAAGCGAAGATCGTTCAGGTCGATGTCGATGTCGACCTCGTCGGCCTCGGGCAGCACGGTCACCGTGGCCGACGACGTGTGGACACGGCCCTGCGACTCGGTGACCGGCACCCGCTGCACCCGATGGGGTCCTGCTTCGAATTTCATTCTGGTCCAGGCGTCGTCGCCCTTCACCATGAACGTGACCTCGTCGAAGCCCCCGAGATCGGAGGTGCTCGAGTTCATCAGTTCGAATCCCCAGCCACAATTCTGGGCGAAGGCCTTGAACATCTCGTAGAGGTCACGGGCGAACAGGTTGGCCTCCTCGCCGCCCTCGGCCCCGCGAATCTCGACGATCACATTGCGACCGTCGTTGGGATCCTTCGGCAGGAGCAGCATCTTGAGCTCGGCTTCGAGCCGTTCGATATCGGCCTCGGCGGCGGCCGCCATCTGGCGGATCTCGTCGCGGTCGGCGGCGTCGGCCTCGGCCAGCATCTGGTTGGCGGCGTCGACGTCGTCGTACCGCTCACGGAGTTCGGCGGTGAGCGCCACGATCTCACCCAGCGCGGCGTAGCGGCGTGACATCTCCACGAACCGCTTGTTGTCGGCGACCAGTTCGGGATCGGCCATTCTGGCCTCGAGCTCCCGGTATTCGTCGGTGAGCGCACTGAGTCGTTCCAACATGCCTATGAGGCTACCGACTGGCGGACCGGTCGCCCGCTGCCCGGCCGGTTCAGACTCAGGACGGCCAGGGCGGTTCGACGGCGCGCACCTCGAAATCGGTGGCCAGGTCATCGAGCCAGCGCCGACCGACGTCGACGTCACGGGGAGGAAGGACCACCAGCAGTTTCGAACCGGGGTCGATACGGGCGCGATAGTCGACCGCTTCGGGCAGCAGGTCGAGGTCGACCCCGGCCGAGCAGACGACCGTCACGCCGTCGACCCGCGAGTACGCGGCCGCCGGCTCCCGGTCGGCCACGCCGGGCCGGGGACGGAGCGGTGGTCGGGGTTCGAGATCGGTCATGTCGACGAGCCCCGGATCACCCATGATCGCCGAGCGCAGCCAGCGGGGACGAGCCAGTCGGTTCAACGGATGGAGCGCGGCGTCGACCCGACGGTGGGTGGCCACCACCTCGACCGCTCTGCGCAGCCGCTCCTCGTCGTCGAGGTGGCCGTGGACGAAGACCTGGAGTTCGCGATCGGCCTGACCGACACCGACCCGGAGGCGGACCGGCTGATCGCCCTCGGCCGGCTCGACGCGGGCCACTTCGAGCCCGTTGACCTCCCCGACCAACCGGCCGTGGTCATCGACCACACGGGCCCCGGCATCGGCCATCACCGCGGATTCCCGCCACAGCCCGTCGTCGATCTCGGGCGTTTCCAGGACGGGAGTCGGCTCGGCCTTCGCCGTGCCCGCCCCCGTGACCACCATGATCTCGACGTCGGCTGTCAGCAGCGACGCCCGACGGGCCAGGTCACCGGCGGTCGTTGCCGCCGCGTCGCCCGCGAGATCGGCCGGGTCGACGAACACCGTCAAACCCTCGACGCCGGAGGTTGTTCGGCAGCGGGCCAGGAGCGGCCCGAGATCGGTCGGGCGTCGGGCGAGGCCGTACATCCGACCGTCGGCCACACAGCAGACGACCGCCGAGTCGGTATGGGCACGGCGGTCGCAGTCGGTGCCGGCCGTGGCCCGTATCAGGGCCGCCAGCTTGGTCGCCCTCAGAGCGGCAAGACGTTGCCCGTCGAGCGCCACGATCGATGACAGGCCGGAGGGCGGGCGGCGAACGGCTAGTCGCCGTCTGTCTTCTTGCGCCGACCGTACCGGCGCTCGAATCGCTCGACGCGACCGGCGGTGTCCACGATCTTCATCTGACCGGTGAAGAACGGATGACTGGCCGACGAGATGTCGACCTTCGCCAGGGGATAGGTGTTCCCGTCCTCCCACTCGATTGTCTCGTCGGTCTTGACGGTGGAGCGGGTCAGGAACGAGAACTCGGCGGAGGCGTCCATGAACACCACGGGCCGGTACTTGGGGTGAATGTCGGGCTTCATCGTTTCAGGTGTTTCCGTGTTCGGTGTTTCGGTGGGCCTGTTTCAGAGAACTGTTCAGTTTGCCGTGAGTTCCAGCCTAAACCGACCGGGCTTTGGCGATTTCGGCCAGGAAGTCGGCGTTGGTCTTGAAGGTGGCGAGGCGTTCGATGAGCATCTCGATGCCGGCGGCGTTGCTGTCGTCGCCCTCGGCCCCCATGGCGTGGATGATGCGACGGAGCTGCCAGGAGGCCTCCACATCCTTGCGCGGCCGCAACAGTTCCTCGTTGCGGGTCGATGATCCGTCGATGTCGATCGCCGGGAAGATCCGCTTCTCGGACAGTCGACGGTTGAGCCGCAGCTCCATGTTGCCCGTGCCCTTGCACTCCTCGAAGATCACCTCGTCCATCTTCGAGCCGGTCTCGACCAGGGCCGTGGCCAGAATGGTCAGAGACCCACCCTCCTCGAAGTTTCGGGCTGCTCCGAGGAATCGTTTGGGCGGGTAGAGGGCGGCGGCGTCGATACCGCCGGAGAGGGCTTTGCCGCTCTGGGGACCGGCCATGTTGTAGGCCCGGGCCAGGCGGGTGATGCCGTCGATGATCAGACAGACATCGGTGCCGATCTCCGCCATCCGCTTGGCCCGTTCCAGTGTGAGTTCGGCGATGGCGGTGTGTTCCTCCGGCGGACGGTCGAACGTCGAGGACACGACCTCACCCTTGGACAGCGACCGCTCCATGTCGGTGACTTCCTCGGGCCGCTCGTCGACCAGGAGGACCAGCAACTCGACCTCGGGGTTGTTGGTCTCGATGGCCCGGGAGATGTTCTTCATGATCGACGTCTTGCCCGCCTTGGGCGGTGACACGATCAGGCCACGCTGCCCTTTGCCGATCGGGGCGAACAGGTCGATGATCCGGGTCGTCATGTTGAGCGGCTCGTCGCGCAACTCGAGAACGAGACGCTCATCGGGGAACAGCGGCGTCAGATCGTCGAAGCGGGGTCGTGGTTGCTGCTCGTCGGCCGGGATGCCGTTGATCGAGACGATGTCGTGCAGCGCTGGGTTCTTCTCGTTGCGGTTGGCCGGTCGGGCCTGGCCGACCACGTGGTCGCCCTTGCGCAGTCGATACTGACGGACCTGCTTGACCGACACGTAGGCGTCGTCGCGGCTGGGCAGCAGACCGTTGACCCGGAGAAAGGCATAGCCTTCGTCGCGCAGGTCCAGGTAGCCCTGCACCTCGACCGGTTCGGTGGAGACGCCGTCGCTGCCGGCGTCGCTGCGATCCCGTCCCCGACCACGGCTGCGACCTCGGCGCGCACGGCGGTTGCCGTCGTCGACGTCGTCACCGTCGTCGGGCTTGTTGACGGCGTTGGGATTGTTCGTTGCGCTCTGGTTCGAATCGGACTTGTTCTGATTCTGGCTGTTGTCGTTGCGCTCGCGCTCACGCCCCCTCGGCTGGTTCCTGCCGGCACGACCGGTTTTCGATCGACCGCCACCCCTGTTGTCGCCCCCGGTCTCCTCCAACACTTGGATCTCCCAGTCGGCCAGCGGCTCACCGTCGGGCCCTATCGGATGATCGGCGTCGACGTCGGAGTCCTTCGAACCCCCGCCGTTCCTGTTCCCACTGCCGCGGTTCTGATCGTTCCGGTTGCCGTCGTTGCGGCCCCGGGGTGAGCCGGAACGGCCACCGTCGGATTTCGAATCGATTCCACCGGAGACCTTGGTGGAGCTGTCGGATCCGTTCGACGACGCCTCCTCGTCGGAGGAAGGGCTCGAGCCGGTCGTGGTGTCGCCGCCGCCGGCCTTGTCGTCGCCGTCGCCCTCCTCGCCCTTGGGACCGTCCGAGGCGGCTCGGGCGGTGGCGCCGGACAGTTCCAGAATCTGTTCGACCAGCTCCGCCTTTCGCATTCGGGCTGTGGTCGTTCCCCCCAGCGCGGAGACGATCGCCTGTAACTCCGCCTTGTCCTTTTTCTCCAGGCCTTGGCGCTCCTCAACCAGTTGGTCGCTCACGGTTGCATGCTCCTCACAGCTACTTCACAGCTCTCGAACGTAGGAGTACTGAAGTCGTGTTGACGGCACCTGTCGGTGGTGGCTCGTGATGCTCACGGAGCGGCCACTGTTGACGGACGGTGTTGACAGACACGTTTTCAGTCCATTGGCAGTATCAATCCATTGATGCTGAGGCCACACCAATTGAGCCGATCGGGCATCAACTGCGGCGGAAGTCGGCGTACATCGTCCAGAGGAGCCGGACCGGCTCCAGACGAACGAGACAGGTGCCGCCACCAGACCTCGGTCCCAGGCTACCACCGAGACGATCGAGTTTGCGGATGAGCCCGAGATTGGCGACGTGACCGGCGCGTCAACGTGTGCTGCGGAGCATGCCGGCGAACGACCGGTGTGAATTGTCGATCACGTCATAGCGTTCGGTGCGTTCGAAAAGCTCGGCCAGGTGAGGCGGCAGTTCCGGGTGGCGGCCGGTGGCCGATTCGACGGCATCGGGGAACTTGGCCGCATCCGCGGTGGCCAGGGTGATCATCGGGATTCCGGGTTTCGCGAGCTTGCGGGCCGCGTAGGTACCGACGGCGGTGTGTGGATCAATGACCCGTCGGGTTGTACGCAGCACCGTGGCGATCTCGGCCCGTGTGCCCTCGTCGTCGAGACGGAGACCGTCGAATTCGGCGGCGATCACCTGACACCACGAGGTCGGGACCTCGACCCGCCCCGACATGCGGAGCGTGGTGATCAGCTCGGTGATGGCCTCCCCCACCCTCCCACCGGCCTCCCACAGGAGCCGTTCGAAGTTCGACGAGACCTGGATGTCCATGCTGGGGCTCAGCGACGGTTCAACCGACTCGATGATCAGCTTGCCCGTTTCGAAGAACCGGGTGAGGACGTCGTTGCGGTTCGACGCCACGACGAATCGGTCGACGGCCAGGCCCATCCGCTTGCCGTACCAGCCGGCGAGCACGTTGCCGAAGTTCCCGGTCGGAACCGAAAACGACACCGGCGAACCGTCGGGACTCACCCGCCGGGCCGCGGCCACGTAGTAGGGGATCTGGCTGACGACCCGGGCCCAGTTGATCGAATTCACCGCCGCCAGTTTCAGGTCGGTGCGCAGCGCGACGTCGGCGAACGCCCCCTTGACCAGATCCTGACAGTCGTCGAAGGTTCCTCGCACGGCCAGGTTGGAGATGTTGGCCGCATCGACCGTGGTCATCTGCCGGCGCTGCACCTCCGAAACCCGGTCGAGCGGATGGAGGATGACGACCCTGATGTTGGTCCGTCCCGCCAATGCCTCGATGGCGGCCGATCCCGTGTCGCCCGAGGTGGCACCGATCACGGTCACCTGTTCGCCTCGACGTTCGAGCTCGGCATCGAGCATGCGGGCCACGAGCTGCAGCGCCATGTCCTTGAACGCCAGTGTCGGTCCCTGGGTCAGGTCGAGCAGATACTGGTCCGGTCCGAGCTGGTGGACGGGGCAGACGTCGGGGTGGCGGAACCCGGCGTAGGCGGAGGTGACCATCGCACCCAGTTCGGTCTCGTCGAACGTTCCGGCAACGAACGGAGCGATCACCGCGGTTGCGGCCTCGGGGTAGGGCGTGTCGGCGGTGATGGCCGGCAGATCCGTCAGGGCCGGGATGTCCACCGGGCAGTAGAGGCCACCGTCGGGTGCCAGTCCGGCCAGAAGTACGCCGCCGAAATCGAGGTCGTCGTTCGGGTTGGCGGCCCGGGTCGACCGGTAGCGGATCATGACTCGATGACCCGCAGCACGCTCCCCACATCGCGTACGACATCGAGCGAACGCAGGTCGCGCAGCGTCTGCTGGACGTCACGCTCCAAGGCGGTGTGGGTGATGAAGGCGATCCGGGCCTGGTCGGCCATGCCCTCCTGCTCCATCGATCGAATCGACACCTGATTGCGGCCGAAGGCATTGGCCACCTCCGACAACACACCCGGGGCGTCGACGGTTTCGAGATTGATGTAGTAGGCGCTCTGGAGCATGTCGACCGATCGGATACGGGACCGTTCGCCTGACGGCACCGGGCGAAACGTGCGTTTCCTCAGGTTGGCCGATGCATCGATCAGATCACCCAGCACCGCGCTGGCCGTCGGCGCCCCGCCGGCGCCCCGACCGTAGAACATCAGGTCACCGGCGGCCGCACACTCGACGAACACCGCATTGAAGCTGCCCCGAACCGCAGCGAGCGGATGGGTGTTGGGGACCATGGCCGGGTAGACGGTTACACCGATCTCGTTGTTCGTGCCGAGGTCCGGCCCCTCACCCTCGAACCGTTCGGCGATCGCGAGGAGTTTGATCGTGTAGCCGAAATGGCGGGCGAACACGATGTCTTCCGAGGTGATGGCCGAGATGCCCTCGTGGTAGACGTCGCCCGCCACCACGTTCACCCCGAACGCCAACGAGGCCATGATCGCCGCCTTGGCTCCGGCGTCGTATCCCTCGACATCGGCGGTCGGATCACGCTCGGCGAAGCCTCGCTGCTGGGCCTCGGCCAGGGCATCGCGATAGTCGGCGCCGTCTTCGGCCATCCGGCTGAGGATGTAGTTGGTGGTGCCGTTGACGATGCCGATCACCCGGCGAACGTCCTCGCCCAGGAGCGACTCGCGCAGGGGCCGCACGATCGGGATGGCCCCGGCGGCGGCCGCCTCGAACAGCAGGTCGACCCCCTTGGCGGCGGCCCGCGCGTAGAGTTCGCTCCCGACGTTGGCCCGGAGCTCCTTGTTGGCGGTGACGACCGGCTTGTTGGCCTCGAGCGCGTCGACGATCAGACTGCGGGCGGGCTCGATCCCGCCGATGACCTCGACGACCACGTCGACCGACGGATCCTTGACCACCTCGGCGGCGTCGGTCGTGAACAGCTCGGCGTCAACCGGAAGATCGCGTTGCCGGCTCGGGTTCCGAACCGCGATTCCGGCTATCTCGAAGCGAACACCGGCCGCACGCTCGATGGCGTCGTTTCGCTCGTTGATCAGCCCGACGAGGGCAGCGCCCACGTGCCCACATCCGAGAAGCCCGACCCGGATGACGGACGGTGCCGTCTCCGTCGATGGTGCCGATGATTCGAGGTTGTCGTTTGCCACGGCCCCAACTCTATTGGCTGATGCCGTCGGTGGTTCCCGATTCGGCGACCCGACAGCCCTCGATCAGGCCGGCGCACCCGTGACGGTCGGCTCCGGCTCGCGGAGCGGCGTGGGCGGCACGCTGGCCCGCAACCGCTCGTCGGCGACACGAATCAGCCGCTCGATGGCCTCGGCGTCGATCGTTTCGAGATCGTCGGCCATGTTGTTGACGATGATGTGGCGGGCCACGGCCAGCGACCACCCCATCGCCGTCATCGGCGGCTCGAGCCGACCGCTCAGCGACTCGACTCCCTCGATGACGTCGGACGAGAAGGCCCAGAGTCCGAGGAGGTAGCTGCTGACGGAAAACCGATCGACACCGAACGCGAGACGCTCGACGGTGTTGTCATTGCTGTTCAGCACCGCCTTGATGTCGCTCGGATCCATCCTGTCGATCGAGCCGAGAACCAGCGCACCGACCTCGTGAAGCATGCCGGCAAGATAGATGTCGGCCAGCTCCGGCCGGGGGGCGTCGGTCAGGATTCGGTGGGAGTGTCGAGCCAGCGCCGCCACCTGCTGGCTCCGGCGGCTGATGACGTCGGCATCGATGACCAGGATGTCCGGCTGGCTGAACACGGAATAGCCTGCCACGATGGCGCGCAGGACGTCGGTGCCGAGCAGACTGATGGCCTGGCTGACCGACTCGACCCTTCGGCTGAGGCCGAAGAACGCCGAGTTGAGAAGGCGAAGAATCTCGGCTGTGAGCGCCACGTCCTCGCAGACGATCTCGGCCAACTGCTCACTGCTCGAATCGTCCTCGATGGCCTGGACGAGGCGTCGATAGACCTCGCCGAGCGCCGGGAGCTGATCCACCCGGCCGATCAACGCACGGATGTCCGCCGACGAGACGTGACCTTGCGCGTCCCGGATTTCGGCGATCGCATTCTTGAGCCGGTCGGAATCGCACGGCTTCGTGAGGAACCGGTGGGCGACCCTGGTGGACCGGACGACCAGCTCGTCATCGTCGCACCCGGAGAGCATGATGCGCGCCGTCGAGGGGCTGCTACGACCAACCAGGGACAACAACTCGGCTCCGTCGGCGCACGGCATTCGACTATCGCTCACGACGACGTCGAAGGCTTCGCGGTCGAGGAGCTCCAGGGCTTCGTCCGCCCCCGACACGAAGGTCATGTCCCATTTGTCCCGCATGACGTGCGTGGCCCGCTGTGCGTCCTCGAGGGCACTCGGCTGGTCGTCTACAAAGAGGATCTTCAGCACGGACGGTCTCGCTTTACTGTGAGCTGAAACGGTGACATGTTCCTATCGGATCCACTGGTCTCGTCCTTTAGGCAGCGCACCGCACCGGGCCCTGTCGTCGACAGACGAAATCGGGCTGATCGCCTCCCTACTCGGAGGGATCCCGTCGCAGCGCCGCACAGAGTTGCGACGGCTCGCCGTGGTAGGTCAGCAACGTGGCGGTACCGGTGCACACCGACGGCAGATTCACCCGAGATGCCGGTTCGGTCTCGTCGACGGCTGTCCCGACCAGCAGATCGAAGAAGCTCGGCTCACTTGGCAGCGATCGGTCGAGGCGCCAGTCGGAGCCGTCGGCACCCGCCAGCTCGGCCAGCCGCTCATAGGCGTCCTCCCGGGCTCCGATGGTGTCCACGAGCCCGTTGCCCAGCGCCTGCTGCTCACCGTAGATGAGCGCACCGAGGTCGTTCTTGATCACGGACGGGGACAGATCACGACCAGCGGCGACGTGGGCCACGAAATCGTCGTAGGCGTTGTCGAGAACCTCCTCCAGAGTCTTTCGCTCCTCGGCGGTCATGTCGCGGTACGGCGAGCCGAGATCCTTGCTCCGACCGGCGGTGAGGTATTCGAATTCGACGCCGCCGGAGGTCTCCACACCACCGAAGAGGATGCCGTTGTCGACGGCCGTGATGTCGTTGTAGCGGACGAAGGGCCCGAAGATCACGCCGATCGATCCGATCAGCGTTCCGTGGTCGGCGACGATCTCGTCGGCGCCGGCCATGGCGTACATGCCACCCGAGGCGCTGATGCCCCCGACGTAGGCCACGACGGGGTTTCCGGTGCGGGCCCGATACTCGGCGACGCCATCGGCTATGGCCTTGGAGCCGTAGATCGTGCCGCCGGGTGTGTCGAGTTCGAGGAGCACACCGTCGACATCGTCGTCGTCGGCCAGCTCCAGGAGCCTCTCCTTGATCGAGTACCCGTAGGTCACACCGGTGGCCGCGCTGAGAAATCCGCCGCCGCCCCGGTCTTCGCCCAGGATCGGACCGATGACCGGCAACGCCACGAGACGGGTGCCGGCCGAACGCTCACCGGCGACGTACTCGGTGAACAGGCCGGCTTCCTCGCCGTCGGCCACCGTGGCCGCGCCGAGTCCGGCCAGGCCGGCGATCAGGGCGATGAGAAACACGATGGGCAGACCGAGCAGAATCAGGAGTGCCGTGACCGACATGATCGCGGTCTTGCCGATGACCGCACCCGTGCTCTCGGTGGTCTTCATGCCGGGAGCCGGCCACGGACCGCTGTACCAGCCGCCGTGTTGTCCGACCGGGGCGCCAGGAGCGGGCGCGGGAAACGCACCCGGCGGCGCCGTGCTACTGGGGCGACCCGTCGGCGGCGGACCAGACGTGGATCCGGTCGGCGGTCCCGCAGGCGGCGTCGGCTGAGTGGTTTCGTCGGACCCTGAAGGTGACTCGTCGTCCATCACCCAGTTCTATCAGCAACCATCGCCAGGACCGCCGCGGCCGCGACGCCGCCCGGG
>JBFHME010000133.1:0-9870 GCA_041594435.1 Acidimicrobiales bacterium
TCCTCGTCGAGTCGAACCGCCGCGATCTCCGCCCCCGCCAGCTCCAGCTGATCCAGCACGATGGGATAGGTGGGATCCTCGACGGCCACCACGTCACCCAGCCGGACCACGGCTCCGACCACCCGGTCGAGGCCGTCGTTGGCGCCGTCGACCACGGTCAAGGCCGGCGGATCGTAGGGCCACCGCTGTCGCAGCTCCCCATCCAGTTCGGCCAGCACGGGTGGCTCCAGGTAGGACGTCACGTCGAGGTCGGCCTGGACCTTGGCCAGAATCGGTTCGAGGCGAGGCAGCAGCTCGGGATCGGGTGTGCCGGTGCTGAGGTCGAGATCGAGCCGGCGGCCGGTGTTGGGCACCTGCCAGTAGCGGTTGCGGCCGTGGGCGACAAACGGCCGGACGGTCGTGCCCCGCCGGCGGTCGGTGTGAATGAGGCCGTGGCGACGCATGATCGACCATGCCGCGGCCACCGTCGACGAACTGACGCCGAGATGGCCGGCCACCGTTCGGATGGGTGGCAGTTTGTCGTCCTCCGCGAGTTCGCCATCGGTCACGAGCCGGCCGATGGCCTTGGCGATGCTCTCGGCGTCACGACCGGGTTCCCGGCTGTCGAGAGCCGGGAAAAAGTTTTGCATACAACAAAGTACTACTTGTTCGCGATCAAAAGATCAAATACGGTCGTCAGAGGACACCCGAACGCGTCCTGAAAGCCCGCGGAAGTCGACGATTGAGGGGAATTGACCATGGCGAACGGTGACGGCACCGTCAAAGCGGCCATCGTGCAGACGGCCTGGACCGGCGACAAGGAGTCGATGATCGAACTCCACGAGAAGTACGTGGCCGAGGCCGCCGCCCAGGGCACCCAGGTCATGTGTTTCCAGGAGCTCTTCTACGGCCCCTACTTCTGCCAGGTTCAGGAGGCCGAGTACTACGGCTACGCCGAAGCCATTCCCGACGGCCCGACCACCAAGCGGTTCCAGGAGTTGGCGGCCGCACACGGCGTGGTCCTCGTCCTGCCCATGTACGAAAAGGAGCAGGAGGGCGTGCTCTACAACACGGCGGCGGTGATCGACGCCGACGGGTCCTACCTCGGTAAATACCGGAAGATCCACATTCCCCAGGTCAAGGGATTCTGGGAGAAGTTCTATTTCAAACCCGGCAACCTCGGCTATCCGGTGTTCGACACGGCGGTCGGTCGGGTTGCCGTCAACATCTGTTACGACCGCCACTTTCCCGAGGGATGGCGCATGTTCGGCCTCAACGGGGCCCAGATCGTGTTCAACCCCTCGGCCACCAGCCGTGGCCTGTCGGCCTATCTCTGGCAACTCGAACAGACGTCGTCCGCCGTTGCCAACATGTACTTCGTTGGTGCCATCAACCGGGTCGGTATCGAGCCGCTCGGAGACAACGACTTCTACGGCACCAGCTATTTCTGCGACCCCCGGGGCCAGTTCGTGGGCGACACCGCCTCCGACACCGACGCCGAACTGGTCGTCCGCGACCTCGATCTCGGCCTGATCGAGGAGGTCCGCAACCAGTGGGCCTTCTACCGCGATCGTCGCCCGGAGCTGTACGGCAAGATCGCCGAACTCTAGAAACCTCCGTTCGACGCCGCCAGGAAGATCGAGTGTCACCCGAGCTGCAACGTTCGAGCATTTTTCGAGATTGGATCTGATCGATGACCCCGACGCCCACGATGACCACCACCGAGGAGCTCCACCGGCGCTACCGAGCCGTTCTGCCGTCCTTCCTCTCGCCCTATTACGCGGAGCCGATCGCCATCGACCACGGCGAAGGATCGTATGTCGTCGACGTCGACGGGAACCGCTACCTCGACTTCTTCGGCGGCGTCCTGACCACCATGGTGGGCCACAACAACCCGGACGTCACCGCCGCGGTACAGGCCCAAGCGGCGAAGGTGCTGCACACGTCCACCCTGTATCTCTCGGAGCCGATGATCGAGTGTGCCGAGAAGATCGCCCGGTTGTCGGGAATTCCCGACGCCCGCGTGTTCCTCACCCCGTCGGGCACCGAGGCCAACGAGACGGCGCTGCTGCTGGCCACGAGCTATCGCAAGTCGAATCAGATCCTGGCCATGCGCAACAGCTACCACGGCCGATCGTTCGGAGCGCAGGCCATCACCTCCCACAGCTCGTGGTCGTCGACCAGCTTCACGGGTCTGCAGGTCACCTTCGTGCAGGGCCCCTATCAGCTGCGCAGCCCCTTCGCCGCTCTCGACGGCGACGATTTCACCGACGCCTGCGTCGAGGATCTGACGCAACTGCTGGCCATGACCTCCGCGGGCGACGTGGCGGCCCTGATCGCCGAGCCGATCCAGGGCGTCGGTGGGTTCGCCACCCCGCCCGACGGCTTCTTCGGATCGATGAAGAAGGAACTCGACAACAAGGGCATCCTCTTCATCTCGGATGAGGTGCAGACCGGCTGGGGTCGCACCGGCGATCACTTCTGGGGGTACCAGGCCCACGACATCGTGCCCGACATGTTGACCTTCGCCAAGGGTGTCGGCAACGGCACCGCCCTGGCCGGCATCGTGGCCCGGGCCGACATCATGGACACCATCAAGGTGCTCAACTTCTCGACCTTCGGCGGCGCACCGCTGGCCGCCGCGGCCGGTTCCGCCACGATCGACTATGTGTTGGCCAACAACCTCCAGGACAACGCCAAGAAGATGGGACGCCGCTTCCGAGACGGCCTCGACGCCATTGCCGCGGACGCCCCCTGGATCGCGGAGGTGCGCGGTCGGGGTTTGATGCAGGCCTTCGAGACCGTGGAACCGGGATCGCTGGAGCCGTCACCGGACCGGGCCACCGCCATGCTGGAAGCGGCCCGCTCGGCCGGACTCCTGGTCGGCAAGGGCGGCCTCTACGGCAACGTGATCCGCATGGCCCCCATGCTCAACGTCACGGCGGCCGAGATCGACGAGGGTCTGGCCGCCATCGGCACGGCGGCGGCCACCGTCACCTGAGCCCTCTGGATACCGCCGGTCGCACTGACTAGGTTCGTAGTGCAGGGAATCAACGAAACGGGGAAGGACAACCAATGTCGACACTGTTCATCAAGAACGGCACGGTGATCAGCGCGACCGGCGCCACCGCCATGGACGTGTTGGTCGACTCGGAGACGATCGCCGCGCTCTATGTTCCCGGATCCGATCCGGCGGCGACGGCCGAGGGGGGCGCCGACCGGGTCATCGACGCCAACGGCAAATACGTGATCCCCGGTGGCGTCGACGTGCACACCCACATGGAGCTGCCGTTCGGTGGCACCTCCGCCTCCGACACCTTCGAAACCGGAACCCGGGCGGCAGCCTGGGGCGGCACCACCACCATCGTGGACTTCGCCGTCCAGAGCCACGGCCGCCAGGTGCGGGAATGTCTCGATGAGTGGATGGCCAAGGCCGAAGGTCAGTGCGCCATCGACTACGGGTTCCACCTGATCGTCGGCGAGGTCAACGAGGCCTCGCTCAAGGAGATGACCGTGCTGGTCGACGAGGGCATATCCAGCTTCAAGCTGTTCATGGCCTACCCCGGCGTCTTCTACTCCGACGACGGCCAGATCCTGCGGGCCATGCAGAACGCCTCGGAGTCGGGCGGCCTCATCATGATGCACGCCGAGAACGGCATCGCCATCGACGTGCTGGCCGAGCAAGCCGTCAACCGGGGCGAGACCGATCCGGTGTACCACGGTCGGGTCCGGCGCGAGGAGTTCGAATCCGAAGCCACCCACCGGGCCATCAAGCTGGCCAAAGTCGGTGCCGCACCGCTCTACATCGTGCACCTGTCGGCCTCCGAAGCGCTCGAAGAGGTGGCCCGGGCCCGCAACGCCGGCGCCAACGTCTTCGCCGAAACCTGTCCTCAGTATCTGTACCTCAACCTCGAGGACCACCTCGGTGCGCCCGGCTTCGAGGGGGCCAAATACGTGTGCTCGACGCCACTCCGCTCGAAGCACGACCACCATCACGCCGATCTGTGGAAAGGCCTGCGCACCGACGATCTCTCGGTGGTGTCGACCGACCACTGCCCGTTCTGCATGAAGGATCAGAAGGAGCTGGGCATCGGGGACTTCCGGGCCATCCCCAACGGCATCGGCGGCGTCGAGCATCGCATGGATTTGATCTACCAGGGCGTCGTCCAGGGTGAGATCGGTTTGGCCCGCTGGGTCGAACTGTGTGCCACCACCCCGGCCCGGATGTTCGGCCTGTATCCCCGCAAAGGCGTGATCCAACCGGGTTCCGACGCCGACATCGTCCTCTACGACCCCAACGCCACCTGGTCGATCTCGGTCGACAACCACCACATGAACATGGACTACTCGGCCTACGAGGGCTTCGAGGTTCAGGGCAAGGTCGACACGGTGATCTCCCGGGGTCGGGTGATCGTCGAGAACGACAACTACCACGGCTCGAAAGGCGACGGGCAGTACCTCCGCCGTGGTCTTTGTGAGTATTTGATGTGACAACGCGAATGGAAGCCAGCACATGAATCAGATTGACAACCTCATCGGTGGAGCCAGGGTCGAAGTAACGTCCGGGCGACGCCAGGCCGTCTGGAATCCGGCCACCGGCCGGCAGACGGGCGAAGTCGGTCTGTCGTCGGAGTCCGACGTCGACGCGGCGGTTGCCGTGGCGAAGGCGGCCTTCAACGACTGGCGGGATTTCAGCCTCGCCAAACGGACCAAGCTCATGTACGACTTCCGCAATCTCGTCGAGGCCAGGGCCGACGAGATCGCGGCCAGGCTCACCGCCGAGCACGGCAAGGTGCTGAGCGATTCGCTGGGTGAGGTGGCCCGAGGCCTCGAAAACATCGAGTACGCCTGCGCCATCTCCGAGACGATGAAGGGATCGTATTCCTCCAACGCCTCGACCGGCGTCGACGTCTACACCATCCGCCAGCCGCTCGGCGTGGTGGCCGGCATCACGCCGTTCAACTTCCCGGCCATGGTGCCGCTGTGGACGATTCCCAACGCCATCGCAACCGGAAACACCTACATCCTCAAGCCCTCCGAGCGCGATCCGTCGGCGCCGATGTTCATCGCCGAACTGTTCCACGAAGCCGGCTTCCCCGACGGTGTGCTCAACGTGGTCAACGGCGACAAGGTCGCGGTCGACCGGCTCCTCAACCATCCTGACGTGCAGGCCCTGTCGTTCGTCGGCTCGACCCCGATCGCCAAGTACATCTACGAGACCGGCACGGCAAACGGCAAACGAGTCCAGGCGCTCGGCGGAGCCAAGAACCACATGATCGTGCTGCCGGACGCCGACATCGGCCTTGCCGCCGACGCCGCGGTGTCGGCGGCCTACGGCTCCGCCGGCGAGCGCTGCATGGCGATCTCGGTGCTGGTGACCGTCGGCGACGTGGCGGATCCGCTCATCGAGGCCATCAAGGAACGTGTGACCAAGCTGAAGGTCGGTGACGGCACCGATCCCGATTCCGAGATGGGCCCGCTCATCACCCGTGAGCACCGGGACCGGGTTGCCGGCTACATCGACCAGGGGCACCAGTCCGGGGCCACGGTGGTGGTCGACGGGCGTGACACGAGCTTCGACAACGACGGCTTCTTCCTCGCCCCGACGCTGATCGACAACGTCACGACGGACATGACCGTCTACCAGGACGAGATCTTCGGTCCGGTGCTGAGTGTGGTCCGGACCGACACCTACCGTGACGCCGTCAAGCTGATCGAGGACAACCAGTGGGGCAACGGCACCGCCATCTTCACCCGCGACGGTGGCGCCGCCCGCCGGTTCCAGGAGGAGGTCGAAGCGGGCATGGTCGGCATCAACGTGCCGATCCCCGTTCCGGTGGGCTATCACAGCTTCGGAGGCTGGAACGACTCGTTGTTCGGTGACACCGCCATGTACGGCCCCGAGGGGGTGCGGTTCTTCACCCGACCCAAGGTCATCACCTCCCGCTGGCCCGATCCCGGCTCCAGCTCGGTCGACCTCGGCTTCCCCCAGAACAAGTAGACACCGCGCCGGCCACCCGGTCGGCCCGTGATCGGCCGATCGCCGGTCACCATGAACACAGGAGATGGAACCCAGTGGATTTCGGCGTAGTACTGCAAACCGACCCTCCGGCCTCACGGGTGGTCGAACTGGCCCGCACCGCCGAGACCCTGGGGTTCCGCTACGGCTGGACGTTCGACAGCCACGTTCTGTGGCAGGAGCCGTTTGTCATCTACTCCCAGATGCTGGCCGCCACCGACCGCATGAAGGTCGGCACCATGGTCACCAACCCCGGCACCCGCGACTGGACGGTCACCGCCTCGCTGTTCGCCACGCTCAACGACATGTACGGCAACCGCACCATCTGCGGCATCGGCCGGGGCGACTCGGCCATGCGGGTCATCGGCAAGAAGCCGTGCAACCTGGACACCCTGTCGGAGGCGATGAAGGTCATCAGGGGCCTGGCCGAAGGCAACGAGGTCGACTACCAAGGCACGCCGCTCCAGTTCCCCTGGGCCAAGGATCAGGATTTCGAACTCAAGATCCTGATGGCCGCCTACGGCCCCAAGGCGCTGCACCTGTGCGGATCCGAGGCCGACGGCTTCATCCTCCAGCTGGCCGATCCACAGATCGCGGCGTGGACCATCGCCGCCGTGCGGCGAGCGGCCGAGGAGGCCGGGAAGGATCCCGACTCGCTCTACATCTGCGTGGTCGCCCCGGCCTACGTCGGCGACAACATCGAGCATCAACGTGACCAGGTGCGGTGGTTCGGCGGTATGGTCGGCAACCATGTGGCCGATCTCGTCGAGCGCTACGGGTCCGACACCGATCTGGTGCCGAAGGCCTTGACCGACTACATCGAGGGGCGCAAGGGCTACGACTACTCGGGCCACGGCAAACCCGGTCACGAACACACCGACTTCGTGCCCGACGAGATCATCGACCGTTTCTGCATCCTCGGCACCGAGGAACAACACGTGGCCCGCCTGGAGGAGCTGCGCGACCTGGGGGTCGACCAGTTCGCCATCTACCTGATGCACGACCAAAAGGACGAGACGCTCAACGCCTACGGGCAGCGTGTCATCCCTCACCTGCGGAGTGGATCCTGATCGGGAACGGCAGCTCGTGGTAGCGGCGGCAACCGGGGGATTGCAGTTGGGCTGGCGGCGCCACACCCAAACCGGTGTGCTGGTGACGGCCGCCGTGCTCGTCGGTGCGCTGCTGTGGGAGGGCTACAAACTGCTCGGCGGGCTCATCGAGGATCGATGGCCCGACGTCCTGCCCGTCGGTCCCGACGACCTCACCATGCCGCATGTCTGGGAGATCGCCCGGTCGTTCATCGAACCCGTCCAGCGGGGCGGCAGCGAGATCCTGGCGGTGTCGTTGTTGAAGGCCGCCGGATTCACCCTGATCGAAGCCGGTCTCGGTTTCGCAATCGGGAGCACCGTCGGCCTCGGTCTGGCCGTCGTGATGCTGCGGTCGCCGTGGCTCGACCAGGCGCTCGTTCCCTGGATCAACATCAGCCAGACCGTGCCGCTCATCGCCCTGGCCCCGATCGTGGTGACCTGGGGGCGGACGACGTTCCTGGGCGACACCGTCTCGGTGGCGCTCATCGCCGCCTACCTGACGTTCTTTCCGGTGGCGGTCAACGGGTTGGCCGGACTCAAGTCGCCGGCGCCCGAGGAGCTCGAGTTGATGCGGTCCTATGCCGCCGGCTGGTCGAAGACCCTGTTCGCGCTGCGGTTCCCGGCGGCTCGACCCTACCTGTTTCCGGCGTTCAAACTGGCGGCGACCTTGAGCGTGGTGGGTGCCATCGTCGGCGAGATCTCGGCCGGTATTCGCGGCGGCCTCGGTCGGGTCATCCTCGACTACGCGGGCCGCTACACCACGGGGCCGGAGAAGCTGTACGCCGCGGTGATCGCCGCCGCGCTCCTCGGGTTGTTCGTGTTCGCCATGGCCAATCTGGCCGAGGCCCGCGTTGTGCGGGGGGAGAAGCAAGAGCTGTGACGATGCTGACGCCGGTGCCGGCCATCTCGATCTCGGGGGTGGGCAAGACGTTCAACCCGGACTCGAAGGAGCAGGTGGTGGCCCTTGACGCGATCGACCTGGAGGTCGAAGCACAGGAGTTCGTGTCGCTGATCGGGCCCTCGGGCTGTGGCAAGTCGACACTGCTCCGTCTGATCGCCGATCTCGTCACACCAACCGCCGGTACCGTCGAGGTGTTCGGCAAGTCGGCCCATCAATCCCGCCTCGACCGTGACTACGGCATGGCCTTTCAGTCGGCCGGCCTGTTCTCGTGGCGCAAGGTGGCCCGCAACATCGAACTGCCGCTCGAACTCATGGGTTGGTCGAAGACCGACCGGGAGGCCCGGTCCGCCGAGATGCTTGAGCTGGTCCAGCTCTCCGAGTTCGGCAACCACTACCCCTGGCAACTGTCGGGGGGCATGCAGCAACGAGTGGCCATCGCCCGGGCGCTGTCGTTCAAACCGCGGCTGCTGTTGATGGACGAGCCCTTCGGCGCACTGGACGAGATGACCAGGGAACACATGCAGAACGAACTCCTGGAACTGGTGGCCGAGGTCGGCACGACCGTGGTGTTCGTCACCCACTCGATCTCCGAGGCCACGTTCCTCTCCGACCGGGTGGTGGTGCTGTCGCCCCGCCCCGGTCGAATCCACGAGATCATCGACGTGCCACTCGGCGATCATCGAACCGACGACACCCGGGAAGACGAGACGTTCTTCAAATGTGCCACGAAGGTACGCGAGGCGTTGCGTAACGTCGGGGTCACCGGAGGACCAGTCGGGTGAACGGTTCGACCTCGTTCCGCGCCAGGCTGTCAGCCGTCACCCCGGCCGCGGCCGCGGGTGTGGTACTCCTCGGGCTGTGGGAGCTCGGCGTACGAGCGTTCGGCATCCAGGAGTTCCTGTTGCCACGGCCGACGTCGATCGCTCGGGCACTGGCCGACAACTGGTCGACGTCGGAAGGCGTGTCCACCGTCTCGCTGCGTCAAGCCGGGTTGAACACCACGGTGATCGCCGTGACCGGTCTCATCGTCGGGATCCTCCTGGGGGTGTCGTTGGCGCTGCTGGCCACCCGCTACGTGCGGGTCGGGCGCACGCTCACCCCGTTCGCGGTGGCGGCCAACGCCACACCGATCATCGCGCTGGCTCCGATCTTCAACGCCTGGTTCGGCATCACCAGTTCGCTGAGCAATCAGGCGGTCGTGGTTGTCGTGGTGTTCTTCCCCGTCTTCGTCAACACCGCCCGTGGTCTGCTCGAGGTCGAGGCATCACAGATCGAACTGATGCGGTCCTACGGGGCGTCGGATCTTCGTGTGCTGCATCATGTGCGCATACCCAACGCCGTGCCGTTCTTCATGACGTCTCTGCGGCTCGCGGCCCCGCTCAGTGTGATCGCCGCTATCGTGGCGGAGTACTTCGGGGGTCCTCAAGACCGGCTCGGCCCGGTCATCACCCAGAACGCCAGCTTCGCCCGCTACGCCGAGGCGTGGGCCGCGATCGTCGTCGCCAGCGTGGTTGGACTGGTCCTGTTCGTTTCGGCCGTGGCCGTCGAACGGGTGGCCATGCCGTGGCGACGTCCGCCTGACGGACCGTAATCGACCGAAGTTCGACATCCCATCGACAACCGACAGACCTCTGGAGAGGGAGAAACATGAAACACCAATCGAACAAAGCCAAGCGGCGGTGGTCCTGGTTGGCCCTGGTAGTGGCCATGACGATGCTGACGGCGGCCTGTGGCGACGACAGCACCGAGGCCGGAGCCGGTGGCGACGGAGACTGTGAGACGGTCGACGAGGTCAAACTGCAGCTCCAGTGGTTCGCCCAGGCTCAGTTCGCCGGCTACTACGCGGCGGTCGACGAGGGCTTCTACGCCGCCCGCTGTCTCGA
>JBFHME010000134.1:0-9868 GCA_041594435.1 Acidimicrobiales bacterium
CCAAGTTCCGGGGCGAGTTCGAGGAGCGGCTCAAGGCCGTGCTCAAGGAGATCACCGACGCCGAGGGTGAGGTCATCACCTTCATCGACGAGATGCACACCATCGTCGGCACCGGCGCCGGCGGCGATTCCGCCATGGACGCCTCCAACATGATCAAGCCGATGCTGGCCCGGGGCGAGCTGCGCATGGTTGGCGCGACCACGCTCGACGAATACCGCAAATACGTGGAGAAGGACGCGGCCCTGGAGCGGCGGTTCCAGCAGGTCTACGTTGGTGAGCCGTCGGTCGAGGATTCGATCGCCATCCTCCGTGGGTTGAAGGAGCGCTACGAAGTCCACCACGGTGTCCGCATCCAGGACTCGGCGATCGTGGCTGCGGCCACGCTGTCTGACCGCTACGTCACCGGTCGGTTCCTGCCCGACAAGGCCATCGACCTGATGGACGAGGCCGCCTCCAAACTGCGCATCGAGATCGATTCGCTGCCGACCGAGATCGACGTGGTCGAGCGGCGGATCGGCCAGCTGGAGATGGAGCGCCTCGCGCTGGAGAAGGAATCCGACTCCGCCTCGAAGGAGCGGATGGCCGAGCTCGAGTCCGAGCTGGCGGACCTCAAGGAGCAGTCGGCGGCCATGAAGGCCCACTGGCAGAACGAGAAGGACGCGATCGAGCGCATTCGCACGTTGAAGGAGCAGGCCGACAACCTGCACCGCCAGGCGGAACGAGAAGATGACCTCGGTCGGCGCTCCGAAATCATCTACGGCGAACTGCCGGCCGTCGAGTCCGAGATCGAGGAGGCCTCCACCGCCCTGGCCCTGCTGCAGGCCGACCAGACCATGCTGAAGGAGGAGGTCGACGAGGAGGACATCGCCGAGGTTGTGTCCCGCTGGACGGGTGTGCCCGTCAGCCGCCTCATGGAGGGCGAGGCCCGCAAGCTGCTGCGGCTGGAGGACGAACTGCACAAGCGGGTCATCGGTCAGGACGCCGCCGTGTCGGCCGTGTCGGCCGCGATTCGCCGGAGCCGGGCCGGTCTGTCGGATCAGAACCGCCCGATCGGCACGTTCCTGTTCCTCGGCCCCACCGGAGTCGGCAAGACCGAGCTGGCCCGAACCCTGGCCGACTTCCTGTTCGACGATGAGCGGGCGATGATCCGCCTCGACATGTCGGAGTACATGGAGAAGCACACGGTCAGCCGGCTGATCGGCGCCCCTCCGGGTTATGTCGGCTACGACCAGGGTGGTCAGCTGACCGAGGCGGTGCGCCGCCGGCCCTACGCCGTGGTACTGCTCGACGAGGTGGAGAAGGCCCATCCCGACGTGTTCAACGTGCTGTTGCAGCTGATGGACGACGGTCGCCTCACCGATGGTCAGGGTCGAACGGTCGACTTCACCAACGTGGTACTGATCATGACCTCCAACCTTCCCGGTGATCCGAAGGACTTCTTCCGTCCCGAGTTCATCAACCGGGTCGATGACATCGTCCGGTTCAGCGAGTTGACCGAGGACGACCTGATCAAGATCGTCGACATCCAGTTGGACCTGCTGGCCCGCCGCCTCGCGGATCGGCGTGTCACGGTCGACGTCAATGACGAGGCTCGCAGACTGCTCGGCCGACTTGGCTACGATCCCGCCTTCGGTGCCCGCCCGCTCAAGCGCACCGTGCAGAAGGAGATCGCCGATCGGCTCGCCCTGATGATCCTGGAGGGCGACCTGGGTGACGGCGACAAGGTTCTGATCGATGTCGGCGGTGCGTCTGATGGCCACGGCGCCGACGTCGACTTCACCTTCACCCGGGCCTGACAACCTCGGTCTGAGGGTTCTCAGGGGACGATCGGGGTCATCCCCGATTCACGAGTCGCACCCTCGGGAGGACGATGAACCCATGAACCAATCACGCACCCGCATCGTCGGTCTCACCGCCGTTCTCGCCGCCACGACCTTGATGGTTGCCGCCTGTGGCGTCGACATCCGCGCCGGCTCCGACACCGCCGACGGGCCGACCGTCACGGAGTCATTCGAGATCGACGATTTCGACCGACTCGTCGTCAAAGACAGCTGGACCGTCTTTGTCACCCTCGGTTCGGAGACGAGTCTCGACATCGAGGTGGCCGCAGACCTCCTCGACGATGTGGAGGTGGATCAACGCGGCGATCGTCTCACCCTCTCGCTGGACGATCCCCGGTGGTTCTCCTCGCACCGGGGTACCCGGGAGGCGCGCATCACCACACCGAGCCTCACTGAGTTGGACGTCGAGGGGGCCTCCACCGTGGAGGTTGTGGGGTTGACCGGTGACCAGCTCGACGTCGATCTTTCCGGTGCCGTCACCGTCGATCTGGGTGAGGTGGAACTTCGGCAGCTCGACGTGGCCCTCGAAGGCGCCTCCTCGATCGACGGAGCCGGAAGTGTCGGCGTCCTGACCGCCGGTGCCACCGGTGCCTCCTCGGTCGACTTCGGATCCATGACGATCGACGAAGCCGAGATCGACGCGTCGGGTGCTTCGTCGCTGGACCTCGACGGAGCGGCCGCCGTCAGCGGCAGACTGGCCGGAGCGTCGTCGGTTGACGTGGCCGACGACGCCTCGGTGTCGGTCCGGACCTCCGGCGCCTCGTCGATCGACTGACCGCCATCCGGCACGTCAGCTCCAGGAAATCAGAGCTGACGATGACAGCTACGATGGCGGCCATGACGTTCGACGATGTGGCGGCGCTCGCTCTCGAACTCCCGGAAACGGTTGAGGGCACCAGCTACCGCAGCCGGGCCTGGAAGGTCAAGGGGAAGCTGTTCGCCTGGGAGCGCCCGTTCCGCAAGGTCGACCTGGAGCGATTCGGAGACGACCCGGTACCGGGCGGTCCGATCCTCGGGCTCGCCGTCGACGACCTCGAGGAGAAGGAGGTCGTCCTGGCGCAGGGTCGGAAGGGCTTCTTCACCATCCCCCACTTCGACGGCTACGCCGCCGTGCTTGTGCAGCTCGACGAAGCCGATGACGACGACGTTCGGGAGGCCATCGTGGATGCCTGGCTGTGCAAGGCCCCGGAGTCAGCGGCGCAGGCGTATCTCGACACCGAGTCCGGCGGCTGACGCCGGCCGCCGAAGGGCCGATCACGCCGAGGCCGTTATCAGAAGCATCGGGTTGGGGATGACGAGGCGGTCGCCGCGCTTGTAGGGGGCCGACCGTTCCCGCACCGTCGCCTCGATGGCGTTCCTGGTGTCGACCGGGATCGAGTCGAGGTCGGCCCAGGCGCCGAAGGCGGCCAGGAAGGGGTCGACGGTGGCCATGGACCAGACGGAGTCGAGCTGCGTGACGGCGACATCCTGGAAGCCGGCGCCCTCGAACAGGGTGTCGAACGTCTCCGGATCGGTCACGCCGAACAGCGGCCCGTGGGGCAGGTCGGGGACATCGCCGTGTTGGGCCACGGCGGCGAAAAACAGACCGAACGCCTCCAGCGATTCCGCCGCCGCCCAGACCGTGAATGCAGCACGACCGGTGTCGATCAGCACACGGCGAGCCTCGGTCAGCGCTCGGGAGGGATCGGCCAGGTGATGCAGGACGCAGTTGGCCAGGACGACGTCGTAGGAGCCATCGTCGAACGGCAGCGATTCGGCCGATGCCAGGCGAACGTCCAGGTCCGGGTGAGCCCGGCGGGCCTCAGCGACCATGTTCTCCGAGAAGTCGATCGCCGTGGCCGCCGCACCTCGCTCCGCTGCCGCGGCGGCGAGATCGGCGGTGCCCGCCCCGACCTCGAGCACCTGCGAACCGGGGCCGACCCGTGTGGTGTCGAGGAGGGCCTCGATCGCCTGGCCCGTCAGTTTGGCGAAGCCGTTGCGATAGCCGGGTGCGCAGCGAGACCAGGTTGCGTGTTCGTAGGCGGCGATCTCGGCTGGGTTGAATGTCGTGTCCATGGTGTGCTCCTTCTCTCCCATTTCAGGGGTGTGCAGTGTGACTGGCTTTCACCTTCTCGGTCCGCCGTGGCCCGGGCGTGGCCCGACCGTGGCCGGTACGATCAGTGGCAATGCGACTGAAGCTTCTTGGTCGTGCCGTCCTCGAACTGGACGATGGCGAGGTCATCGAATTGCGCCCGACGATGCGGAACCGGGCCCTCGTCTATCTCGCCTGCTCCGACGGTCCCGTGACCCGCGATCGGCTCGGCTTCCTGTTCTGGCCCGACGTCCCGGATACGACGGCCAGGCACAACGTCCGCCAGTTGCTCAAGCGAATGCGCCGGCTGTCCTGGCTCGAGGGGCTCACAGTCGTCGGCGATCGAATCGGCTGGACCGTCGACACTGACCTCGCCGGGCTGTATCGCCGCGATCCGGAGGCGCTGCTCGAGCCGGCGGCAGGTGAGCTGCTGCCGGGCTTTGAGCGCGGGGCCACGGTCGAGTACGAGGAGTGGCTGCTGGCCGAGCGCCATCGAGCGGCCGAGGCGCGACAGTCGGGTCGAGCGGCCGTGGTCGGTGTCGATCCCCAGACCGGGACGGGGACCGCTGGCCGGCACCGGCTCGTCGGCCGGATTCGCGAGTTGTCGGAGATCGCCGCCATGGTGGCCCGCCCCGACGTCAGGCTGGTGACCCTCGTGGGTCCGGCTGGAACCGGTAAGTCCGCATTGGGCCGGGCGCTAGTCGGTGGTCGGTCCCCCGGCGGCCGGACGAACACGGCGTTCGTGTCACTGGAGTCGATCTCCGATCCCGACCAGATTTCGGCCCAGGTCGCCATCGGGTGCGGGGTTGTTCCGGACGGGCGGCTCGACCCGCTCGATCAACTGGTCGAACGTCTGCACGAGCCCGAATGGCTGCTGGTACTCGACAACGCCGAGCATCTACCGGACGGATGGCGGTTGTTCTCCGAGCTGCTCCAGCGCTGTCCCGAGCTGAAGATCGTGGTCACGTCGCGCCAGCGTCTCCGGTTGACCGAGGAGTGGATCTACGAGGTGGGCGGTCTCTCCGACGACGACGCCGTCGAGCTGTTGATCGAGCGGGCACATCAGGTGGCGCCGGAGGTGACGGTCGAGGTCGACCAGGCGCTGGCAATCTGCCGCCAGGTGGGGGCCTCACCGTTGGGCATCGAGCTCGCGGCGCCGTGGCTCCGACTCATGGCGCCGCCGGAGGTCGTCGAGGTGATCAGCCGCAACGTTTCCCTCTTGACCGGCGGTGCCGTCGATGCTCCCGCCCGACATCGCAGCGTGGATGCTGCCATGGCCCATTCCTGGGCGCTGGCCGACCCGGACGAGCGGGAGGCCGTCGAGGCGCTGTCGGTCTTCACCGCCCCCTACACGGTCCAGCTCGCCACCGCGGTCGCCGCGGCCTCTCCGGTCACCTTGCGCAATCTCGTCGACAAGTCGTTCATCCGGCATCATCCCGGCGGACTGCTGGCCAGTCACCCCCTGGTCCGCCAGTACGCTGCCGCCCGCCTGGCCGCCGACGATGCCCGGAAGGCCGAAGCGCGACGCAGGTTCGCCCATGCCGTGGTCGAGATACTCGGTTCGGCGGCTGGGCACCTGTTGCCGTCAGTCGACGACGCATCCGAAGCATGGCGGTGGGCCGTCGAACACGGTGACACCGATCTGATCGAGCGATCGTGCGCCGGATTGGTGCGGCTCGTCGAGCGGTCCGGGCGGTACCACCAGGGTCTCGCGCTTCTGGCCGCCGCGCGTTCGTCGATCGGAGGCGGTCAGGCCGCCGGCAGAGCCGCTGCTGCGGTCGGCATCGGCGAGTCGTCGCTCCTGCAACGGCTCGGTCGTCACCACGATGCTTCCCGGGCGGCGCAGACCGCAGTGGACGCCGCCACCTCCTCGAACGATCGACGACGGCTCGCTCTCGCCCTGGTGACGCTGGGTTGGGCCCGAAAGTGGGTCGATGGCGACGACAGCCAGTATGCGATCACCCAACGGGCCTACGCCATCGCGGAGGAGCTCGACGACGACGAGCTGTCGGCCCACGTCCTGAACGGCCTGGGCTGTTCCGCTCCGACCCTCCAGAGCTGCCGTGAGCATCTTGTGGAGGGGTTGACTCGAGCGCGAACGTCGGACCTCCGGTCGCTGTCGATCGTGTTGCTGAACAACCTGGGCATGGTTGCGTGGGGCCTCGGTGAGCCCGATTCGGCCATCGGGTATTTGGAGGAGGCGTGTGCGCTTGCCCGGGCCGACAACACCATGCGCTGGATCGCCAACAGTCTCGCCAACCTCGCGTTCGTCCACGGCGACTGCGGTGATCTGGCCACTGCCCGACGCCTGGCTGACGAGGCCGAGGCCGTCGACGTCGCCGCCGAGGACCTCGACCACGTTGTGCTCGGTCGTCTCATCGCCGGTGAGATCCGGAGGCTCACCGGCGACCGTGACGGTGCCCGGCAGCGGGCCGACGAGGCACTTCGCCTCGCCCGGGCCGTCGGCAATGAGGCGTATGTCGTCCGATCCCTTCGCCTGCACGGGTTCCTGCTGGTCGACTCCGGAGAGGTCGAGCGAGGCGCCAGGATCCTGTGGGCCGTGCTTCGGCGCACGGGTGATCGAGGTGACTTCACCGCCGAGATCCAGAACCCTCGCCTGCTGGCCGAGCTCTCCAGCCGGGTGGAACCCCACATCCTCGACGACGCGCGCAGTTGGGCGGCGGACCACACGCTCCACCAGCTCGTCGCCCTGGTCGCCGACCAGGCCTGAATCCCCTCGCGAATCGCTTCTGTTGGCCTCTCCCGCCGCTCCGCCCCGGCTTCTGTGCCAATGATTGCCGGTTTTCGGGCGATCATGGGCACGGAACGATCTCGAGGAAGCGTTTGGCCTCTTGGCCGGGGTCCGGCCGCTTCAGATGCCGCAATCATCGAACACGAAGCGCATCGGCGAAGTACAGACGCCGGGGTGTCGGTGGTTCAGTTCGATGCTCCGTACCGGTCAGCCCGGCCAGCCGGCGATCACGACCACAACACAGACCACGGCTCCGGCGAGCCCGAGCCACCGCCAACGGCGAACCAGGTGGTCCTCGACCATCGACCCGAGTCGAAACAGTGACAGGTTGACCATGGCGAACACCAGCAGCACGACGACGCTCGTCACCTCGGCCAGACGCAGCAGCGGCACGAACAGCGCGAGCACGATCACCGTCACCGCGACCAGGGCGGTTGCCCGGGCCGGGGTCCGCCGGCGCGATCCGGCCACACCGAACCAGCGTGGGGCCAATCCCTCCCGGCCCATGCCGTAGAGAACCCGTGACGCCATCATGATCTGCACGAGAATGCCGTTGACCATCGCCACGGCGGCCATAGCCGAGACCACATCGCCCGACCTCCCGCTCAGCTGCTCGAACAACAGCGCCAGCGGCGCGTCGGACTCGGCGATGGCCGCTCGGTCGGGGGCGGCCACCGCAACCAGTGCGATCATCAGGTAGCAGACGACGGTGATGCCGAGCGTCCACAGGATGGCCCGCGGGGCGGTTCGCTCCGGTTCGAGCGTTTCCTCGGCCATGTTCTCGATGTCCTCGAATCCGATGAATGCGAAGAAGGCGACGATGGCGCCGGACAAGACGGCCGAGGCGGCCGCCGTGGAATCGGGCGGGGCCCAGCTCCGCTGCCAGGTGTCGATGTCACCGAGGCCGGGCAGTCCCACGACGAGGACAACCGCCAGAGTCCCGATCTCGAGCACCGTGATCCCGGCGGCGGCAACCACACTCTCTCTGGCGCCCCACGTGGCCAGGGCGGCCAAGACAACGACGATCCCGACCGCCACGATCGCCTCGGGAATGTCGATGAGTTCGCGCAGGTAGCCGGCGAACGCCAGCGCCACGACGGCGCTCGACACGACGCCGGTGACCAGAACGCCGTAGCCGGTCGCCCGACCGAACTGCGGACCAAGTCCGTGCTGGACGAAGATCGCCTCGCCGCCGGCCCTGGGATACACCCTGACCAGGAGGGCGTAGGAGATGCCGGTGATTGCGGCAATGAGACCGGCCAGGAGGAACGATTGCGGTGCCCGGTCCCCGGCGATCGCCAGGATCTCGCCGACCAGGGCGAAAATCCCCGCTCCGACTGTCACGCCGACCCCGTAGAACACCAGCAACGGGAGCGTGAGGGTCCTTCGCAGCCCGACTCTGTTCTCCTCACCGGTCCCGTCGAGCCGTACTCGAGCGTCCATGGTTCGTTTCACCGTCCAGGCCGATTGTCGATCCGGCCTCGATGACAACGTAGGCCTCTTCGATCGGTGCTGCCAGGGCCGGAGGTCCGCGCCCCGCCGAACTGTAGCGCTGTCCATGTGGGGTGGAGATCAATCGCTGTGCCCGACCTCCTTGGCACCACCCGATCCTGATGGTTGACGAGGTGGGCGAGGACGTCGAGAACCTGAGGCTCGATGGCGACAACGTCTCCGCCCGTCTCGAGCTCGAAAGCGTCGAACACGAAGCGCATCGGCGAAGTATGGGTCGCACCGCAGCGGCGCTTCAGGTTTGCGCCCGGGCTGTCTGCCGACCCGGCTGTTCATTTGGATTTCAAACGCCGTTCATCATCTTGGAACGCCATCAAATTGCATGCAGCGCCAACGATACAATTTAGTCGACGGTGACACCGAAAGCCTCGACGTCGAGTTCGCCATCACGTGGCCAGCAGCGGCGACGTCGGCTTGGTCGACGTCGTGCTCACCGACGCCGGCGTCACCGTCGACTGTGATCCCGGCACGCACGGCGATCAACCGCTGCCGAGCACGCTGGCGGTCGACGCCGAGGTCGACTGGTCGGAGTGGTAGGTCCGTAGTCGCCGTCCACAACCACACCATCTGAAACGGAGGGAACCGCATCTTCACGATGCGGTTCCCTCCGTTTTGCGTCGCCACGACGTCGCCCGATGAATCTTCGGAACTTCTCCACCACCGTCCGACGTTGGCTCACCGATCGAGCAAAACACAGCTCGTCCAGTCCGAGTGTCAGAACGTACCTGGAAACATCAACCCTCTCGGGTGACAACAGAATCAGCTTCCGAATCACCCCAACGAGGCGAGGCCACGCCGCAGGGATTCGATCACGATGGGGACCCAGAGCGTCGGAACCAGACCTCCGCTCGGCGGCAACGCCACTACATGAAAGCGAGTCGATCCATGAGACGAGCAGACCTGAGGCCCCGAGTAGGTCCGATCGTGACGCTCCGGACGGCGGTGCGGCCATGAACAGCCGTTTCGGTCAGTTCGTCGTCTACGTTCTCGCGCTCATCGCCATCAATGTCGTCGCCCAGTTCCTGGGACTGCAGCTACGGATCTCGATTATCGGCAGCATCGTGCTCACGCTCGTCCTCGGCGGAGTCATGGCGATGGCCAACCGGCGGAACTGATTGAAGATGACGACGCCGGTCCGTGCCGGCCTGAACTCGGCGGGACAACGGAAGCCTCGGCCCATGGCTGTGCAGGTCCAGAGCACGGCCGTTGACTGCGCCTTCCAGCGACTCTGAAACCGAACCCGGGAGTCCGGGCGAGCTTGCAGGTCAGGTCTCGGTGCTGCGCAGGTAGGGCACACCCAGGGCCGAGGGGGCGTTGACCCGTCGGCTGCCGACGGCCAGCGCCGCCAGCGTCACCAGATAGGGGAGGGCCAGGAAGAACTCGTAGGGCACCGAGGAGTCGAGGCTCTGGAACCGGAACTGGAGCGCATCGAGCGCACCGAAGAACACGGCCCCGGCCACGATCCACCCGGGCCGCCACCGTCCGAAGATCACGAGGGCCAAGGCGATCCAGCCCCGGCCGGCGGTGATGTTGGAGTTGAAGAAGCCGAGCTGGCCGACGACGAGCAGCGCCCCTCCCAGTCCGGCCAGACCGGATCCGACGATCGTGGCCCGGTAGCGGACACCACTGATCGAGTGCCCGGCGGCGTCGGCGGCCTCCGGTGTCTCGCCGGCGGCGTCGAGCACGATGGTCTGA
>JBFHME010000135.1:0-9787 GCA_041594435.1 Acidimicrobiales bacterium
GATGTTGCCCTTGTACAGCTTGATACGGACCGTGCCGTTGACCGCCCGCTGGCTCCAGTCGATGGCGGTCTGCAGCATCTGCCGCTCGGGGCTCCACCAGTAGCCGTTGTAGATGAGGCTGGCGTAGCGGGGCATCAGCTCGTCCTTGAGATGGGCCACCTCACGGTCGAGGGTGATCGACTCGATCGCCCGGTGGGCCCGCAACATGATCGATCCGCCGGGGGTCTCGTACGCCCCCCGGCTCTTGATGCCGACGTAGCGGTTCTCGGCGATGTCGATGCGGCCGACACCGTTGGCACCGCCGATCTCGTTGAGGTGGGCAAGAACCTTTGCCGGGGTCATGGCGACACCGTCGACGGCGACGATGTCACCGGCCCGGAACTCGAGTTCCAGATACGTCGGGTCGTTGGGGGCCTCCTCCGGGGTCACCGACCAACGCCACATCTCCGATGGCGGCTCGGTCCAGGGATCCTCCAACGGTCCCCCCTCATAGGAGACGTGCAGCATGTTGGCGTCCATCGAGAACGGAGACTTGGCCCCCCGGGACATCTCGATCGGTATGTCGTGTTCCGCGGCGTAGGCCAGCAGCCGCTCCCGGCTCGTCAGATCCCACTCCCGCCACGGTGCGATGATCTTGATGTCGGGGTTCAAGGCGTAGGCGCCGAGTTCGAAGCGGACCTGATCGTTACCCTTGCCGGTCGCCCCGTGGCTGACGGCATCGGCGTTCTGTTCGGCCGCGATCTCCACCAGTCGTTTGGCGATGAGCGGTCGGGCGATCGACGTTCCGAGCAGGGACTCGCCCTCGTAGACGGTGTTGGCTCGGAACATCGGGTAGACGAAGTCCCGGACGAATTCCTCCCGGAGGTCATCGATGTAGATCGACGATTCGGGAATCCCCATCGACAACGCCTTGGTACGGGCCGGTTCCAGCTCCTCGCCCTGACCGAGGTCGGCGGTGAAGGTCACGACGTCACAGTCGTAGACCTCCTGCAGCCAACGCAGGATCACCGAGGTGTCGAGGCCGCCCGAGTAGGCCAGCACGACCTTTTTGACGCTGTCTCGGACGCCGGCGGCGAATGCGGGATTGTTGGTTGCCATTGCTGTCCTCTTGCTTGATGTGTCGGGTGGCGTGGTCGATCGTTTTTCGATCGCCGTCAGTCGATGCCGGCGATGTCGGCGAGCAGGCTGGCCAGGTGTTTGCCCCGGCCCTCGGCGGCGATGGCGAGCAGCGTGTCGTCACCGGCCACGGTACCGATCATGTCGTTGATGCCGGACCGGTCGAGTGCCGAGGCCACGACGTGGGCCGACCCGGGCGGTGTCCGGAGCACGACGAGATCGCCGGAGCGGATGACGTCGGCCAGCCACTCTCCAAGCACCCGCCGGAGGTGTTCCTGGGGGGCCAGTTGTTCGGTGGGATGTTCCGGGATGGCGTAGACCGTTGCCCCGCCGGGCACTCGAACCTTGACCGCGCCGAGTTCGTCGAGATCACGGCTGACCGTGGCCTGCGTGGCGGCAACGTTGTCGACGGCCAGCAGATCGACGAGCTGGCTCTGGCTGGTCACGGCGTAGTCGGTCAACAGCCGGGCTATCCGATGTTGCCGTTGGGTCTTGCCGCCGGGCATCAGCTCACGCCTCCCCCGCAACCGGCGCCGCCGGGGCCGTTCACTTCGAGCAGCCACTGCAAGACCGCCCGTACCGCCGGTAGCCGGTTGGAGGCCTGGGCCCAGATTCGGCTCTGGGCGCCGTCGAGTACGGCGTCGGTGACCTCCTCGTTGCGGTGCGCCGGGAGGCAATGGAGGAAGATGGCTCCGGGGTTGCGGGCCATCATCGCCTCGTCGACCTGGAAGCCCTCGAAGGTGCGTAGCAGCTGATCACGATCACCTTCCTGGCCCATCGAGACCCAGGTGTCGGTGTAGATCACGTCGGCGTCGGTCACCGCCTCGGGCCGGTCCAGGTAGGTGAACGGTGCGTCGGCGGCCGACAGTCGGCCGGCGTCGACGTCGTTGAACCGCCGATCCGGTGGGACCACGATCGTGACCTTGCCGCCAAGGGCGCCGACCGCCAGAACCAGCGAGCGGGCCACGTTGTTGGCGTCGCCCACATAGACGATGTTCAGGCCGGCCACCGGGCCGCGCTCGGCCTCCATCGTGAGGACATCGGCGATGGCCTGCAACGGATGTCCGCCGTCGGACAGCAGGTTGACGATGGGGACGACATCGAGGGCCGCCATCCGCTCCAGGAGCTCGTGTTCGAAAACCCGTGCGCAGATGGCCCGGTGATAACAGGCCAGCGTACGGGTCACGTCCTCCGCCGACTCGCGGCGATCGATCCCGACCTCATCGGCGGTGATGTACACGGGATGGCCGCCGAGCTGCACGACCGCCATCTCGGTGGAGTTCCGGGTCCGGGCCGACGGTTTCGCGAAGTAGCAGGCCACCCCCTGCCCGCCGAGCACCGCCGGCACGTCGGCGACGGTTTGACGGGCCAGCTCCAGGATCCGCTCGAGTTCGTCGACGCTCAGGTCATCGATCTCCAACACATGACGCATGGTGGTCTCCGAACCGTCAGGCGGTCGACGACGCGGCCCGTTCGGACACCGTGTCGAGTGAGCTGGACAGCTTGTTGACCGCCGCGGCGATGTGGCTCTCCTCGATGATCAGCGGCGGAGCCAGGCGAAGGGCGCTCGGGGTGACGGCGTTGAGAACCAGACCCTCCCGCAGGCACTCGGCAGCCACCTCGCGGGCGTCGAGCCCGTCGAGTTCGGCCGCGATGAGCAGCCCGAGACCACGCACCTCCTTGACGTGCGGAAGTCGCGACAGCGCCGTGGTGAGCGCCTCACCGATCTCGGCGGCCCGATCGGGTGCGCCGATGGCCTGCATGGTGGCCAGCACGGCGCGGGCCGCCGCGGTGGCCAGCGGCTGACCGCCGAAGGTCGTTGCGTGGTCACCCGGCTTGAAGGCCGACGAAACCGAGCCTTTGGCCCAACACGCCCCGATCGGCATACCGTTGCCGAGCGCCTTGGCCATGGTGACCACGTCCGGCTCGACCCCGAAGTGCTGGAAGCCGAACCACTGACCGGTGCGGCCGAAACCGGTTTGCACCTCGTCGACCATGAACAGGATGTCACGTTCGCGGCACAGCTCCTGAACGCCGTTGAAGTAGTCGACGGTCGCCGGATTGACGCCGCCCTCGCCCTGCACCGGTTCGAGCAGAACGGCGGCCACCGTCTCGTCGAGCGATGCGGCCAGTTCGTCGAGGTCGTTCCACACCACGTGGCGGAACCCCTCCGGCAGTGGTTGGAACGCCTCCCACTTGTCGGGTTGACCGGTGGCGGCCAGGGTCGACAGGGTGCGACCGTGGAAGCTCTGGAAGGCGGAGACGACGACGTGGCGGCCGTGGCCCCCGTAGCGGCGGGCCAGTTTGATCGCGGCTTCGTTGGCCTCGGCCCCGGAGTTGCAGAAGAAGACCTGTCCGCCGGCCGGTTCGCCGTTGCCGATGAGACGGTCGATGGTGATGGCCACGTCGCCGTTGTGTTCGGTGGCGTAGAGATTGGACACGTGCATCAGGCGTTTGGCCTGCTCGGCGACGGCGGCGGCCACCGCCGGGTGGCTGTGACCGAGGCTGGTGACGGCCAGACCGGACAGGAAGTCGAGGTAGTTGACGTCGTTCGAATCCCACAGGTACGGGCCCTCGCCTCGGACGAACTGCACCGACGGCGGTCCGTAGGTCGGCATGATGGGGCAGCGCTCGAGATCGGCCGGCGGGTTCACGGCCGCAAGGTGCGGAGCCTGCGGCGAGTCGGCCGTGGAGGACGTGGGCGCTTCGGTGGTCACGGTGTTGGCTCCTGATTTGTTGTCGTGGCGGGGTGGGGATCTGCGATGTCCCGTCTCTCGCCGGGATCCGAGGTGATCATGGTGCCGATACCGGCGTCGGTGAACAGTTCGAGCAGCAGAACGTGAGGCACCCTGCCGTCGAGGAGATGAGCGGCCTTGGCTCCTGCTCGAACCGCTTCGATGCAGGACTCCACCTTGGGCGCCATGCCGCCCGAGATCCGTCCCGATTCGATGGCGGCGTCCAGTTCGTCGACGGTCGCGCGGGCCACGAGGCTACCGGCATCGTCGACGTCGGCGAGCAGGCCGGGAACGTCGGTGAGATACACCACCTTCTCGGCTCCCAGTGCGCCGCCGAGGGCACCCGCCACGGTGTCGGCGTTGATGTTCAGCGACTGACCGGTGGTGTCGACCCCGATCGAGGAGACAACAGGGATGAGATCCTCGGCCAGGAGACGCTCCACCATCTGGGGGTTGACCGCCTCGATCCGGCCGACGAGACCGAGTGCCGGATCCTGCTGGCTGGCCACGATGAGGCGGCCGTCCTCGCCCGACATGCCGACGGCGTATGCTCCATGGCGGTTGATGTGGCCGATGATGTCTCGTCCGACCTTGCCGACCAGGACCATGCGGGCCACGTCGAGCGTTTCGGCATCGGTGACCCGGAGCCCGTTGCGGAACTCGGTCGCCTTGCCCAGGCGGCCCAGGAGTTCGCCGATCTGGGGTCCGCCGCCGTGCACCACCACGGGTTTGAGGCCAACGGAGCGCAGCATGACGATGTCGGTGGCGAAGGTGCGCATGACCTCGTCGTCGACGATGGCGTTACCGCCGAGTTTGACCACGATGATGGCGCCGCGGAACCGCTGCAGGTAGGGCAGCGCCTCGATGAGTGCGTTGGCCCGTTGTTCGGGTGAATAGCCGCGGTCGACGGTCGGGGCGGTCACGGGTAGACCTTCCTGTGACATACGAGGGACTCCGGCGGACGACGTTTCGCCGGCAGGCGAAACTCGGTTAGCAGCGGCTCCGGCGCTGCGGCGGTCACGGGTAGACCCCGACGGTGGACAGCGCGGTGGTCTCCGGCAGCCCGACGGCGATGTTGGCGCACTGTATGGCCATCCCGGAGGCTCCCTTCATGAGGTTGTCGAGCACGCCGACCCCCATGACGAGACCGGTCCGGGGATCGACCCGTCCGGTCAGATGCACGGTGTTGGAGCCGGTGACGGCTTTGGTCGAGGGGCTGCGGTGATCGACGACGACGAACGGCTCGTCGCGGTAGTAGTCGGCCATGGCCTCCAGCACCTCCTCGGTGTGCGACGGCCGCGTGGGTCGACCGTAGCAGCTGGCCAGGATACCCCGGTTGAGCGGGGCGAGGTGGGGGGTGAAGAGCACCGACACCTCGTGGCCGGTCGACACCGACAGCGCCTGTTCGATCTCCGGGGTGTGACGGTGGGTGAGGAGACCGTAGGCGGTCACGTTCTCGTCGACGGTGCAGAACGTGGTGTTGTCGCGGGGCGGGCGACCGGCGCCGCTGACCCCGGTGATGAGGTTGATCACGATGCCGTCCGGTTCGACGAGCCCGGCCGCGAGCAGCGGGGCGAGGGTCAGGGTGGCGGTGGCGGCGTTGCAGCCGGTGGCGGCGATGAGCCGGGCCTCGGCGATATCGGACCGGAACAGCTCGGGCAGACCGTAGGCGGCCTCGGGCAGATATTCGGGGGCCGAGTGTTCGGCTCCGTACCAGGCGGGGTAGAGCTGGGGGTTCTTCAGCCGGAAGTCGGAGCCGAGATCGACGATCACCCCGACGTTGTCGATGATCTCCGGAACGACCCCCATGCTCACACCGTGGGGCAGCCCGCAGAACACCAGATCGAGTCCCGCGACGAGTTCCGCCGAGTAGGCCTCGAACAGCCGGCCCCGGTAGGCCACGGCGAGGCTCGGGTAGAGATCGGCGATGGCGGTGCCCGCCTTCGAGTCTCCGGTCATCACCTCGAGCTCGAAGTTCGGATGACCGGCAAGCAGGCGCATCAACTCGGCCCCGGTGTAGCCCGAGGCACCGACGATCCCGACACGGTAGATTGGACCGCCGCCGGCCGTCGGACTGGAAAACGGGGCTGCTGGCACGTCGGCCAGCATACCGACCGCTCATACACTTGTCTACATATTTATGCAGATAGTGCCGGGAACGAACCCAATACGACGGCCGGGTGCACCAACTCAGCCGATGGTGAACATCTGGGTCTGTGGGTTCAGATGGTCGAGTCGAACCGCTCCGGCCGTTGGATTGCCGCTGTAACGGAAGATGTTGAGTCCCTCGGTGATATTGGTTTCGTAGATGAAGTTGTTGTACCAGTACGAGGACCATGCCCCACCGATGTCGACCGGGACCAGTGGGGGCGGGTCGCTGAACGCGAGCTCCACTGCGTTCTGCGGATCGGTGAAGTCGACCACGCTGGTGCCCGACTGATAGGAACCGTGGACCAGCACGTAGCGACCACTGCGTAGCGGAACCACGTTGAGATTGTGGAGGGTGCAGTTCTCCGTGGGACCCTGGGCACGGGGCAGGACCCAGGTTCCCACCTGGTCACCGGTGGCGGAGGCGAAGAAGAAATACGTCTTGTCGACGTCCGGGTTGGTGGTTTCGCAGTTGGACGCCACGCCACCGCCCGGCTCGTGGCCGAAGATGATGATCTCACCGTCCCAGGTGAAGGCCGCCGAATGGCCGATGGTGACCCCGGGAACAGACCGTTCGTACAGGACCGACGGGTTTTCGACGGAGTCGCTCAGGTCCAGCGCGGCATAACCGTCATCGCCGGCGCAGGCCGCCATCATGGCGTCGCCCAGAATGACTCCGATGTCGTGACAGTCACGGCCCAGCGGTACGAAATTGACCAGCGCCGCCGCTGCGGGATTGTCGAGAGGTATTTCGACGATGTCGATGCCCTCACAGGCGTTGCTCGATCCGGAGTTGTAGACGAGCAGCCTGTCACTGGCGAGATCGGGAACGACGGAGGCCGTGTGGGATCCGCACTCCAGTTCGATACCGGCGATCAATTCCAGATTGGTCACGTCGGAGGCGTCGAAGATGTGCAGGCCCTCGAACCCAACGGGAACCGACACGCCGTCACAGGTGGCGCCGGCACGGGCCGGCGAGTTCCAGGACCGGACCAGGATGTCGTCCCAGATGATGACATCGCCCTGATTGCCGGTGCAGGACACCGATGAGACCGGCTGAGGGTTACCGGGAGCCGAGATGTCGCGCACGTTGACACCCAACCAGCTGCCCTGGAACGCGTACTCGCCCCAGAACGCGATATCGGTGTGAATATTGGGCCCGTTCTCAGCCGGGTTCAGAAGGCTGGCCCCCTCCTCGATGTGGCCCATCGGGTGAAGGTGCTGACTGCGAGGGTCGTCGTCGTGGCCCGCGGAGGCCGGCGTGGCTCCGGCGAGGGCGACGACACCCACCAGGGCCAGGGTGGCGAGGAGTGTTCGAATTCGGGAGATCATGATCGTTCCTTCTGGCTCGCGGACCAACGGCTCAAGCCGGACACGACCAAACGACGAACCCCCCGTCGACAAGCTTGATGATTCCGAGCCTAGCACCGGTCGTCGGGCCGGAACCAGACCCTGTTCCCACATCCGGCAGCGGACGTTCCGGTGGATCCTGCCCCAGGCCCGGGGTGGATGATGAACCACGAAAGCATCCCCCGGCTCATGCGGATCCACACGGCCAGGTTTTGTCAACCGACAAGGATGTGCAATCATCTGTCCAGCGGTCGGCTTCCCGGTCGCGTTGTCAATCCAGCAACGGAGGTTAGCCGTGAGACCATTATCCGGCAGAGTGTTTGCAGCAGTTGCGACCACAACCACATTGCTCCTCGCTTCGGCGAGCGTGGCGGTAGCACATCCAGATGGCGGCGGGCCGGAGATCGTCACCGACGATCCTTCGGTCGACGTTCATGACGACGTCCACATCGGCGGGGATGCCCACGACTTCGACATCGACGGGCCTCTCCTGGGGCAGGACGAGTTCGACGTCATCTCGGGCGGACCGTATTCGAAGGTCGAGAAGAACCTCGCACGCGCCGGACGCGGCGTGCGCCTCGAAACCGATGTGACGACCGACGTCTGGGCCCACGACGGTTATGCCTACACGGGCACGTTCTCCACCGACTGTTCCGATGGAACCGCCGAGGACGAGTCAGGCATCTGGATCTGGGACGTCCACAACAAGAACAAGCCGACCAAGGTCGGTGTCATCATCAGCCCCGTCGGCACCAAGGCGAACGACGTCAAGGTCTTCACCAACACCGCCGGCAACGACATCCTCGTCTTCTCCAACGAGATCTGTGACGAAGGCGGTGTCGGCGGCGTCATGGTCTACGACGTCACCGACCCCGAGAACCCGATCGAGCAGTCGCGTATCCAGGTCGACGACGCGAACGTTGCGCTGCGCGAGATCTTCGGCGTTTCAGACACCGGCGTCCACAACATGTACCTGTGGAGCCGCAACGGCGCCGACTACGTCGGCGTCTCCGGTGAGGCCGACTTCGGCAACTTCCAGATCTTCGACATCACCGACCCCACCTCACCTGCGTTGGTGTCGACCTGGGGGCCGGAGAACGCCGAGTTCGCCGGCGAGCTCGCATCGTTCGGGCTGTCGTCCTTCGCCGAGGGCGATGTCGGCTTCTGGCTGGGTGATGGCTTCGGTCTGCTGGTGGAGGCCGATGGCTGGCTCTTCGCCGGCTACGGAGCGTCTGCGAACCGGATCATGCACGACCTGTTCATCAACGAGGACGCCACGAAGGCCTACGTCAACTTCTGGGATGCCGGACTGGTGTTGCTCGACATCAGCGATCCCGCCAACCCCGTCTACATCTCGACGGCACTCGACATCACGTCGACCGACGGTGAGGTCAATTCGCACTCCGTGTGGACCGAGGATGACGTCATCGTCGTCGAGGGTGAAGAGGACTTCGCTCCCTTCGAGAACGTGCTGGTCACCTCGGCGGGCAACTTCGACGCCGTCGTGGGCAACATCAACCCGTCGGGCGACGTCGTCGGTGACGCCGTCTACGTCGGTCTGGCTTGTGATCCAGCCACGATCCCCGCGGCTACGGGAACAGGTCAGGTTGCGCTCATCCAGCGAGGTGTCTGCGCCTTCACGCTGAAGGGCAACCAGGTCGCAGCCGCAGGCTACGAGGGCATGATCGTGTTCAACGACGAGGCGCGCGGTGACGCGCTGGTGACGATGGGCGGCGGTCCGGTTCCCATCCCCGGCGTGTTCGTCGGCCACTCCGACGGCCTGGCCCTCGCCGGGGCTGCAAACGCCGGCGAACTCGTGATCGGCGCACCCGCCGGCACCGTCGAGGGTGTGCAGTCGCTCTGGAACGGCTGGAGCGGCTTGCGTATCTGGGACTACACCGACCCGGCGAACCCGGTGCTGGCCTCGACCTTCGATACAGCCTGCTCGGCCCTCGAGCCGGGGACCGACGGCACCGAGGACTGCCTCGAGGGTGGAACCTACTCGAGTCACAATCTCGTCGTCGAGGACGGCATCGCGTACGTGTCCTGGTATGCCGACGGGCTGCTGATGATCGACGTCAGCGACCCGTACAACCCTGTGGAAGTCGGCCGCTATCACGAGCGCGGTGACGCGTTCGAGGCGCAGAACGCCGGCGCGCAGGACATCTGGGGCGTGTACAAGATCCCGAATCAGCCGTGGGTGTACGCATCGGACCGCAACGGTGGTCTGTATGTGCTCAAGGCCTACGGTCAGGGCTCGGCCAAGAAAGGCCAGGCTTCGCTCGGCGGCTGACACCAGTTCCCGTGAAAGCAACTGAGGGGTGCCCCGCTGCGGGGCACCCCTCGGCGCGTTCCGCATGTCCCGCAAGATCCGTATCTCGTTGCGGGCTGTTCTCATGGAGAGACTGGTCACCGGTCCCGCCGGCCCGGCGCGAACA
>JBFHME010000136.1:0-9731 GCA_041594435.1 Acidimicrobiales bacterium
AGTCAGGTAGCTCGTCGGGCTCATAACCCGGAGGTCGCAGGTTCAAATCCTGCCCCCGCCACCAACGTCACGAACGAACCGGATGCCAACGGCATCCGGTTCGATCGTTTTCTGTTCGTCCCGACGTCTCCTGGCCGTGCCCGCGCGAAACGTGACTCAAGGCGGGATGTGGCCGGTGCCGATAGTCATGGTTGAAGCCAACGGTCGACGAGTCCGGCGAGGTCCTCCATGAAAGCCATCCGAATCATTGCCATCGTTCTCATGCTGATGGCAACCGCTTGTCGATCGTCGGCCGGCGAGGCGACACAGATCGTGTCGTCCGATGCCGAGCTGCCTGCGTCCGACGGGTACGCCGCGGCGGATGAGCCGACCGACGGTACACGAGACCGGGGCGACGCCGCGGTGCCGGAACCGGAAGCCGAACCCGCCGACGGTGACGGCGGCGAGCGGGAGGACGATGCCGGCACCGACACCGACGGCGCAACGGACGACGCAGACCGGAACGGGACCAGCCTCGACGCCGACTCCGCCGGCGGCGGCTTCCTGGCCCGGGCATCCGACGCCACCGTCACGGCATCCACCGGCCGGTTCGAGGGTCGATTCGTGCTGGAGGCCGCTCCCGGTTCCACACCGAACGGCGGTTTCGAGCTGACGATGAGCGGCGCCTACGACCTCGACGCCGACGCCTTCGACATCAGCGTGGATCTCTCCGGACTGGCGGCCTTGATCGCCGCCGAAGCCTCGCCCGCCGAGGCTGACATGGTCGCCTCGATGTTCGCCGAACCGGCGCAGCTGCGAACCGTCGGTGATACCGCCTGGGTGCGGTGGGGACTTCTTGGCACCATGTTCGGCGCCATGACCGCCGATGGCGGTATGGCCTGGATCGAGCTCGAGGTCGATGATGCGGCTTCGATGACCGATCAGTTCGGCGTCGACAGCCTCGATTCACCGACCGATCTTCTGCGAACCTTGGCGGACCTTGACGCCACCGTGACCGAGATCGGACGGGAAACGGTACGCGGGGCCGAGACCACCCACTACCGGATCAGCATCGATCTCGAGGCCGTCGCGGCCAGGCTCTCACCGGAGGAGCAGGCCGCGCTCGACGCCGAGCTGCCCGCAGGAATTTCCGGCGCACTGCCGATCGACCTCTGGATGGACGATGACGATCTGCTGCGGCGGCTCGTGATCGAGCTCGACGACTTCGACTCGATGGGGCTCGGATCCGAGGCCGAGGGCATCGGGTCGATGCTGATCGAGTTCGAGCTGTACGACGTCGGAGAGCCCGTGGCCATCCAGCCCCCGCCCGCCGACCAGGTGATCTCCTCCGACGAACTCGGCTTCGATCTCGGCGGCGGTTTCTGACGCCGAACCGCAGCCACTCGGCGGGATCAGCCGGCTCTGTCGACGGCGGCCACCAGCTGATCGACGCTCGGGCGTAGGTCGGGCGACCGCGGGCGGAACGCCGCGGCGAGGCGCCCGTGGCCGTCGAGCACGACGTCGCCGCCGAGCTGGCGGGTGTCCTGCTTGGGAACCCTCAGCCTTCGTCCCTGTCGGATCAGATCACGGTAGCGCTTCAACGTGCCGAGGCTCCAGACCTCGGCGAACGTTCCCCGACCGAAACCGAAACGGTGGTAGATGGTCCGTTGCGGGTCGGCCAGGAGCGGGAACCGAAGACCGAGATGTTCACGATGCGCAGCCAGTTGCTCGACCGTTGCGAAGGAGATGGCGGCAATGGTCACCGGCGGAAACTCGTCGAGACGCTCGCTCACGGCGAGCAGGTGCTCCTGGCACGGCAGTCACATCAGGTGTCGATGGAAGATGAGCAGCGTCGGGCGGCCCCGTTGCTCGGACAGCGTCCACGGCTCGCCTCGATCGTCGAGGAGCGTGAAATCCTCGATCGGGTCTCCAGGCGGCGGCTGTTCGATCTCCACACCCATGCTCCCTGCCTCCTTGACGTCATGCCTCGGGCTCGGACTCGTGATCGACCGGACGGTCTGCTCGGCGAGGTTGTAGGTGGACGGGAACGGTCAAACCGAGTTCGTCGGCCAACGCCATCCCACCGCGATGAACCCTAACCCCGATGGCGTCGAGAAGTCGGTTCATCATCTGGAAATTCCCGGCCACGGCCGCGGCCCGGATCACGGCGGCTTCACCCGCCACCTCCATGAGCGCCATTCGGGCCGCCGGCATCTCGTGGCCGTCCCGGAGCACGGCGGCGTCGGTGAAGGCCGACAGCTCGGGACCGGCGGGAAGCAGCGAATCGGCCATCGGATCCACGACGGCCCGGAGATCATGGATCCTGCCGGTTTTGTCAGCGCTCGCACGGAGCATCTCGCTGTGGGCCAGCAGTCAGAAGAAGCACTCGTTCAACAGCGAGGTGCGAGCCGCCACGAACTCCATCTGGGTTCGGTGCAGGCCCCGGTCGGCGTCGAGGTCGGCCATGCCCTCCACCGAGAGGTACAGCGCCCCGTGGAGGTCGTGCATCGCCTCGTGTTCAGCCGGGATGAGCGTCAGGGCGTTCGGTGGAGAGGCCGGTCCGACCGTGGGGACCCAGCCGCCCCGGATCGTGGCGTGGGCGGCCACGACGCCCGACGGGGAACCGTCGACCGGCGGGGGGAGGTCGGGAAGCTCGGCGCCGATGCCGAAACAGAACGTGTCGACGGCCTGCAATCGGGCCACCAGGCCCAGAATCTCCACATAGGTGGTTGCCGGCAGGCCACCGTCGGCGAGTTGGGTCACGTGGCGAGGCCGGATCGTGTGCGCCGCCGTCGTGATGCGGTCGACGAGCCATTCCCGCACGTCGCCGGTCACGGCCTCGTCCGGTTTCGCCTCGGCCGATCCTCCACGTGACGCCTCCGCCATCGCTCGACGGGACCGGATCGCCACGAGGCGACGTTCGCCACCGGTCAGCGTCGCACCGGGGGCCACCACCGATGCCAGCACCCGATCGATGGCGGCCGCCTCGACGTCGGCGACGGCCGGACCGCCGGCGGGGTTCACAGCTCGATCCGCGGCGCGGCGGTTTCCGGGTCACCGGTGTTGGGTGTGCCGCTCGGTTCGATCAACAACAGCTCTGAGGGTTCGAGGGCCACCGGCTTGTGGGCAACACCGGCAGGAACCACGAACAGTTCGCCGGGCCCGAGTTCCACATCGCCGCTGTGCATCTTGATAACGATGCGGCCCGTCAACACGAGGAACAGGTCGTCGGTGTCGTCATGGTGGTGCCACACGAACTCGCCCTCGACCTTGACCACCATCACGTCGTGGCCGTTGAACGTGGTCACGGTACGTGGGGACCAGCACTCGTCGAACTGGGCGAGTTTGGCTGCCAGGTTGATTGCATGAGCCTTGGCCATGGCGCCCAGTGTAGGAAGGCCGACAGCGCTAGGCTTTGACTCGAACATGACCGACGTCTCGACCATCGCCCAACGCACCGTCGACGCCCTCCGCCTGCTCGGTATCGAAACACTGTTCTGCCTTCCAGGGGTGCAGAACGATCCGTTCTTCGACCGGCTGGTCGATGCGCCCGACATCCGGCCGATCGTGACCCGCCACGAGCAGGGTGCCGCCTACATGGCGCTCGGGGCTTCGCAGGTGACCGGCGGTCCCGCCGCCTTCGCCGTGGTGCCCGGTCCGGGCCTGCTCAACGCAGGAGCCGCCCTCACGAGCGCCTACTGGGCCGGCGGCCGCGTACTGGCGATCATCGGAGCCATCGCCGATTTCCAGAAGGGCCGTCACATCGGCGTGCTGCACGAGCTGCCCGATTCGGCAGCGGTGATCGGTCAGCTCACCAAACATCACGTCTACCTCGACGATCCGGGTGAAGCCGTGAAACGCCTCCAGACCGCGCTGAACGAGGTGGTGTCCGGACCGCCACGTCCGGTGGCCGTGGAGGTACCGGTCAATCGCTGGAACAAGGAGGTCGCCGGCGCGCTCACCGCGCCTTCCCAGGCTCTGCCGCTTGTCGATCCGGATGCCGTCGAGCGGGCGGCCGCCGCGCTGGCAGGGGCCGAGCGTCCGCTGATCGTGGTCGGCGGCGGTGCCCAGGAGGCATCACACGAGGTTCGGACGCTGGCCGAGACCCTCCGGGCTCCGGTGTTCACCCGCCGCCAGGGGCACGGCGTCGTCGATGCCCGGCACCCCCTGTGGTGCCCCCTCACCGTCGGACGTGAGTTCTGGCGCACGGCCGACGTGGTCGTCGGTATCGGAACCCGGATGGAGTTTCCCATCAACCACTGGGGTGTCGACGAGCAGCTTCGGATCATCCAGATCAACGTCGATGAATCCGAACTCGACCGCCACGACCTGGGCACGATCGGCCTGCACGGCGACGCCGGACCGACCGTGCAGGCGGTGCTGGACCTGCTGAGCGGCGCGTTGCTGCGGGGTGAGGATCAGACCGCTGCCGTTGCCGGGCGCCGAGCCGAGTTCGATCGGGCCACCGGCCATCTCGACCCTCAGCGGGAACTCCTGGGTTCGGTGCGCCGGGCGCTGCCCGATGACGGCATCGTCGTGGAGGACGTGACCCAACTGGGCTTTGCGGCCCATCTCCTGTTCGAGTTCCGACATCCTCGTACGTTCCTCACCAGCGGACCGGCCGGCACCCTCGGAGCGGGTGTCGCCCAGTCGATCGGGGCTCAGGTCGCCGCAGGGGAGAGGCCGGTGGTGGCACTGGTCGGTGACGGTGGATTCCTGTTCAGTGCCACCGAGCTGGCCACCGCCGTTCAACATGACATCGGCATCACCATCGTCCTCCACGACAACAAGGCCTACGGCAACGTGCGGACCATACAGCGGGAGCGGTTCGGGCCGGAGCGCACCATTGCGTCGGATCTTCGCAACCCCGACTTCGTCGCCTTCGTCCGCAGCTTCGGTGCCTGGGCCGATCAGGCCAACGGGCCGGCCGAACTCGAGACGAAACTTCGTGAGGCGCTTGCCCACACCGGCCCGGCCGTGGTCGTGATCGAAACGGGCGACGTCGCCAGTCCGTGGCCGCAGCTCATCATGGGGCGGGTTCGAGGCGAACGGGCGATGGGACCCGGTCGATAGCGGTCGATGGAACCGCCGACGGAGCCGATCGATCTGACCGAGGTCGAACCGAATGAGGCCGACCTCGCCGCGGCCGAACTCACCGACGAGGACTTCGCCCGATTCCAGCGCCTTCGCCGGCTCTCACAGTCGGGTCGACTCGTGGGCCGGGCCCTGGGCCGGGCTTCGACCTGGGGGCCGGTTCCCGAGGTGGCGGGAGCGGTCCGTCACCTCGCCGGTTGGGTCCGGCCCACCGGTCCCTTGCGAATCGACGGCTACCGATCGTTCGGGAGCGGCTCACAGGTGCGGATCCAAGGTCGGGTTTTGGCCAGCCCCCACCCCGGGTCGGCCCGGGAAGGTGAGCATTCGCTTCGGTCCGCCGGACGGATGGCGAGCCGATTTCTCAGCTCGGAAGTGGCCGACGTGGCCGTGGAGGTCTGCTACGACGGGACGGCCCGTTCGGTCCACTCCGACGACGAGGGATACTTCAGGGTCGACGTCGATATCGACCGGGCTCAGCTGTCGGGGTGCCGGTGGACGGTGGCTCAGGCCCGGGTTCTCGATCACGAGGCGGGCGCCGGCCAGTGGTGGCCGATCGAGGTTCTCGTGATCGGCCGTGACGTCGATCGCATCATCATCAGCGACGTCGACGACACCATCCTGCTCAACGGCGTCGGGGCGGCGGCACGAACGGTTCTGACCACCATCAGCGGGTCGGAGCTGACCAGGGAGGCGGTGCCCGGTGCGGCCGACCTCTACCAGCATCTCTGCTGGCCGTCGGACGACGGCACCACCCCGCGACCGATCTTCTACGTGTCGTCGAGCCCGTGGAACCTTCACGATTTCCTCGTGGCCTTTCTCGACATCAACGAGTTCCCGCCCGGCCCGTTGCTGCTGCGCGACATCGGCTTGAGTCGGCACACGTTCTCGAACTCGGCCCATCGCGACCACAAGATCGATTCGATCACCGACATCCTCGATCGTCTGCCCGAACCTCGGGTGGTGCTCATCGGCGACAGCAGCCTCCAGGACGCTCACGCGTTCGCCAACATCATCGACGCGTATCCGGGGCGGGTGGAGGCCGCGTTCCTTCGGGATGTGGGCGACGAGGAGCGGACCGAGCGGGCGAAAGAAGTGCTCGCCGAGCGCGGCGGGCAGGATCCGCCGATCACGCTCATCGCCGACATGGCCGAGATCGTGGTCAAGCTACGTTGAGCCGACCACGTCATCCCTCCGGCGGCGTGCAGTGCGGCGGGTTTCGGTGGTGTGGGGCCGCCGGTCGGCTTGGCGAGCGGGTGCACCGACCGGTTGGAAGGGTGGACGTGACCTCGGGAGGGAGTCGGGCCTCGCCCCGTCGACGGGCAGCATTGCTCCTCGTGTGGGCGCTGTTGCTCACCGCTTGTTCGTCGTCATCCGATTCGGCTTCCGGCGGGGCAGCGCCGACCGCTGGGGAGCCGACCGCCACCACTGCTGCCACGACGGAGGCCCCGACGTCGAGCGTGACGTCGACGGCCGGTCAGGACGGCGGGTGCCAACCGACCGCGCCGGTCGGCAACGAGCCGGGCCAACAGGATGCGGTCCACTTCGAGTTGGAGGTCACCGGCAACGCCTATCCCATCCGGCTCTATGTTCCGGGCGACAGTCCGCTCGCCGCCGAGGCCGGTGGTCGGTACCCCGTCGTGCTGAACTGGCACGGGCTCGGCTCCGACGGGTTCCAGCAGGCGCTGTTGACCAACTACGAGGCGGTGGCCGAAGCCGAGGGATTCATGGTCGTCCACCCGACCGGGGGAGCCGGCTCGGACGAGGGCAGCGGCGCCGGCCTGCAGACCGGCTGGGAGCTGGCCCAGTTCGACATCCCGGGCCGCGACGATCGGGTGATGGTCGAGGTTCTGATCGATCGGCTCGTCGCCGACCACTGTGCCGATCCGGCGCGCGTGTATTCCACCGGCATGTCCAATGGCGGCTTCTTCACCAGCCGCCTGGTGTGTGAGCTGGCCGATCGGATAGCCGCCGCGGTGGCGGTCGCGGGCGTCAGCCACCCCGATGATTGCACGCCGAGCCGCCCGGTCCCGCTCATGGCGTTCCACGGCACCGCGGATCGCATCGTGCCCTTCGACGGCGGCCCGTCGCAACTCGTGGGAACCGACGCTCCACCGGAGCTGGTCGAGTTCTTCGATCAGGTGATGCCCGACGAACTGGCCGAATTCGCCGCCGACTTCGGCTGCGATCCCGAGCCGGAGGTCACCACGGTCTCCGATGAGATCACCGCCTTCGACTTCCGGGGTTGCGCCGACGAGGTGCCGGTTCGGTTCGTGGAGGTCGACGGCGGCGGGCACACCTGGCCGGGTGCGTTCCTCGGGGTGTTCATGACCGACGCCCTCGGTCCGACGACCACCGATGTCAGCGCCACCGCCGACGGCTGGAACTTCATGCGTCGTTTCTCCCTCGACGGCCCGGCCGACTGACGAGAGGCGGATGAGGGAGCGACGAACCGGATGACGAGACGAACGATAGGTTCATCGACATGACAACCGACTGGCTGGCCGACGCGGTCTTCTACGAAATCTACCCCCAGTCGTTCGCCGATTCGAACGGCGACGGCATCGGCGATCTCCGCGGGGTGATCGAGCACCTCGACCATCTCGCATGGCTGGGGGTCGACGCCATCTGGTTCAATCCACTGTTCGCCTCACCGTTTGTCGACGCCGGCTACGATGTCAGCGACTACCTACGGGTGGCGCCCCGATACGGCACCAACGACGACCTGTTCGAACTCATCGCCGAAGCCGAGGAACGAGGTATACGGATCGTCCTCGATCTGGTGGCCGGCCACACATCCACCGAACACGAGTGGTTCCAGACCGAGTTGGCGGCGTCGGGCCCGCATCCGGACGGGGATCGTTACGTGTGGCGGACCGATCCGCCGCCCGCGGCGCCGGCGAACCAACTGTCGGGCACACCGGCCTGGGTCCCCTCGCCTGGACCGCGCCCCGGTTGGTATCTCAAGAACTTCTATGACGCTCAGCCGGCGCTCAACTTCGGTTGGGCCAACGTCGGTGCCGATGAACCGTGGCGCGACCCCGTCGATGCTCCCGGTCCCCGCCGAAACCGTCAGGCGCTGCGCGACGTCCTCGACTTCTGGTTGAGCCGAGGCGTCGCCGGTTTTCGAGTCGACATGGCGTTCTCCCTCGTCAAGGACGATCCCGGTCTGGTCGAAACGGTGGCCCTGTGGCGGGAGATCCGCACCTGGCTCGACGACGCCCACCCCGATGCCGTGCTGCTACCGGAGGGTGTCGAACCCCGCACCGGTGCGGCGCCCGCATTCCACGCCGACTTCTTCCTGGTCATTCACGCCGAGCATGCCAGCCTGTTCGACAATGGCTTCGCCGGCGTTCTGCCGTTTCACGATCAGCGGCCCCCGTTCTTCGATGCCGCGGGCGCCGGGTCGACCCGCACGTTCCTCGACGGCTGGTCGCGGGCCCGCGAGGTCGACACCCGCCGTCCGATCATGCTGGCCAGCGCCGACCACGATTTCGACCGCCTGGCCTGTGGCCCCCGCACGGCCGAACAGCTCGGAGCGGCCTGGACGTTCCTGCTCACCTGGGGTTCCATCCCCTGCGTCTACTACGGCGACGAGATCGGCATGCGCTACCTGCCCGGGTTGCCCGATGTGGAAGGTTCGATCTGCAATCCCCGGTACAACCGGGCGGGGTGTCGGACCCCGATGCAGTGGGATGCCACCGCGAATGCCGGGTTCTCCACCGCGAACGCCGGGGACTTGTACCTGCCGATCGACCCCGACCCGGATCGTCCGACCGTCGCCGACCAGCTCGCCGACCCAACCTCGACCCTGCATCTCGTTCGTGAACTGATCCGACTCCGCCGCGCCACCCCGGCTCTGCGTACCACCGCAAGCCGGCAGGTGGTCAACGAGGGCTACCCGTTCGCCTACATCCGCGGCGGGTCCCATCTGGTGATCGTCAACCCCCGACGAGAGACGGCGTCGCTTGCCGACGATCGCCTCCTCGGGGCCACGGTGCTGATCGGCTCCGGACTCGCGCTCGACGGCGAGACCGTCGAGAGCGACGTGTTGAGCCTCGACGGGTTCGACTACGCCGTGTTGGCTCTCCGAGCCTGAGGATTCACCGGCCGACGTCCCCGAACGGGACCCAGACCCGCAAACACCAGCGTCGGAGGCCGCTCGGGGTCAGGCCCGCTCGGCCAGGGCCTGGTCCCGTAGAAACCGGCGGAGGATCTTGCCCGAGGCCGACTTCGGGATCTCGTCGGTGAACACCACCTGGCGGATCTGTTTGTAGGTGGCCACGTGTTCGGCCACGAAGGCCTGGAGTTCCTCGGCGGTGGCCTCCATGCCCGGCTTGAGTACCACGTAGGCCCGGGGCAGCTCGCCGGCTTCGTCGTCGGGAATGCCGATGACGGCCACGTCGGCCACCGCCGGATGGGTGACGATGAGAGCCTCCAGCTCGGCCGGCGGCACCTGGAAGCCCTTGTACTTGATGAGCTCCTTGACCCGGTCGACGATGTAGGTGTGGCCATCGGCGTCGATCGTGGCCACGTCACCGGTGTGGAGCCAGCCGTCGTCGTCGATCGTGGCGGCCGTGGCCTCGGGGTTGTTCAGATAGCCCTTCATCACCTGCGGGCCGCGGACCCAGAGCTCACCCCGTCCGTCGACGCCCTGGTCC
>JBFHME010000137.1:0-9659 GCA_041594435.1 Acidimicrobiales bacterium
AGAAAGCACCGGCCAAGAAAGCACCGGCCAAGAAAGCACCGGCCAAGAAGACCACGGCCAAGAAGACCACGGCCAAGAAAGCACCGGCCAAGAAGACCACGGCCAAGAAAGCACCGGCCAAGAAAGCACCGGCCAAGAAAGCCACCGCCAAGAAGGCCACGGCCAAGAAAGCCACCGCCAAGGCGCCGGCCAGGGCGACGACGTCGAAGCGGGCCCAGAAGGCGACCGCCAAGAGGGCGGCGAAGAAGACGCCGGCCAGGAAGTCGGCCAAACGATCGCGTCGTCGCTGAGCCGAACGGAACGCCACCGCAAGCGGTGGTTGCATCGACATCGAGTGGAACCGAGTGCCGGGAGTTCGCCTCCCGGCACTCGGTCATTTCACGGCTCCGACCTCACCGCTCGCCGCCGACGATGTCGGCGAAGGCGAACCGAGACCTTGGGCGGCCGGTAGCCTCTGCACCATGTCCGCTCAGTACATCTACACGATGCACAAGGTCGGCCGGTTCCATCCGCCCGATCGTCAGGTGCTGGAGAACATCACCCTCGCCTTCTACCCCGGAGCCAAGATCGGGGTGCTCGGCTCGAACGGCGCCGGCAAGTCGTCGCTGCTGCGGATCATGGCGGGGATCGACGACGGATTCACCGGCGACGCCCGCCTCACCCCCGGATTCACCGTCGGCTACCTGGAGCAGGAGCCCCACCTGAACCCCGAGAAGGACGTTCGGGGCAACGTGATGGACGGGGCGGGCGAAACCGTGTCACTGCTGGCCGAGTACGAGGAGGTTCTGGCCGGATGGTCGGACCCCGACGCCGACTACGAGAAGCTCGGCGCCCGGCAGGCGGATCTGGAGGACAGGATCGAAGCGGCCGGTGGGTGGGATCTCCAACGCATGATCGACATCGCCATGGAGGCGCTTCGACTCCCGCCGGCCGACAGCGGTGTCGAGCATTTGTCCGGTGGTGAACGGCGTCGGGTGGCGCTGTGTCGCCTCCTGCTGTCGAAACCCGACCTGCTGCTACTCGACGAGCCCACCAACCACCTCGACGCCGAGTCCGTGGCCTGGCTCGAGCGCCACCTGTCCGACTACCAGGGAACCGTGGTGGCGATCACCCACGATCGGTATTTCCTCGACAACGTCGCCCGCTGGATCCTCGAACTCGACCGGGGCCGGGGCATTCCCTTCGAGGGCAACTACTCGAGCTGGCTCGAGCAGAAGCAGGCCCGAATGTCGCAGGAGAAACGGGAGCAGGACGCCAAGCAGCGAACGCTGGCCCGGGAACTCGAGTGGGTGCGGATGGCCCCCAAAGCCCGCCAGGCCAAAGGTAAGGCCCGCCTGTCGGCCTACGAGAGCCTGCGGGCCGAGGCCGAGGCCTACAACCCGACCGATGAGAAGGTCCAGATTCACATACCGCCCGGTCCTCGTCTCGGTGATCAGGTCTTCGAAGTCGAGAACCTCGCCAAGGGATTCGGCGAGAAGCTCCTGATCGAGGATCTCTCGTTCTCCCTACCACCGGCCGGCATCGTCGGTGTGATCGGCGGCAACGGCGCCGGAAAGACCACCCTGTTCAAGATGCTGATCGCGGCCGCCGAGGACAACGCGGACGGCGAACAACCCGACGATGGTCAGATCAAGGTCGGCGACACCGTCGACCTGGCCTACGTCGACCAATCCCGCGATGTGCTCACCGACACCGACACCGTCTACGAGGCCATCACCGAGGGCAAGGAGGTGCTCGACCTGGGCGGCCGGGAGGTCAACGGTCGAGCCTATGTCGCGTCGTTCAACTTCCGGGGTTCCGATCAACAGAAGCCGGTCGGTGTGCTCTCGGGCGGCGAACGCAACCGCGTCCACCTCGCACGCGTCCTCAAGCGAGGCGGCAACGTGCTGTTCCTCGACGAGCCCACCAACGATCTCGACGTCGACACCCTGCGGGCCCTCGAGGACGGTTTGGAGCGCTTTGCCGGCTGTGCCGTGGTCATCAGCCACGATCGCTGGTTCCTCGACCGCATCGCCACGCACATCCTGGCCTTCGAAGGGAACTCACAGGTTCGCTGGTTCGAGGGCAACTTCTCGGAGTACGAGGCGTTCCGCCTGGCCGAACTGGGCGAAGCGGCCGGGCCGACACGGATCACCTACAAGCCGCTCACCCGCTGAATCGCAGACCACGCTCACCTCATGTCGATTGCCGTCCTGCCGATGAAATGGTATGGCATCGCGACCAACGTCAGGAAGCACGAAGGACCGCAGCAGATCCGACGGACGTTCCAGCAACGGCAAGGCGGGCGCCGGCAAGGCCCCCAAACCGGGCAAGCCCCCGAAACCGGGCAAGAAGGCCAAGGGTTCGGCCAAACGTCCCAAGACCTGGAAGAGTCGGGCGGTCGTCCGACTCATCGAGGCCGGTAGCACCGCCGAGTGTCCGCACTGCGGCGAGCGGGTCAAGTTCCGGGCCCGGCACCGGGACCACCAGGTCATCTGCAACGTGTACGTCGACGGCGTCTGGGATCGGGTCGAGCAGTACCACGCCGAGTGCTACGAAACGGCCGGCGAACCGCACGGCGAAGCCATCAAGAAATAGGCATCGGGACAGCGAACAGGCAAATCGAACAACGATTGCCGCAACGGGGGCCCGACATCGTATGGTGACGCAGGTGCCTTCAGACTCACGCGTCCCACCGATCAGTCCTGAGCTCGACGACCACCGGCTGGCCGCTGCGATCGCGACGGAGACCGGGAGGCTCCTGGTATCGGTGCGGCGCCGGATGGTCGAGCAGGGCACGGACCACTGGTCGTTGAAGGAAGCCGGCGACCGCTTCGCTCACGAGTTCATCGTGGAGTCGCTGGCCCACGCCCGTCCCGACGACGCCGTCCTCTCGGAGGAGGGTGCCGACCGCCGGGAGCGGCTCAGCGCCGAGCGGGTCTGGATCGTCGATCCTCTCGACGGCACACGCGAATTCGCCGAGCCGCCCCGTATCGACTGGGCGGTCCACATCGCTGTGGTCATCAACGGTGTGCCGATCGCCGGAGCCGTCGCCCTCCCCGCCGAACAGTTGACCCTGGCCACCGACCCGGCCGAGGTGCTGCCCGATCCGGTCGAGGGACCGCCCCGGGTCATCGTCAGCCGCACCCGACGACCGCCGGCCGCCCAGATGCTGGCCCGGCGACTCGGAGCCCGCTACATCGAGCTGGGCTCGGCGGGGGCCAAGGCCATGGCCGTGGTGCGGGGCCACGCCGATATCTACGCCCACTCGGGCGGTCAGTACGAGTGGGACTCGTGCGCTCCCGTGGCGGTGGCCCAGGCCGCCGGTCTCCACTGCTGCCGGCTCGACGGGTCGCCGATGCTCTACAACAACCCCGACCCGTACCTGCCCGATCTGCTGATCTGTCGTCCGGAGTGGGCCGAGCAGAGCCTGGCCATTCTCAGCGGCTGAGCACCGACGGAGGGTCACACGCGATGGAGTACCGGGTTGTCGACTACGAGGTGATCGGCCGTAGTGCGGTGATCACGCTCGATCGACCCGAACGGGGCAACGCCTGGACGGGTCGGGTTCACGCCGAATATCTGCACGCCGTCGGACGAGCCGATGCCGACGCCGGGATCCGCACGATCGTGATCACCGGCCGGGGCTGGGCCTTTTGTGTCGGCGGCGACTCCGAGGCGCTGGCCGGACATGCCGATCGGGGCTCCTACGATGACGGTCTGGCCGGGGCCGACGGCCCGACGACGGACATGCCGGGCACCCCGGTCCACCCGCAGTTCGATCAGCACCTGGCCTTCCACTACGGCCTGACGAAACCGGTCATCGCCGCCATCAACGGTCCGGCGGCAGGCATCGGGCTGGCCCTGGCCTGCTTTGCCGATCTCCGGTTTGCGGTACCGGGGGCCAAACTGACGACCGCCCACGGCAAACTCGGCCTTCCACCGGAGTACGGCCTCTCATGGATCCTGCCGCGTCACGTCGGGCTCACACGGGCCATGGATCTGCTGTTGACCTCACGGGTGTTCCTCACCGACGAGGCCCGGGACATCGGTCTCGTGAACCGGCTGCTACCCGCCGAGGATCTCCTCGACGGTGTGCTCGACTACGCAGAGGAGCTGGCGGCCACGAACGCCGCATCGGCCCTCACCGCCACGAGGCACATGGTGTATCTCGATCAGCATCGGGGAATCGGCGAATCCGTGGCGGAATCACGGGAAAGACTGAATCTGATGATGGGGTCCCCGGAGTATCGTCAGGGTGTAGAGGCTCTTCGACACAAGCAGCCACCGGCGTTCTGAGGCAGGCAACCGTTTCGTGCAGAAAACACAAGTAGACGACCTCCATCTCGGTGCGTTCTCCGACACTCCCCCCTGGTCGATGGTCGATACCGAACCCACGTGGTTGGCCACGGTCGACCTCCTTCGCAGGCAACAGGCCCGCCAACTCCCCGAGCTGCTGACCCCGCCGCGGGTTCCACCCCTCCGCCGGGCCGCGACGGTCATGTCGGTGGTCGGTCGCGCCATCGGTCTGTGGCGACTGCGGGAACGGGGCACCGAGCGGTCGAAGGCGGCGTTGTCCCGCCGAATCCGTGAGGCCGCCGAGATCCTGGGCCCGACCTATATCAAGCTGGCCCAGATCATCAGCGCCGGCGAGGGTGTCTTTCCCCAGGAACTCGTCGACGAATGCAAGAAGTGCCGTGATCAGGTACCGGCGGTGCCCTACGAGCAGATCGTCGCCGTGATCGAGGAGGACCTCGGGCAGCCCCTGCACCAGATCTTCGCCCACATCGAACCGATCCCGGTCGCCGCAGCCTCCATCGCCCAGGTCCATCGAGCCACGCTCAACTCCGGCCAGAAGGTCGTCGTCAAGGTCCAGCGTCCTGGTATCGATCAGGTGGTCCGCCGTGACCTGCAGGTGCTCAGCTGGCTGGCCCCACACCTGGTCGGCCGCATTCCCGTCTCGGCCCTCGCCAACCCCCCGGCGCTGGTGGAGCTGTTCGCCGAAACCATCATCGAGGAGCTCGACTTCCGGCTCGAGGCTGCCAACATACTCGACGTCGGGCACGTGTACGCCGAGCTGGATCAGCGAAACTTCATCGTTCCTCGTCCCCATCCCGTCCACGTCACCCGACGTGTCCTGGTCATGGAGGAGTTGAACGGCTTCAACTTCAACGACGTCGACGCCATGCAGGCCGCCGGTGTCGACACCGAGGCCGTTCTGAAGACCGGCATGATCGGTTTCCTCGAGGGCGTCTTTCTCCACGGTGTGTTCCACGGCGACCTGCACGGTGGAAACCTGTTCATCCTGCCCGACGGCCGAACCGCCCTCATGGACTTCGGTATCACCGGCCGTCTCACCGAGCGGGAACGGCTTGCGTTTCTCCGCATGATGATGTCGGCGATGACCAACAACGTGACCGGCCAGATCGAGGCACTCCGAGATCTTGGGGCGCTCCCGCCCGACGTCGACGTCGAGGCGGTCATCACCGATCTTGGTCTGGACGGCCCACCCATCGACCCGACACAGCTGGCCCCCGACCAACTGGTGAAGGAACTCCAACGGGTCGTCAAAGCGCTTCTGGCCTACGGGGCCCGCATGCCGAAGCCGCTGATGCTGTATGTCAAGAACCTCATCTTCATCGACGGCGCCACCGCAACGCTGGCCCCGGAGCTCGACCTGTTCGCCGCCATCACGGAGGTCGCCACCCATTTCGCCACCACCCACGGCTCGACGATCGCGGCCCAACTCGGGATGCAGCAGCAGACCTGGGACCTCGATCTCGACGGGGTGAAAGCCGGATTCGGTATCGATCCATCCACCACGTCGCAGTTCACCTACGCTGAACTCAAGCAACGGCGCGAGTTGATCAGAAAGCGGCTCGGGGAGCACGTGGGAAGCGACAGCTGATCGGGTCGACGAGCGTCACGGGCACGAGCGACGACAAGCAGACAAGGAGAGAGGGCATGAGCGGTCAAGCCGGAGCAGGCTGGTACCACGCCGAGGGCGATCCCGTCGGGACCCTTCGCTACTGGGACGGCGCACAATGGGTGGGCGAGCCCCAGTATCCGCCGCAGCCGGCCACCCAACCGGTGGCTCCGTTCCAACCGGCACCATCGGGCCCGGAACCGTGGTCGGGTGCGCCGTGGTCCGATCAACAGGGTCCAGCCCGGCAGAAAGGTGGCATCGGGGCCCGCTTTCTGGCCTACTTCATCGATGTCCTGATTGCGGTCGTCCCTTTCATCGTGTTGTCCGCAGTCGGTGGTGACGACGGAGCGCTTGGTGGCGTCGGTGCCCTGCTCATGGTGGGTATCTTCCTGTGGAATTCCGTCTACCGCCAGGGGACCACGGGGCAGTCGGTTGGTAAGGGCGCGCTGAACATCACCCTGCTGGGCACCAACGATGCCCAACCGATCGGCACGGGTAAGGCACTCGGGCGGGCGCTGCTCGGTTGGATCCTCAACTCGATCTTCCCCATCGATCTCATCTGGGCGCTGTTCGACCGTCAGAACCAGCGGCTCGTCGACAAGATCCTGAGCTCCAATGTCTACCGTTCGCAGGTGGATCTGTAGGGAGCGGTCGGAGGGGCCGATCGGGCTGCTAGAAAAGACGGGTGCGTCTTGTCATCGCCGATTGCACCGTCGACTACGCCGGGCGACTCACCGCTCACCTCCCACGGGCCACCCGCTTGATCATGGTGAAGGCCGACGGCTGCGTGTCGGTCCACGCCGACGGCGGAGCCTACAAGCCCATGAACTGGATGACCGCTCCCAACACGGTGCGGGAGGCCGACGACGGGTGGGTGGTCACCAACCCGAAGGGCGAGACCCTCACCATCACCATCCACCGGCTGGTGAGCGACGTTTCCCACGACCTCGGCGTGGATCCCGGGCTGCAAAAGGACGGGGTGGAGGCTCACCTCCAGGAGCTGCTGGCCACCGACCCCGGACAGCTCGGCACCGGTATGCGGCTGATCCGGCGGGAGTTTCCCACCGAAATCGGGCCCGTCGACCTGCTCTGTCGCAACGCCGACGATCAGGTGGTGGCCGTCGAGGTCAAGCGCCGAGGCGAAATCGACGGCGTCGAACAGCTCACCCGGTACCTCGATTTCCTCAACCGGCAACCGGACCTGTCACCGGTCAAAGGTCTGTTCGTGGCCCAGGAGATCAAACTGCAGGCGAAGACGTTGGCCAGCGACCGCGACATCGAGTTCCTGGAGGTCGACTACGACGAACTACGCGGCATCGAACGACCCCAGCAGACGTTGTTCTGAGCCTCAGCTGAACGTGACGCCGCCGTTGTCGAGCACGACGCGGCCGTCGTCGCCGAGCGTCTGGAACACGGCTGAACCCTCGCCGTTGTTCCACATGTTCACCGTCAACGCCTCACCGGGGAGCACCGGTGAGCTGAAGCGGCCCTCCATGGAGGTGAATCGGGCCGGGTCGGAGCCGCACAGGCTGTGGAGCAGCGCTCGTCCGGTGAACCCATAGGTGCACAGGCCGTGGAGAATCGGTCGCGGGAAGCCACCGACGTCGGAGAACTGTTTGTCGGAGTGCAGGGGGTTGCGGTCACCGCAGATCCGATAGAGAAGGGCCTGGTCGGGGCGGGTCCGATAGGTGACCGAATGGTCGGGATCGCGGTCGGGGGCCACGTTCACGGCGGCCGACGGGCCACGGTCGCCACCGAAGCCACCCTCACCGACGATGAACGCCGACGACGTCGTCTCGAACAGTGGTTGGCCGTCGTCGACCGAGGTGGCCACCGCTTTGGACGCAACCACCGCCCCCTTGCCCTTGTCGTAGATACCGGTGATCTCGTCGACGAGTTCCACCTCGCCCTCGGGTGGGATCGGGCGATGCAACATGACACCCTGCTGGCCGTGCACGAGCATGCGGTTGTCCCAGGTTCCGGCGGCCCGCACGGCGCTGGCGCCGCCGGTGGCGTTGAATCCCGCCATCACCACGAAGGTCGGGAACACCTTCTGCTCCACTCCGGCCGTGTTCTCGGTGGTGAACTCCAGTTCGAAGCCCACGGGATCGACGGCCCCGGCGCCGATGCCGACGGCGTACAGCAGGCAGTCGTCACTGGTCCAGCGCCACCGGCGGGGTTCACCCTTGGTGCCGACGGCATCGGGGTTCATGGGCATGGCGGATCCTCCTCGGATTCCCTCGATCGTTGATCGTTGTGACTCATCGTTGTGACGGTGGCCTAGAACGGGGTGGGGCGACCCGGGCCGGTCACGGGTGCTCCCGACATGTCGCTGTTGGGCCGGGCTTCGGCCATCATCGAGCGGACGAGCGGGCCGATGGCGATCGGGTCGTCGACCGGTTCAACGGTGGGACCCCGGTGCCACATGTTGGCGATTCCGAGCACGAGACCGCTGGCCTCGAACACCCGACCGGTCACAGGGGCCGATTCGGCGCTGGCGAGCCAGGTGACGATGGGGGCGATCCAGCGAGGGTGCATCTGCTCCCGTTCCTCCTCGCTCCCCTGCCCCATGCCCAGGTTCTCGGTCATCCGGGTGAGAGCGGCGGGGGCGACCGCGTTGACCGTGACGCCGTAGCGATGCAGCTCCTGGGCCGCGATGATGGTGAACGCGGCGATCCCGGCCTTGGCTGCGCCGTAGTTGGTCTGGCCGGGGTTGCCGTAGATGCCCGAGACCGAGCTGGTGTTGATGATCCGGGCGTCGTTGCTTTCCCCCGCCTTGGCCCGTTCCCGCCAGTAGGCGGCGGCATGTCGGGCCGGGGCGAACGTGCCCTTGAGGTGGACGGCGATGACGGCGTCCCATTCGGCCTCGGTCATGTTGGTCAGCATTCGATCGCGGAGGATACCGGCGTTGTTGATGACGACGTCGAGCCCACCGAAGTGCGCGATGGCGGTATCGATCATCCGCTTGGCCCCGTCGAAGTCCGCGACGTCGTCGCCGTTCGCGACCGCTTCGCCACCGGCCTCGGCGATCTCGTTCACGACCTGCTGGGCCGGGCTCAGATCGCCGCCACTGCCGTCGACGTCGCCGCCGAGATCGTTCACGACCACCTTGGCCCCGTGGTGGGCCAGCATCAGCGCATGTTCCCGGCCGATTCCCCGCCCGGCGCCGGTCACCACGGCGATTCGGCCCTCACACAGCTTTGTCATCTCTCACCTCTCCGGACGTCTCGGCGGGCCAGCGGCCGATGGACGGGTACCCGACAGCCGAGAGCCCGCTGACGATCATGTCACATCGTCAGCGCTGTTCCAAAGTTCCCGTTCCATCTCACAGCGGACGATGACGACGAAGCGACCGCCCGACGTGGCAGAATAGACCTCTGTGACGACAGAAGGTGACGGCGACCAAGCAGGTTCGATCGGTCAGTCCGAGGTTCAATCGGACTCGGTTGACGCGTTGCTGGCCGAGCTTCTCGGTCCTGATTTCAGGACCGAGGAGGGCAACGGTTCCGCCACGGACACGGCGACGACCGACGACTCCGTCGACACGGGCGGCGGAGACACCGACAGCGTCGACACCGGCAGCGGCGACACCGACGACGGCACCCCGGGCCACGACGTCGTGATCGCCTCCGAGGACCACACATTGGCCGTTCCGATCACCGACGCGCCGGTCGACACGAACATGGGCACTCCGCCCCCTCCCGCCGAAACAGCCGTGCACGTCCCGCCGGCACCGGTCGACGCGGTCGGTGGC
>JBFHME010000138.1:0-9648 GCA_041594435.1 Acidimicrobiales bacterium
GGCGACCTCCAGCGCATCACAGATCTCTCGCATCCGATCATCGGACAGTCGGCCCAAACGCTCGATGAGTACACCTACGGAAACACTTTCGACCGAATCGAGATTCACCGCCGACCGTCGTGGGACCGGATCTCCGGGCGGTTCGAGGACGACCTCGCTGGGGATACCTCGAATCGTCGTGGTGCAAGGAGCGATGAGACTTCTGCGGAGTCGCGGGATGGCAGCGTCACGGGAGAGCACCACAACAGGACGGCGCGAGATGTTCGGCAGTTCGCACCACCAGATCTCCCCTCTTGCCGGCAGACTCACGACGTTCCAGCCGCTTTGCGGAACGTGACCAAGTCGCCCCACTCATCCTGCTCATCGAGAGGATGTTGGTCGTAGGCTTCGTAGGCCTTGTCGATCTCCACTGCCCGGTGCTGTCGCTGAAGCGCAGCGAGAGCCTCGTCTATGAGGGCGGCATCGTTGAGCCCGGAACGTAGCTTTCGGGCAGCCGTCAGCAGCTCTTGGTCAACGGTCGTACTCACTCGCACTCTCGGCATGCCACAACTATGCCACAATGTGGGCATGGCGTCCATCTGAGGTGAGGTCACCCGATGACCCAGCGGTGAATCCGGCCCCGCGAGATCATCCTCGGTCACGAATTCTTCAAGACGTGCCATTGCGATCAGTGTGCCCTCGGAGCAAGTCCAGGCGGCGTTCCACGCCTGACTCGGAGGACGGCCGCAGCCTGTGAGTGGCCACATGATGGCTCAACGCAACGTCGTTCGGCCCGAAGGCCGAGCTGAAGGTCAGCTGCTCCGCAGCTCACACACGTACGCCCGGAGGGACTCGAACCCCCAACCAACTGGTTCGAAGCCAGCTACTCTATCCACTTGAGCTACGGGCGCTTGGACTGATCCAGTCTAGCCGGACCCGTCGATCCCCCACCGGCGATAGTGCGATGTCGCTCCACTACAGTCGGGTTCGTGCGAGTTTTCCTGACCCACAACACCGAGGACCGCGAGGCCTACTACGGGCGGGCGCTTCCCGAGCTGGAGGCGTTGGCCGGGGCGGAGGTGTCCGTCAATCCCCTCGACCGTGACCTGTCGACCCCGGAGTTGATCGAAGCCGCAGCCGGTCATCACGTGATCATCGCCCATCGGTCCACTCCCGGCGACGCGGCGTTGTTCCACGGCAGCCCCGATCTGGTGGCCTTCCTGCGCTGCGCGGTCGACATCTCCACCATCGATGTCGATGCCGCCTCCGCCCACGGCGTGCTCGTCGCCCGGGCCGACAAGAGCTTCGTTCCATCCACCGCGGAGATCGCGCTCGGGCTCCTACTGGCGGTGTCCCGCAGTATCGCCGAGTCGACCGTGGGCTACCGCTCCGGTCACGAGCCGCCGCAGCGACCCGGTCGACAACTGCGAGGCCAGACGGCCGGCATCATCGGCTACGGCGCCATCGGCTCCTACCTGGCCGACCTCCTCGTCGCCGTCGGCATGAACGTGGTGGTCGCCGATCCCGCCGTCACCGTCGACCACCCGGACATCACCCAGACCGAGCTGGCGGGTCTGCTCGCCACCAGCGATGTCGTGTTCCCGCTGGCACCGGCGCAACCGTCGACCGACGACCTGATCGATGCCGCCGCCCTCGACACGATGAAGGCGGGGGCGGTGCTGATCAACGTCTCCCGAGGCGAACTGGTCGACGAGGAGGCGGTGGCCGCCGCGCTCGACTCCGGGCGGCTCGGCGGACTGGGCATGGACGTCGGACGGGCCCCCGATCAGCGGCCGTCACCGGCGTTGGCCGCACGACCGGGGGTGGTCGCCACGCCACATCTCGGCGGACTGACACCGGAGAACGCAGATGCCCAGGCTCGCAGCAGCGTGGAGCAGGTGGCGGCGATGATGGACGGCCGGATGCCACCCCGAGCCGTCAACCCCGACGCCGCCATCCGATTGCGCGGCCGGTGGAACGACCTCCGGTGAGCGTCGAGGAGCCACTGCCTCCGGGCGCCTGCGATACCCACATGCACCTCTACGACCGCTCCTACCCGTCGTCGCCCGTCGCTGTCCTCCACCCTCCCGACGCCACCGTTGACGACTATCGCACGCTACAGGCCGAGTTGGGCACCGAACGGGTGGTCGTCGTCCAGCCCACCACCTACGGGGTCGACAACCGCTGTCAGCTCGACGCCATGGCCCAGCTGGGGGATGCCGCTCGGGGCATTGCCGTGATCGACCAGACGACATCGGAGGCGGAAATCGACCGGCTCGACGGGCTCGGCGTGCGAGGCGCCCGGTTTCACATGCTGCCCGGTGGTGCCGTCGGGTGGGGGTCACTCGAACCGGTGGCTGCGGCCGTCGCCGATGTCGGCTGGCACATCCAGCTGCAGCTCAACGGGCGAGAGCTGACCGATCGGATCGATCAGCTGCTGGCGCTCCCGGTGACGGTGGTCATCGACCACATCGGCCGGTTCATGCCGCCCGTTCCGGTCGATGATCCGGCGTTCCGTGCTCTGTGCCGACTGATCGAGCAGGGTTCGGCGTGGGTCAAGATCTCGGCTCCCTACGAGTCGTCGCTCGACGGGTCAGGTGCCTACGCCGATGTTGCGCCGCTCGCCCGAACCCTGATCGACCGCTACCCGGACCGGATGTTGTGGGCCACGAACTGGCCCCACCCGGGCCAAACCGACCCACCGACCGTGGCCGATCTCCGAGCGCTTCTCGACGCCTGGGTGCCCGTCGACCATCGGCAGGCGATCCTCGTCGACAACCCCGCCGCGCTCTACGGCTTCGCCTGAGCTGAGCCGTTGGTCGCCGGGCGGCCTCGACGGCCTCAGCCCCGGCCCACGAACGGCATCGCGGTGGCCATCACCGTCATGAACAACACGTTGGCGTCGAGCGGGAGCGACGCCATGTGCACGAGCGACCGGGCGACCGCCTCCATGTTCATGGTCGGCTCGGGCCGAACCGTACCGTCGGCCTGGGGAACCCCGGCGGCCATCACCTCGGTCATCGGCGACGCCACGTTGCCGATGTCGAGCTGGCCGCAGGCGATGTCGAAGGCCCGTCCGTCGAGGGCCAACGACTTCGTCAACCCGGTGATGGCGTGTTTGGTGGCCGTGTAGGGGGCGGAGGACGGCCGTGGTGTGGTGGCCGAGATCGAACCGTTGTTGATGATCCGGCCCCCCATCGGATCCTGGGTCCGCATCCGTCCGAAGGCGGCCCTGGCGCACAGAAACGAGCCGGTGAGGTTCACGTCGACGACCTGGAGCCAGGTGGCGACATCGAGCTCGTCGATGGCAACGGGCGGCGCGCTGATCCCGGCATTGTTGAACAGCAGATCGATTCGACCGAATCGATCGACCGCGGCATCGAACAGCGCCTCGACCGAATCCGGATCACTCACATCGGCCGGTACGGCCAAACCCGGCCCGACCATCAGCTCGACCGTCTCGGCCAGCGGCTCCGGTCGTCGACCCGACACCACAACGGTCCAACCGGCTGCCGACAGTGCCAGTGCACCGCCCCGGCCGATGCCGCTACCCCCGCCGGTCACGACCGCGATTCCGCCACCCGTCATTCGACCTCCCGAACCTTCTCGTCGGTGTTCACGCAGTCGGCCAGATACCGGGCGGCCTCAGCGCTCGACAAACCCCACGATTCGCCCAGGCCCCGTGTGACCACCTCCAGGTACGGTTCGCTCGGCTCGTTCACCTCGGGAAGGCGGGCGCAGGTGATCGTCACCAGGTCCCGACCCTCGAGCCGTCCGAGGTGGAGGAGCCGCCCGTACCAGCCCTCCTTGGCGTCGAGGTGGCCGACCGTGCGCAGGCGCTCCCAGTCGACGACCTCGGGGGCCAGACCACGGTTTTCCTGCTCCCAGACGCCGACCACCTGGTGCGCGGCGAGCATCCACGCCCGCCCGAGGGTCGGCGGCGGGTTGACACGTCGATGGGGGTCGAGAAAGCACACGCCGGCGTTCCACCGGGTGGACCGACCGGCGAACACCAGCCGGTGGTGGAGCCGGCAGCGGCGCCAGCGGCGGGGAGGTGTGCGGTCGACCAGCCCGCGCTGCGGTGCATCGGAGCCGGGCACCGATCCGCCGTTCAGATAGGCCAGAAACCGCTCGGCCAGGAGGTTGGATCCGTAGGCCGCATACCAGACCAGGGACGGAGGGTTCACCGCCGGCCGGCGGTTCGCCGGACGTGGAACTCGCAGTGGGCTGCGACGCAGCTCACTGCTATACGGCAAGCAGATCGCGGGCGCCGGTGTCGGACGACGGATGCCGCAACTTCGACATGGCCCGGGCTTCGATCTGGCGGATCCGTTCCCGGGTGAGGTTGAAGTACTCCCCCACCTCTTCGAGCGTGCGGGGTTCGCCGCGGTCGAGTCCGAACCGGAGCTTCAGGATCTCGCGCTCGCGTTCATCGAGTGGGGCCAGCAGGCGGGAGATCTCGTCGGGCAACAGCGCGGTGGCGGCCACCTCGAACGGCGACTCGGCGGTGCTGTCCTCGACGACATCACCCAGTTCGGCGTCGCCATCCTCCCGAAGAGGCTCGGACAGTGACAGCGGTTCGGCCGCGAAGCGCAGCGCCTCGGTGACCTTCTCCTCCGGCATCTCGACCTCGGCCGACAACTCCGCCAGCGTGGCCGGACGACCGAACTTGAGTTCCAGCCGGGCGCGGGCCTTCTGCAGGCGGGCCAGCGTGTCGCCGGCGTGCACCGGGAGGCGGATCGTGCGGCCCGTGTTGGCGATCCCGCGGGTGATGGCCTGACGAATCCACCAGGTGGCGTACGTCGAGAACTTGAAACCCTTACGCCAGTCGAACTTCTCGACGGCGTGCATCAAACCGAGGTTGCCTTCTTGGATCAGATCGAGGAGCGGCAGGCCCGAGGCTTGATACTTCTTGGCGATCGAAACGACCAGCCGGAGGTTCGACTGGACGAAGGTTCGTTCGGCGTCCCGGCCTTTTCGGACGGTGCGGCGCAGCTCACGCTTGCGCTGGACCGACATGTCAGGCTCCAATTCGAGTTCTTCGGAAGCCTCCTTGCCCTTCTCGATGGCTTGAGCCAGTCGGACTTCGTCTTCCTTGGTCAACAACGGATACTGACCGATGTCGGTGAGGTACAGCCTTACGAGATCCTCTTCGTCCCGCTCGACGCGCTCCTTGGCCAAAGGAAACCTACCTCTCGTTTGTGAACCAACCGCCCGTAAGCACGCAGGCTAACGGCCGAAACGGCGATTTCATAGGAATGCTCAGTGTATTGGTCCGAACCCTCGGTTCCATCGCCTGGGAGCGACGGCGACGAACCGGACGCATCGACTTTGGGCGGGTGGAGCCGGACGGACCACCGAACCACTCTTCGGCACAGCTTAGGCGGTGCTTGAGCATTGCTGGTGGTTCACCGACACCGTGGAGCCACGGTCGACACCTTTCCCGGCCGGCGCGGCAGCGCTACGGTTTGGGCGATGACCGACACCACGATCGACACGAACCGGCTCCTCGATTTCTCCAATCGCGTTGTGGTGATCACCGGCACGGCCACGGGAATAGGGGCGGCCACGCTCGAGCTGTTGGCGGCCCGCGGCGCCGTCGTCCATGCGCTCGACGTGGCCTATGGCCGAGGCGGTGAGCGAGCCGATGACGACACCGTCGGAGCCGTCACCCGGCACCACTGCAACGTCGGTCGGCGGGACTCGATCGACGAGGTCGTCGGCCGCCTACCCGATCGGATCGACGTGGTCATGAACTGCGCCGGAGTCCCCAACGGCGGACGGTTCGACACCGACGAGGTGATGGCGGTCAACTGGTTCGGACTGCGGCATCTCACCGAAGCCCTGATCCCCCGGATGCCACCCGGATCGGCGGCCGTCCATGTCGCCTCCACCGCCGGACGGGACTGGGCGTCCAGGGTCGCGTTGCACCGTGAGCTGATGGCAGCCCTCGACTTCGAGGCGGGCCTGGCCTGGATGGACGACAACCGGGATCGATGCGGCGACGGCTATGTCGTCTCGAAGGAAGCCGTGCAGTACTACACGCTGTGGCGCTCGGTGCAGCTGCTGCCCCGGAGCATCCGCATGAACAGCGTCTGCCCCGGCATCACCGCGACCAGCCTCGTCGACGACTTCCGCCGCGGCATGGGCGATGACCTGATCGACCACGCCGCCGCCGTGGCGGGCCGGTTCGCCCGTCCGTCGGAGATGGCGCCGGCCATGTTGTTCCTGGCAGACGAAAACTCGTCGTCCTACCTGAACGGCGTCAACCTCAACATCGACCGGGGAACCGCGGCCGCCCGGTTGACCGGCCAAGCCGATCCCGAGGCGATCTGGCCCGCCTGACCCTTGCGAGGATGACGATGACCACCCGATGTTGAGCGACCGGAGCATCGTGTAAGTATGGGAGTGATGCGGCGCCTCGGACCTCGATCGTTCCTCTTCAACCTGGCCACGGTGTTGTGCCTGTTGACAGCCTCGTGTGGGTTGCTGTCCGACTCGAACGACGACGGCCAGGTCACGACGACCCTGGTGGCCGACCCGGACGAGGCGGGTCAGGCCGGCGACCCGATCTCGACGACCAGCACGACGATGACCGAAACGACGGTGGCGACGTTGCCCGATCTGACCGACGTGGCCTGGGTGGTGAACGACTTCGACGGCCTGGTCGACGATCAAGGGCGGACCATCGCTCCGCTCACCGACCTGCCGACCAGCAGCCGGCCCTCGGTTCTTCGAGCCGGCGACGGTTCGATCTACTACGTGCTCGACGGCAAGCTGTGGCGTCGAGCGGTCGACGCACCCGAGCCGACCGCCATCGAGACGGAGGCCAGCACCATCTCCGACGTCGACCGCGACGGAGACGGGAACATCATCGTCAACCGTCACGACGAACCCGAGGTGGTGGTCGAGGGAGCGACGTTCAAACAGCCCGACACGATCGCCGACGGGGCCGACGGCTCCATCACGGCATCGAACGGCATCACGGTTCGGATCCTGCCGCCCGACGCCGACGTCGACGACCGGGGGTACGTCACCGAGTTCCGTTCGCCGGCCCGGCTCGAAGTCGAGCGTGACGGCGTGACCGAGTGGACGATCGACGCCGGGGGCGTAACCGCTCCGTGGCTGAGCCTCGTCGACTTCGACGGTCGGTTCGTGATGATGGTCCGTTACCCGACCGAACCGGCCGACCCGATGATGCAGCACATCGTCTACGACCTCGACTGCCCGGGCGGTGACATCGTCGGGAGCGGCTGCACCCGAACGTTCTGGGCCCGCTGGGGAACGGCGGCGCTCGTGGGACCCGACGTCGACTCCGCCGACCTCAACACCGAGTTGCTCGACATCTGCCCGACCATGGGCGCGCTCGTCGATCCACCGGCCGAGATGACCGACCCCGCGTCGTTCGACGAGGACTTCACCGACGACGATCTCGAGGCGTTCCGACTGGCCGCGCTCCAACTCACGACGTGTGACCCGAACGGTCTCGGTGATCCCGAACGGCCCGGTCTCCTCCACGTCGCCGGAAGCGACGATCCGGACGAGCACGGCTGGATGTGGGCCGGCTTCGCCGACGCGTTGCGAGGGCCCTTCACGCAAGGCCCACGCAACACCTACGTGTGGTCCCGCCACCGGGACGGACCACTCGGCGTACTGGATCGAAGCCGCAGCCCGTCCCGCCTCGATCTGCAGCCCGGGCGGCGCTTTGCCGACGACCTGGCGGTGACGGTCACGAGCGAGTCGCTCCTGGTCTTCGGCCGGACCGACGCCGACACCGCCGAGGCCGTTCTGGCCGCCGCCCAGTCGGTGGCCGACGAACGCGGCGCCAGGCTCAGCGACTGGGTCGACCGCACCGGCACCGCCCACCGCGATGGGCTCGTCGCCGAGTTCGTCGCGACGATCCAGTCGGACCTCGGCGCCGGGACGGTCGGCGAGATCCATCTGACCACCGACGGCGTGGTCGGCAACCTGACCGACCGATCCGGATCGACCCTTGCTCAGCGCAACCTCGGATTCCTCGTGGCCGACTTCGCCAGCGGCGGCGAGGGCGTGTACGACGAGCTGCCACTGGCCGACGACATCGTGATGGCGCTCGGTCCCGAGGTGGTCGCCAGGCGTCAGCCGACCGAGCTGTTCCGCCGGTCGGCGTGGGTGGTCAACAGCAGCGAGTTCGCCGGGCGGGTCGGACCCTTCAACCTGCTCGATCTGGTGCCGTCACCGCTGCAGATCGCGGTGGGGCCCCACGCCCGATGCGCGGGTCCGGAGGCGGTTCCGTCACCCCCGGAGCTGGTCGCGTTCACCCGCATCGGTATCCTGCCGCTGGAGGGTTCGATCGATTCCTGCCTCGACTGGAGCGCCGTCGATCTCTTCGTCGACGACGAGGGTGTCATTCGGGGCCTCGCGTTGCACCTCGAGGCGCCCTAGGGCTCGTCCGCCACCGCTGCGGCCGCCATCTCCCGAAGTTTCACCCTCTGGATCTTGGTGCCGTTGGCCGACGGTGTCGTGGGGAACTCGTCAACGACCAGAACCCGGATCGGGACCTTGTAGCGGGCGAGTTGCTCGGCGCAATGGTCGATCACGGCCGACTCGTCCACGTCGCCGGGGCGGCCGTCGACGTCGAATCGACCGGTGACGAACGCGACGGGGCGGGCTCCGCTCGGCCGTTCGACCGCCACCACCTGGGCCGCCTCGATCCCGGCGAAGCCGATGAGCGCCGATTCGATCTCGGCCGGGGCGACCAGGAAGCCGCCCAGACGGAGGACATCACCCATGCGGGTCCGGTAGGCGAACGTCGGGCGGCCGTCGGCGGCGGGCTCCTCCAACACGGCCGCGTCGCCGGTCCGGAACCAACCCCCGTCGGCGAACTGGGCGGCGGTCAGATCGGTGTCGACCCGCGACCCGCCTTCGGCCAGATACCCGGCGAACAGGCTTGGGCCTTTGAGCTGCAGCTCGTCGTCCACGACCCTCACGTCAGCGTGCCGCGACACCACCGTCCCACCGGCCCGCTCCCGCACCTCGGCCGGGGCACTCGGGTCGCGGAGCGAGTAGAGCGCCTGGACCTCACTCATCCCGTACAGGCCGGTCAACGTCATGCCCCGTTTCTCGGCCCGGGCCACGATCCCATCGAGGCTCGTGTTGAACCGGGCGTAGCCGCCGACCCGGATCGACGAGAGGTCGGCCCCGGTGGCCAGCATCCGTTGGAAGAGATCGTCGGATCCGTTGATGGACACGATCCCGCGCTGCTCCACGGTGTCGGCAATGGCGGCCGGGTCGATGGTCGGCGGCATGATGATCGGCGCGCCGGCTGCGATTGCCGCGGTGAAGCTCGCCAGCCCGAACACCCCGCAAAGTGGCATGGCGACCAGTACCGGGGTGCCGGAGCCGTAGCCGAACGCCCGGCCTGCATCGTGGGCGTGGTCGACGATCGAACGCTGGCCGTGCAGGACCATCTTGGGCGTACTGGTCGTGCCCGAGGTGGTGAAGATCACGAACGGCTGATCATCGTCCAGAGCGAGCGTGCCGCCGGCCGATCCGCTGTCCGGATCGAGGGCACGATCCTCGGAAGCGGTACGGAGCATCCGAGCCCCTGATCGACCGAGGAGCGCGGCGGCCTCGTCGCGGGACCAGCGGGTGTTGACCGAAACGGCGGCGAAACCTCCGGCGGCACAA
>JBFHME010000139.1:0-9484 GCA_041594435.1 Acidimicrobiales bacterium
CATGAGGAGGACAGCGGTCAGCAACAGACGGTTCATGGGTCATCCTTCGTGGTGTTCCAGGGTGCGGGATCGACGGTATCCCGAAACGTCCAACGGTGCCAACCACCGTCGCTCCACCCAGAAGCCGCCGAACGGGAGCGATCCGATCACCATGGCCATGAACGCCTTCCACACCGGCCAGCCGAGATCGCGGTGATGGGCCAGCAGCATGGCGGCGAAGATCAGGAACAGCACACCGTGGATCGGACCGAGCACCTCGACCCCGCGTTCACCTCCGGCCGAGTACTTGTAGACCGTGGCCGCCACCAGCGCGAGGTAGGTGACGGCCTCGATGATCGACATGGCCCGCAGACGTAGCATCACGCTCACGGTCTACCAGCATTCCGCCCGCGTCACGTGCACTCCGCGAGGCGACCCGAGAGGAAGCGGCGCTCGGATTCGTTGGTGGTGAGGTCGAGGGCGCGGCGGTAGGACTCGGCCGCCTCGGTCGAGCGGTCGAGGCGCAACAGCATGTCGGCCCGGGCCGCGTGGTAGTAGCGGTAGGAGTCGAGTTCGGACGCCGACTGCGGCTCCGCCGCCAACCCGTCCAACGCATCGAGCCCGGCCGCCGGTCCGAACGCCTTCGACACCGCAGCGGCCCGGTTGAGACCGACCACCGGCGTCGGTTCGAACACCAGCAGATGATCGTAGAGCGCGACGATCGTCGACCACCGCGTCTCGTCGGCGGACGGGGCCATCGCGTGAACCAGGGCGATCGCCGCCTGGAGCTGGTAGGGGCCGGGATCGTCGAGCGCGTCGGCGTGTTGCAGCCGACGACGGCCCGCCTCGATCAGCTCCGCGTCCCAGCGGCCGCGGTCCTGGTCGGCCATCAACACGATCCGACCCTCGTCGTCGACCCTGCTCGCACGCCGCGAATCCGACAGGTTGACGAGTGCGCTCAGACCCCAGGCCTCAGCCTGATCGGGCAACAGATCGGCGACCAGATCGGCCAGCCAGCGGGCTTCGTCGCACAGCCCGCCTCGAATCAGGGCCGCACCATCGCTGGCCGCATGACCCTCGGTGTAGATGAGATAGACGACGGCGAGTACGGCGTCGAGCCGTTCGTTCAGCCGCTCCCGGACCGGCACGGTGAACGGAATCCCGGCGTTGCGGACCTTGTTCTTGGCCCGAACCAGGCGCTTGGCCATCGTTGCCTCGGGGACGAGAAACGCAGCGGCGATCTGACGGGTCGACAGACCGCACACGCTCCGCAGGGTGAGCGCAATCTGTGCCTCCCGGTTGAGGGCCGGATGGCAACATCCGAAGATCAGGGCGAGCTGATCGTCGAGCAACTGGTTGGGTTCGGGTTGGCCGTCGCTGTCGGCGCCGCCATCGCCGGCAACCCGGGCCACGGCCGCTTCGGCGTCGGACACGGGACGACCGAGTTTGTCCCGCAGATTCGACGCGCGGCGGATCACATCGATCGCCCGCCGACGAGCCGTCGTCAACAACCACGCTCCCGGACGGTCCGGGGTGTCGTCGGGACCCCACGAGGCGGCGGCCTCGGTGAACGCCTGTTGCGCCGCGTCCTCGGCCAGATCGATGTCGCCCAGCTCTCGCACGAGGGTGGCGACGATGCGGGGCCACTCGTCGGCGAAGACCTGGGCGACGATCGACTGTTGCACGACGTGGACGCCGGGATCAGGCGTCGCCGGCGGTCGGGATCTCCATGATCGGGCGAACCTCCACCGAGCCGTAGGGGCTGAGCGGGGACTTGGCCGCCCAATCCAGCGCCTCGTCGAGCGTGTCGACGTCGATCATGTAGTAGCCGCCGAGTGTCTCCTTGGTTTCCGCGAACGGGCCGTCGGTGGTGACGGTCCTGCCGTCACGGACCCGCACCGTCGTGGCGGTGTCGATACCGTGCAGCGGCTCACCACCGATGAGACACCCGGCCTTCGCCAGGTCCTCGGTGTAGGCGAACCACTGCTGCATTTCGGCCGCCTGCTCGGGGCTGCCTTGAGCAGGTCCGGCGTCGGCGGCGGAATAGAGAAGAAGCATGTAGCGCATGGAATCGGTCCTCCTGAGGTACGAGCGTAGTTGTGCTGTCGACACCCTTACGTCGAACGGTTGCCGTCGTTCTGGACAGTCCTCCGCCGGAATCCCCGATTCCGTGCAGCACGGTTCGGGCGGCATGGCTAGCCGCCGGCGGGGTCCGTCTCGTCGGGTAGCCGGAGGGCCCGCACGATACGTCGACAGTTGCGATGCACCAGGTCGAGGGCGTCCATGAGCTCGATCTCGAACGAGTAGGCTTCGACCCTTCCGCCCTCGGGGGCGGCCAACCGCTCGGCCAGATGGCGACTGGTCTCGGCTTCGAGATCGCGGAACTCGGACTTGGTCTTCAACACCTGCCTGGTCAGTTTCCAGCTCCGCTCCCCGACCGCCACCAACGACAGGTCCAGTGTGTCCAGTGCTGCGGCGTGAAGCTCATCGAGCAGCTCCCTGGTGGACTCGCTGACCTCCACCATGTTCTCCAGCCGCTGGTAGCCCTTGTTGATGACCTGACTCTCGATCGTGTCGCTGAGCTGTTCGACGGCGTTGGCGGCAGCCAGCATCGCCAGGAGGTCGTCGCGTTGAACGTGTCCCAGGCGGCGCTGGCCGACCGCGCCCAGATAGTCGAGAATCTGTGCGTGCAGCTCGTCGATGCGCTGCTCCCGTTCCACCAGGGCGTCGAGGTCGGCCCGACGGCCTTCGATGGCCGCGGGCAAGGCGTCGGCCAGCAGCTCCCTGGCCTTGAGCCCCATCCGCATGACCTCCTTGTGCACGACCTCCAGGGCGAGAACGGGGGTGTCGAGAAGATCCTCGTCGAGAAAGGCGGCCTGACCCTCGCCGGCCAACCGCCCGACCCGATCGGGCACCACCCGGTGGACGAGCGCCACCAGCGGCGTGAGGAACGCGAGGAACACGGCGGTGTTGGCCAGGTTGAACAACGTGTGGGCGTTGGCGATCTGGCGGGGTGAGGCGTTGGCGTCGCTGGTGCTGATGGCTTCCACCACAGCGGCGATCTGGGGAATGAAGAACACGGCGATCAACGCCCCGATCACGTTCACACACACGTGCACCATGGCGGTTCGGAACGCCTCGGAACCTTTGCCGATGGCGGCGAGCAAGGCGGTCACGCACGTGCCGATGTTCGCGCCGAGGATGATGGCGATCGCCGTTTCGAGGCTGATCAGCCCGTCGGCCGCCATCACCACCACGATTCCGGTGGTGGCACTGGAGGATTGCACCAGTCCGGTGAACGCCACACCCATGGCCAGCGCGGTCACGGGGTTGGTGGCGTCCGACATGAGCTTCAGGAAGGGGTCGTAGTCCTTGAGGGGCGACATGGCGTCGCTCATGATGTCCATGCCGAGGAAGACGAACCCGAGGCCGGCGATGGCCGATCCCATATAGCGAACCTGGCGGCGCTTGACCGCAACGCCGAGCAGCGCACCGACGGCGAGGAGGGCGAGCGCATAATCGGTGATTTTGAGGGCGATGACCTGCGCGGTGACGGTGGTGCCGAGATTGGCGCCGATGATGACCGACGCAGCCTGCGTGAGCGACAACAACCCTGCGCTCACGAACCCGACGGTCAACACCGTGGTCACCGACGACGACTGTATGACGGCGGTGACGACGCCACCGGTGGTCGCCCCGAGGAACCGGTTCGATGACAATCGGGCCAGCGCCCACCGCAGGCGGTCGTCGCCCAGAGCCTTCAACGCGTCGGTCACCTCGGCCATACCGATGAGGAAGAGGGCCAGCCCGCCGGCCAGCCCCATGATCAGCGTCCCCCAGGCAACGTCCACGGTTCGTATGGTCGCACAAAACCCGCCCCACCGCTCTTCCGTGCGGCTCAGGTGACGCTCACTGGCACCTGAACCGCTCCGTTCGGGAGGAGAGGTCAGGCGTCGACGATGGCGGTGTGTTCGGCCAGTGAGGCGTTGAGGGCTGCGACGTCGCCGTCGACTGTGGAGTTCAAGTCCACGAGTTGCGCATCGATCAGCCCGCGCAGTTTGTCGAACACCGCGTAGGACTGCGTGGTCGGACGGGTGTCGGCGGAGGCCACCACCGCCACCAGATCGCCGAGCGTCTCATAGAGCTTGGGCGGGTTGTTGAGCGTGTCACCGGCCGAGGTCAATTCGACCTGGATCAGCTCACGCTCGATGCCGTCGAGTTTGTCGGTGAGCGCCGAGATCGAGTCGACGACAGCGTCGTCGGATGCGACCGCCGTCCGCTCCGCCACCTCGCCGAGCTGTTTGCGCAACCTTCGGATCCGGTTGACCGCCTCGACGATCTCGGTGAGCTTGGCCTGGATCGTCAGGAGGAGATCGCGCTGCTCGGCGAAGTCGGCGTCGCTGGTCAACACCTCGGGATGGCGCATGAGGTCGAAGCTCGCCGACGACGACGTGCCACCGACATCGAGCCGTACCTGGTAGGTCCCGGGCGGCACCAGCGGACCCGACGGCGGGTCGTGGAACGTGGCGTCGACCAGCTTGGGGCCGGGGTTGTGACGCATCGGCCACAGGAACTCGTTCATCCCCGGATCGGCGGTGAGGTAGAGACCGTGTCGATCCTCGGTGTCCTCCGGGATGTCACTGTCGGCCGTGTAGACGTCGTTGCCGTCACCGTCGACAATGGTCAACCGGGCGGTCTCCCCGGCGACGTCCTCACTCAACCAGTAGGTGACCCGCAGACCCTCGTGGATGTCGGTTCCGGCGTCGATCACCCGCTTGGTCTTGTGGCCGGTCTCGGCCTCGTCGAGATAGAAGGTGGCGTTCTGCCCGATGGTGACGTGGTAGTTCTTCCCGCCGACCGTGCCCCAGAACCCGGCGAACAGATCGGGTGGCGTGCGGACCGTGTCGCGGGGTTTGAACACATGGACCTTGGCCGCCACAATCGCCTCCGCCTCGTCGGCCGCCTGGTGGATCTGGGTCACGTCATCGAGGATCCAGAACGATCGCCCGTGGGTGGCCACGATCAGATCGCTGTGGCGAACCACGAGATCGTAGACCGGCGACACCGGCAGGTTGAGCTGCAGCGGCTGCCAGTTGGCGCCACCGTCGAAGGAGACGTGGACACCCAGTTCGGTGCCGACATAGAGCAGCCCGGCCCGTTCGGGGTCCTCTCGCACGACGCGGCAGAACTCGCCGTCGGGAATGCCGTTGACATCGCCGCCGGCCCCGACACCGTCGATCCGTTCCCACGTGTCGCCGAGGTCGGTGGTGCGGTAGACATAGGGCGTGTAGTCGCCCATCTTGTGCCGGGCCACGGTCATGTGGACCGTGCCCCGACTGTGGGGGGACTCGGAGATCGACGTGACCTGGGAGAACTTCTCGACGTCCGGCGGGGTGACGTCACGCCACGTACCGCCGCCATCGGTGGTGACGTGGACCAGGCCGTCATCGGAACCCGCCATCAACACGCCGTCCTCGTGGGCCGAGGCCATGAACGCGAAGATCGTGGCGTACATCTCGGCTCCGGCGCCGTCCTTGGTCAGCGGGCCCGAGTCACCCATCGTGTCGGGGTCGGCGTAGGTGAGGTCGTCGCTGATCGCCTCCCAGGAATGGCCCTGGTCGTCGGATCGGAACACCTTGTTGCCGCAGATGTACAGCCGGTCGGGGTCATGCGGGGAGAACACGATCGGATAGGTCCACTGGAACCGAACCTCGGCCCCGAGTCCCGACGAATAGGTTTCGGGCCAGGAGTTGATGAGCTGGACCTGGCCGGTGCGGTGGTCGTAGCGCTGGAGGCATTCGCCGCCGCCGGGCGACGAGCCGATGGCGCCCACGAACACGATGTTCGGGTCGTCGGGTTTGGGGGCGATGTATCCGCTCTCGCCGGTGCCGGCCACGTGACAGTCGGCCCAGTTGATCGCCCCCCGGCCGGTGCGCGACGGCACCGCGATCGACGAGTTGTCCTGCTGGGTTCCGTATACGTAGTAGGGGTACTGGTCGTCGACGGCGACATGGTAGAACTGGGCCGTCAACTGGTTGTAGATCGACGACCATGACGAGCCGGCGTTGAGCGACACCCAGGCGCCGCCGTCATCGGCGCCGATCATCCGATCGGGGTTGGTCGGGTCGATCCACAGCTCGTGGTTGTCGCCGTGCGGGGTGACGAACTCGTCGAAGGTCTCGCCGCCGTCGATCGACCGCCACGCCTTCTGGTTGAGAACGAACACCTCGTTCGACTCGGTGGGGTGGGCCACGACGTGCATGTAGTACCAGGGTCGCCAACTCAGATCGGGTTTGGAGCAGACCTTGGTCCAGGAGTCGCCGTTGTCGTCCGACCGGTAGAGCCCACGTTTCCGTTTCTCGGCTTCGACGATGACCCAGACACGCCCCGGTTGAGCCGGGGAGACGGCCACCCCGATCTTGCCCAGGGTGCCGTCGGGGAGGCCGTTGGAGCGTTCGGCCGATTCGTTGGCGGGAGCAGTCAGTTCTTCCCAGGTGTCGCCGCCGTCGAGGCTGCGCCACAGGCCACAGTCGGGACCGCCGGAATCGATCGACCAGAACGTGCGACGGGCCTGCCAGATCGTGGCGAACAGGATGCGGGGGTTGTTGGGGTCGATCGAGAGGTCGATGGCACCGGCCCGATCGCTGACGTACAGCACCCGCTCCCAGTTGGCGCCACCGTCGGTCGATCGGTAGAGGCCCCGCTCGGGCGAGTCGCGGAACGCGTGACCGAGTACGGCCACGTAGACCGTGTCGGGATCGGATGGGTGCACCACGATCTCGCCGATGTGGCGGGAATCGTCGAGCCCGATGTGGGCCCAGTGTTTGCCACCGTCGGTGGACTTGTAGATGCCGTCGCCGTGGGTCACGTCGATGCGGATCGTCGCCTCACCGGTTCCGGCGTAGATCACGTTGCCGTCGGACGGGGCCACGGCCAGCGCGCCGATGGAGGACGCGGTCAGCTGCCCGTCGGAGATCGGCTCCCAGTAGAGGCCCGCATCATCGGAACGCCACACGCCGCCGGCCACCCCGCCGAAGTAGAAGACGTTCTGGCGCACCGGATCGGCGGCCACGGCCACCACCCGCCCACCGCGGGTCGGACCGATGCAGCGGTAGTGGGCCTTGCTCAACAGACGGGGGTCGACACTGACCATGCGCGCGCTCCTGGATCGGGATGTGCAAACTGTCCCACAACGTAGCGCTCGACGACCCGGCCGGTCGAACTGCCGGAGCGGCAGGCCCGGCGACACCCCGTCGTGCTAGCGTCCGGTTCGGGCTCGAACCCGTGAGAGGACAGGTGAGTGTCATGGACGGATGCCGAATCGGCGTCGGCCGTGTCGAGATCACCCCGGCCAGGAAGGGACCGACCGGGGGTTGGGGGATCGGATTCGGAACGTTGCTGGCCAAACCACCGACCGACCCGGCCGAGAAACTCCACGCAACGGCCATCGCCCTCGAAGACGCCGACGGGCGGCGTGTCGTGTTCGTCAACGGCGATCTTCAGTGCGGGTCACGTCCGGTCTGGGAAGCCGTGGCGGCCGGAGCCGGGCTCGACCGCTCCCAGCTCGTGCTCTGCGGTTCCCACACCCACGGCGGACCGGGTCAGCCCTACGGCGGTTGGCTGTTCGCGCTCGGCGCCACCTTGCCGCTGGGCCTGAGCCGGCACAGGAACCGGCTGATCGACCGGATCGGCCGAGCGGTCGACGAGGCCGTCGCCGGGTTGTCGGCGGGCGGGGCGACCGTAGTGCGAGGGCTGGTCGACGGCGTCGGCAACAATCGGGCCACGCCCGCCTGGAGCCACTATCCGTGCGAGGTGATCGACGACTTCGTGACCAACGGACCCGGTCGCCATCTCGCGGACGAGCCCCGCAAGGCCGCCCGCTACCGGGACCCTCGGCTGACGCTGCTCGTGGCCCGCAGCGACGACGGGCGGCAACGGGGAGCGCTGGCCTGGTACGGGGTCCACCCCAATTCCCTCGGCCCGGCCTGGTCCACGTTCAGCGCCGACCTCTACGGCTGGGCCCGCCACCACGTGGAGACCACCGACGGGACCATCGTCGGCTTCGGCGGCGGGTCGGCGGGCGACGTGTCACCGCAGACGCTCGACGACGACGGTCACGTGCTCCCCCCGTTCGAGACGGCGGCCGATGCGCAGGGGGCGGACCTGGCCTCGGGGTTGGGACGGCGGGTCGGCGACACCGTCGTCGGGCTCCTGGCCGCGGCCGAACCCGAGCCGTTCACCCTTTCCGTCGCCCACGAGGACTGGCGGGCCGACGAGGTTCTCCCCAGCCCGATCTACGGGATGACGCAACTCGGCGCCGGAGTCGACGGGCCGACCAAACTGTGGCCGGAACTCGAAGCCGGGATCCACAGCCCCCGGGTGAAGGAGATGGAGAGGCGACGGTTCCCTCCCGGTGACCCCCAACACCCGAAGACCCCGTGGTTCAACGGCGTGAAGCTGCCACTCACAGCCCGCCGGGTGTTCGACTGGGGCATCCCGGGCTCCTTCCCCTTGCATGTGATCCGGGTCGCCGATCACGTCTTTGCGACCGTGCCGGGCGAGCCGACGGTGATGAACGGCTGGCGGATCGAGCAGGCGATGATCGCGGCGACGGGCTCCGCCGACGGCGCCGACACCGACAACATCACGGCATCGGTCATCGGGTACGCCGGCGACTACTGCGGATACTGGGTCACGCCGGAGGAATACCTGGAGCAGCGCTACGAAGCCGGATCGACCGTGTTCGGCCGCGAGGCTGCGACGGAGCTCCGGAAGGCGTTGGAACGGCTGGCGGCGTCGATCGACTGACGGCGGCCGTCAGCTGCCGAAGCCCTGGAAGTCACCCATGTCGAAACCGAGTTCGGCCTCCGTCACCACCTCGTCGGGCGACGGGGGGTTGATGGCGACGTCGCCACCGTGGTCGAACAGGTCGTAGACCATGATGATCGAGGCCAGGTCGTCGTCCGCCGTCTGCCCGAGGTCGGTCATCTCGATCTGGAAACGCTGCACCAGGTCATCGGCAATCCAGAGGTCGAGGATGTAGGTCCCGTCCACGGGCACATCCGCGCCGAAGGCCTCACGCTGCTCGGCCGTCATGGCCGCGACGTCGATCTCGGACCGGTAGCGGGATGCGGTCATGCCCCGGAGCTCCTCGTCGCCGACGAACACCACGGGGGTGCCGCTGTCGGCCAGGCCGCCGAGCATGCCTGCGGGCGTCTCGGCGTCAAAGCCGAAGTCCTGGGTCAGATCGCCGGAGCTCTCGACGTCGGTCTCCAGCCACTTGTCGCCGACGCCGAACATGGCGAGCAGGCCCCACTTGATCCAGGAGCGATCGCCGATGGTCCGCACCTGCATCGGCTCCTCGAAGAACGGCGCCATCATCGCCATGGCCGCGGCCGCCTCGGGATCATCGGCGGTTGTCGGGTCGGCGGCCATGGCCGCCGACCCGACAACCGCCGATGATCCCGAGGCGGCCGCGGCCATGGCGATGATGGCGCCGTTCTTC